>NZ_JBMPGU010000014.1:0-121982 GCF_049323015.1 Thalassococcus sp. BH17M4-6
TGATCAGCCCCAGTTGAGTGGTCCGATCTGATTGTTAGTGCATGACTGGCCTTTGGTCCATCTGAACGATGGCTTCTGGCGCTGGCGGGCGGTAGCCCAGAGCACTATGTGGGCGTTTCGTGTTGTAGTGCTTCCTCCATTCTTCGATCAATATTTGCGCCTCGCGTAGGCTGTAGAAGATTTCGCCGTTCAAGAACTCATCCCGGAACCGGGCATTGAAGCCTTCACAATATCCGTTCTCCCAAGGCGACCCGGGTTCGATGTAAGCGGTCTTTGCTCCGACAGCCTCGATCCAGTCCCGCACGGCCTGAGCAACGAACTCCGGGCCATTGTCAGACCGAATGAACGACGGGATGCCGCGCAGGATGAACAGGTCGCTCAAGGTGTCGATGACCTTGCCCGAGTTCAGCTTGCGATCCACACGGATGGCCAAACATTCTCGGCTGTATTCATCGATGATGTTGAGCGTGCGGAACGCCTTTCCATCTTCGGTGCGGCAATGCACGAAGTCATAGCTCCAGACATGATCGCGCCGTTCCGGCCGAAGCCGGACACACGATCCGTCATTGAGCCAGAGCCTCCCTTTCTTCGGTTGTTTCATTGGCACTTTCAGCCCCTCTCGTCGCCACAGCCTTTCGACCCGCTTATCGTTCACATGCCAGCCAGCGTCTCTCAGCAGCGCAGCGATCCGACGATAGCCGTATCGGCCATACTGCCGGGTCAGTTCGATCATGTCGGCCACCAATCGTTCTTCATCCCGGCGGCCAACTGGCACCCTGCGCTGTGTGGATCGGTGCTGTCGCAGTACCCGGCAGGCGCGGCGTTCCGAGACATTCAGCTCGGCACGAACGCGATCAATGCAAGCACGGCGACGAGCGGGGCTTAGAAGTTTCCCTTTGCGGCCTCTGCAAGGATCAGCTTGTCCAACGTCAGATCGGAAACAGCTTTGCGCAGCCGCTCGTTCTCTTTCTGAAGCCGCTTCAATTCCTTCAACTGGTCTGTGCCCATTCCACCGTACTTCTTCTTCCACCGGTAGTAGGTCTGTTCAGTCACGCCAATCTGCCGGATCGCATCCAGTCGCGGCAGACCTTGCCCCGTCAGAACCTCAACTTGCCGTAATTTCGTGACAATCTCCTCGGGCTTTGGTCGCTTGTTGGCCATGTGTTTCCTCCGTTTTCCTAAACATAGCGGAGGACCACTTCAGTGGGGGAGGACCAGGGTCAAAGACAAAGACCGGCGCTCGGCTCTGGATTGTCGGGGTAGACACCGCCAAGGGGCAGATATTTGCCCGGCTGGCGCGCGGCGGGTCAATCCGCCTGTCCAGCGATCTGCCCCGCGTCTGGCATGAACAGGTGGCTAGCGAACGCGCCGTGCTGCGCTATCGGCGCGGCCAGCCCGTGCGCAGCTTCGAGCGTATCCCAGGACGGCGCGCCGAAGCCCTCGATTGCCTGGTGTATGCCATGGCGGCGCGGCAGATAATCCGGCCCGATTGGGATGCCCGGCGGCAGGAGCTGGCGACACAGGACGCGCCCAGGGCGAAGGCCGGGCCGGTGCTGAAATCGAGCTGGATGGAAAGATGAGATCGGGAGGGCGCCCCGGCGAACCGTCGCAAAGCACCCCCGTCACTGGGCGAGTGGACAAACCCCCAGAGCGCGCGGATCAGCGGACGATCGCGGCGCGTGTCAAAATCGGTAAGCTCTTTGTATTGTGAAGACCGAGGCCCTGCCGCTCTTGGTTTCGTGCGACAGGGCCGCCATATGTGGTCTTGAGGCTCAGTGCAGAACACGAGCTATCAAGGCACAATATGTGGGCGGATCAGTTAAATGTCAATTAACCCAGAGATCGAGGCAAGGCTTTTTCTTACAGTCCTAGTGCCACGCGTACGCACTCTTGAACCTTCTCAAGGTCTTCGGGTGACAAAAACTTTTTCATATACTGACGCTTACCGGTTTCTTTGCAACGGCCAAGGCGGAACATGTCCAAACGGTGAAAGGCAACCGTCGCGATCATATCTGCCTTGACCCAACATTCGGCCACCGGAAAGCCAGGCAAGTCCTCTACACTCACCTTGCAATGATAATCCATCTGCGGAGTTGGCGCAGTTGTACTGAGCGGAACTACAGTCAGCAGTCCCTTGTTGCGGCGAGGTCTTTCGCACAGGACTACCGCTGGGCGAACCTTAACCATTTCAGGAGGCATAAAGCCGCCTGTTGAGTAGTTGCAACGAAGGACTGCGCCCCGGCCTGGATGGAATCGAATTGGCATGACGCGCACCCTATACCACAAGCAGTAGGTGCGACTACCGTAACGTGTGGATAAGTAATTTTTGGAACGTGCATTTAGTAGTTTTTTATTAACACAACCCTAAATCGCCGTTCCCCCTAGGGGGATTGACCGATTCTCGCATTGAAGGCAGGGTGTCCGTGGGCTTAAGAACCCGGACTGTGATAGCCGCAACACCTGATAGGGGTTTCCTACGTTGGCGCGTAGGGCGGCGAAACTGCGACGGCGCTTGGCGGTGCCGCGCTCCGACAGCTTATGTCGGGGTGACGGCGGAACACAAGACGCGCAAGCGGAATACGTCGTGCCTGTCTCACAGCAGGTTCTTAACACCCCGGCGCCAGCCCGACGCTGGCACGGCCTTAAGAAGCCAAACTGTGAGAAAACCGATGATCAACACCACGACCCGCCGCGCCGTCTTGGGCGCGCTTCCCGCCGCAGCCTGCGCCGCGCCTAGCTTTTTGGGAGCTGACGATAGTTCGGCTGATTACCTTAGCGCTGATCCAAAAGAGGCGCCGACAACGGGCTCTCTGCGCCTTCAACGAATTTTTGAGCAATGGCTTGAAGAGCGCGAAAGAGTGGATTCGCTACCGTCAACCTTGAGCGATGACGAAATCGTCGCCGAATGCGAAATGCTTTACATACTTGAGGACGAGATCATGGCGGCTCAACCACGCGTTGCCGAGGATTTTGTCTTGCAGTTCCTGTGTTTTACTGAGTTCGGTGCCTCGTCCGCTGACCATCCCGCCCTGTTGCGCAACGCGCTTGGGCTGGTCGGGTTGGACGGCGATCCGAGAGCGCGCTGGTAGCTTGGTGCTATCGATCTGGCGGGCCGGTGCAACCGACGGAGAGATCGCCGCGCGGATCGAGCGGGCCAGGTCGCAGCTGAACTTCAAAACTGCTGATGTAAAAATGGTTGCGAGAAACCGTTTTTTGGCTTGAGCAGAAGTGGTTCCTGAAAACCGCTTTAGGTCGCCCGCTATGATTAATGACGTTTTTCGCTGCCGCCCGATGCTTGTCGGAGAAGTGGCACGCGTCGCGGGCGACCCGCGGGAAACCATCCGCACGCGCTTGAAACAAGGCGTCTTCAGCTTCGATCGCCCGCGCGGCTGGAAGCGATTTACTGACTTCGAGACCATTATCATCTCAACGCATGCGCGGATCAAACGCGCAACTCAAGACGACGATGTTGCAACGCTCGGCATGCTGCTGGCTTCTAAAGCGATCATGGACGAATGGCAGGAAGACGAAGCGGGTGTGCCTTATTTCAGTCTCTCGACCTTCACGCGTGATCGAATGCTCGTTTTCTGGCGTGACGAAAATGGAGACTGGATGGGCGAGATTTATAGCAGCCCCGATGAAATTACCGCAGCAATCAATCTTCGGCTGAAGGAGTCATTTTCGTCGGCGCCCGTTTTTACGGCAGTGAACCTTCGCACGATCTTGCTCTCAACCATTAAGGCGATTGCTGAAGTGCAAAGCGAGAGCGAGGCAAGCTCATGAGCTTTCCCTTCGGCATCTTCGACCGCATCGCCGCGCCCTTCCGCAAACGGTCGGGCATCGAGGCCGCAGGCGGCGGGCGGCGCTGGCAGGGCGCCCAGGTGATCGCCCACTGCCCGAACTCGACCTTAGCCGCCCGAGGCCCGGCGCAGACCCGGGCTGCGGCGCTGACGCTCAACAATCCTCACGCTCACCGGATCACCGAAACATGGGTGTCCGCGCTGATCGGAAAGGGCTGGCAAACCCGGTCGCAGCACCCCAATGCCGCCATCGCGCGCAGTCTGAATGATGCCTTCGAGGCCCTTACAGCGCCGCAGATGGCAATCGCGGCCCGCGCCCTGGTCCGCGACGGCGAAGCCTTCCTGCGCATCCAGATCACCGCAAGCGGCGAGATCAAATTGAAGCCGATCCCTTCCGAACAGGTGGACCCGTCGCTGTCCCGCGATCTAGGCGGCGGTGCCCGGATCGTCGCCGGGGTCGAATTCGACGCCGAGGACGAAATCGTCGCTTACCACATCCTGCCCGAAGCGCCGGGAACCCCCTTCGTGACCTACGGCGCCGCGATCCGGGTTCCGGCCCGCGACGTTCTGCACATCTTCGACCCGATCTTTCCCGGGCAGGTGCGCGGTCTGTCCTGGTTCGCGCCGGTCCTTCTGAAGCTCCGCGACAGGGACGAGGCATCCGACGCCCTGTTGATGCAGCTGAAAACCGCCAGCCTGATCACCGGCTATGTCCGCGATCCGGACGGAAGCTTTGCGGGTTTCGAGGGCCAGGAGGAAGGCAGTGCGATCAACGTGGCGCTTGAGCCGGGCGCCATGCGCATCCTGCCCCCAGGTGCAGACGTGACCTTTTCCCATCCCGGCCAGGGATTGACCCAGGCGGCTGATTTCCTTCGCGCCCAAGACAGGGAAATCGCGGCGGGCGTCGGTCTGACATTCGAGGCCCTGACCGGCGATCTGACGCAGACCAACTACAGCTCCGCCCGCGTCGGGCTTCTGGAATTCCGCCGCCGCGCCGAGATGCTTCAACGCCAGCTGATCGAGGGGCAGTTGCTCCGCCCGCTCTGGCGCCGCTGGATCGACCTGCGGGCGCTGGCGGGCGAGATCGACGCCACCGGCGCAGCCCTGGACGATTATCGGGGCGTCCGCTTCGTCCCGCCCGGTTGGCAATGGGTGGACCCGAAAAACGAGGTCGAAGCCGATGCCCGCGCGATCGAGACCGGACTGAAGAGCCGGGAAGAGGTGGTCGCGGGCCGGGGCAGGGACATTGACGATCTGAACGAAGAGATCGCCCGAGACGCCAGGCGGGCAAACGGAGGCGCCGTCGCATGACAATCCACATTCGAAATCTGACCCCCCGGCCCACAACGGTCGATATGGCATCCCGTACGGTTGAGGCCATTGTGTCGACCGGGGCCGATACCCCGCGCGCGGGCTTCATCGAGCGCCTGGACCTTTCAGGCGCCGATCTATCCCAGCTGATCGGCGCGCCGGTGCTGGATGCGCATCGCAGCGCATCCACCCGCGACCAGCTGGGCGTTATCGAAGCGGCAGAGATACGCCCAGAGGGCCTCTGGGTGCGGATGAAATTCCGGAGCAACGCCGCCGCCGCGTCGGTCCTTTCCGACATCGAGGAAGGCACCCTGCGGGGTATTTCCATCGGCTACACGGTGCAGAAATGGCAGGAAACCCGCGAAAGCAGCGGACGTGTCCGCACCGCAATCCAATGGACGCCCCGAGAGGCTTCCATTGTCCCTGTCCCGGCTGATCGGGGCGCACACTTCCGAAACGGAGCATCGAGCATGGAACCCGAAGTGCAGACGGTGGATACCCCGCCGCAGACCCCGACCGCCACGCGGGCGGACACCAACCGCGAAATCCGCAGCATTGCCGAGACGGCAGGGCTGACCCGCAGCTGGGCCGATCAGCAGATCGACGCGGACGCCAGCGCCGAAGAGGCCCGCACCGCCGCCTTCGAGGCGATGCGCACCCGCAGCGCCCAGACCACGACCCGCAGCACCCGCGCCACGATCACGGCCGACCACACAGACCCGGCCGAGATCGCCATGCGGGCCGGTGAGGCGCTGTTCGCCAGGTCGCACCACGATCACGAACTGAGCGAAGCGGCGCGGCCATACGCCAACATGACCACCATCGACCTGGCCCGCGACTGTCTGCGGCGCTCCGGTATCAGCTACACCGGAATGACCGCCGACACGGTGATCACCCGGGCGCTGCACACCACGTCCGATTTCCCGCTGATCCTAGGCGATACGGTGAGCCGCGAATTGCGCCGGGCCTATCAGGCGGCACCATCCGGGGTCCGCATGCTGGCCCGCCAGACCACGGCACGGGATTTCCGCGCCAAGCGCGCCCTGCAATTCGGTGAAGGCCCCGAATTGAAAAAAGTACCCCAAGGCGGCGAATTCCAGTACGGGACCATCGACGAATCCGCCGAGACGTACAGTGTCGAGACCTTCGGGCGGATTTTCTCGATTTCCCGCCATGCGCTGATCAACGACGACCTGGGCGCCTTCACCCAGATCCCCGCCAAGCTGGGCAACGCCGCCCGCGCCTTCGAAGCGGGCCAGCTGGTCGCAAAGCTGGTCGAGAACCCGGCGATGAGCGACGGCAATCCGGTGTTCCACGCCGATCACGGCAATCTGGCGGCCAGTGGTGCAGCCCTTAGCATCACGACACTGACTGCCGCCCGTACCGCGATGCGGCGCCAGAAGGGTCTGGGCGGTCAGCCCATCGACGCCAAACCCTACGCGGTGGTGGTGCCGCCCGAACTGGAAACCCTGGCCGAACAGCTGCTGACGGAGATCAACGCGACGAAGAGCGACGATGTGAACCCGTTCGGCACTTTGATGCTGGCGGTTGAACCGCGCCTGACGGACACCGGCGCCTGGTACGTCGCCGCCGATCCGGCCACCATCGACGGCCTGGAATACGCCTACCTCGAAGGCGCGCCTGGCCCGCAGATCGAGACCCGCCAAGGCTTCGAGGTCGACGGGGTCCAGATGAAGGTCCGGCTCGACTTCGGATGCGGCTGGACCGACTTCCGCGGCTGGTATCGGAACGCAGGTGCCTGATGGCTATCAGCGCCACCGAGCTTGAAACGATGCGCGACGCCCTCATCAGGGCGCGCGCAAAGGGCGCCCGCGAGCTGCAAATGAACGGCGAGCGGGTCCGCTATGGGTCCGACGCCGAAATGGCGGCGGCGATTGCCGACCTGGACACCCGCTTGCGCGCCGCGAGCGGCGGGCGCCCTTCAACCATCCGCTTCGGCGCTTCAAAAGGATTGTGACCGATGGCCGCCGCCAACCTGAACATAAGTGTCGTCGATAAACGAATGCTGAATCAGGGTGAGGCGGCCAACTATACCGGTCTGCCTGTTAAGCATTTCAAGGCATCATGCCCGGTCCAGCCGGTCGAGATGCGCCCCGGCACGGTCCTTTGGGACAAGCGTGACTTGGACAAGTGGATAGATGCGATGAAGGAAGGGTCGGAGATGGCCACGCAAGACGCCATTCTGGGCAAACTGTGATGACGCGGATCAGGGTAAAGGGCTTCAAGATATTCGATGACCGGCACGGGAAACCGCGCTGCTACCATCGCGCCACGGGCCACAAGATCGACCTGGAAGAGACCCCGTTGGGATCAGCTAAATTTTTCGCGGAATGCGCCCGCATTGCGGCCATTGCCGAAGCGAGGAAGTCGCAAGCCCCCAAGCCGGGAACGCTTGGCGGGCTGGTCAATGCCTATTTCCAGACTGAGCACTTTGGCAATCTGGCGGACGCCACCAAGCGGGATTATCGCAAATGCGCTGACTTCCTGCACCCGATCCGAGACACGCCCGTTTCCGCGATCACCACGCCCCTTGTGTCTGGCATCCATGACAAGGCGGCGGGCAAGATCGGCTGGCGGCGGGCAAACATGGTCCGCACCTTCCTGAGCCAAGTTTTCCGCTATGCCATTCCGCGCGGCCTGATCGACCGGGACTATGCGGCGGGCGTCATTCCCAAGCCGCGCCCGAAGGATCGGCCTTATGCCAACCGACCCTGGGCGGTCGAGGAACGCGTGGTTGTGCTGGATCGGGCCGCGCCCCACGTCCGGGTGGCGGTCGCCCTGATTATGAACACCGGCCTTGATCCGTCCGACGCGCTCAAGCTGACCCGTCGCGAGATCGACGGCAACACGATCTGGGGCGTCCGGGGCAAGACGGGCCACGAGGTCGCCATTCCTATCGGCCCGACATTGCAAGCGGCTCTGGACGCTGCACCGGCCCACGACGCGGTGACGATCCTTGCCACGTCCACCGGGAAGCCCTGGACGTACAACGGCTTTTCGACGGTCTGGCACCGCTTCAAGAAGAAGCTGGAAGCTGAGGGCGTTGTGCAACCCGGCCTGACCCTCAAGGGGCTGCGACACACCGTGGCAACGACGCTACGCGAGGCGGGGCTAGAGGAACGTCAGATTGCGGACCTGCTGGGGCAGAAAACGCCGTCGATGGCCCGCCACTATTCCCGGTCCGCCAACCTTGCGGATCGCAACCGGATCACGATGGAAACGCTGGAAAAGGAGAACGAACGCCGATCAAAAGTTGTCAAACCATTTAAGAAAACCGTCAAACCCTGAAAGGCTCAAGAATGAAAATCGAGCAGGATCAAGCGTTTGAATGGTGCCCGGGGGCGGAATCGAACCACCGACACGAGGATTTTCAATCCACTGCTCTACCCCTGAGCTACCCGGGCACGGGTGAACGGGCGGGCCGTTCGGGTGAAGGCCTTCTAGGCGAGGCGCGGACCCTTTGTCCAGAGGGGAATGCGCAAAAAGGCGATGTGTTTACGCACCGGTCGGGGCGTGCCTCAGCGTCGAGGTCGACAAACCTGCTTTCGCCGGGTGCGCGCGCGGGGTAAGCCGTTTGGATGGTGCAGGAATTCAACGATATCGCCGGGTTTCTCGACCACGGCTTTGACGACGTGATCGACGTGCGCAGCCCGGCGGAATTTGCCGAGGATCACGTTCCCGGCGCGATCAGCCTGCCGGTGCTCGACAACGACGAGCGTGCCCGGGTCGGTACGATCTACAAGCAGGACAGCCCGTTCCGGGCGCGCAAGATCGGCGCGGCCCTGGTCTTTCGCAATGCGGCCACGCATATCGAGGGGCCGCTCGCGCATCATGACGGCGGCTGGCGGCCATTGGTTTATTGCTGGCGCGGCGGGCAGCGCTCGGGGTCCTTTGCCTGGATGCTGGGCCAGATCGGCTGGCGGGCCGAGACGGTTCAGGGCGGCTACAAGAGCTATCGCAGGCTGGTGACGCGGGCGCTTTACGATGATCCGCTGCCTTACCGGCTGGTGCAGCTGGGCGGCTATACCGGCACCGCGAAGACGGCGCTCTTGCCACGGCTCAAGGCACGCGGAGTGCAGGTCGTGGACCTGGAGGGCGCGGCGCAGCATCGCGGGTCGCTGCTGGGCGGCATGCCGGGCGGGCAACCCAGTCAGAAGGCGTTCGAGACGCGGCTGGTGCAAGCGTTTCAGGGGCTCGACCCGGCCCGGCCGGTGCTGGTCGAGGCGGAATCGAGCAAGATCGGTGCGCGAATCCTGCCGCCGTCGCTGTGGTCCGCGATGAAGGACGCGCCCTGGATCGAGATTTCCGCGCCGCTAGAGGCCCGCGCGGCCTATCTGGCCGAGGCCTACGCGGATGTGCTGGCCGACGGCGACAGGCTGCGCGAAAAGCTGTCGTTCCTCATTCCGCACCGCGGGCGCGAGGTGGTTGCGCATTGGTCCGATCTGATCGCGGCGGGCGATCATCAGGCGTTGACGGTGGCGCTGGCGGCGCAGCATTATGATCCGGCCTATGACAAGTCCAAGCGCGCGACGGCGCCCGATGTGCGGGCCGTGGTGCGGACGGAACGGCTGGACGACAGCGCGCTGGACGCGGCCGCGGCAGAGATCGAGGCGGCGCTTCAGTCGAAGGTGATCTGACCCGCCTCATCGGTGACCTCGCCAATGCGGGCGGCGTCGTAGCCTGCGGACAAGAGCTGATCCAGCAGCGCCTCTGCCGCCGTTGCGGGCACGGCGGCCAGCAGCCCGCCCGAGGTCTGGGGGTCGAAGACCAGATCGGCCAGCGGGGTGTCGGGCGCGATCACGCCGACGGCGCGGTTGCGGTCGAAGAGGGAAGAGCGGACGCTCTGTTTTGATAGCACCAGCGCGCCGGGGAGAAGCGGCAGGTGGCGCAGGCTGACACGCGCGCCACAGCCCGAGGCGGCGCACATCCCTTCAAGATGCCCGGCGAGGCCGAAGCCGGTGATGTCGGTCATGGCGTGCGCACCGCTCAGGATTTCAGCGGCGCCGCGCTGTGATTGCACCATCTGTTCCAGGGCCTGGGCCACGCATGCGCCGGGCGCGCGCCCGGCCATGTCGGCGGCCATGATCACGCCGCCGCCCAAGGGTTTGGTCAGGATCAGCGCATCGCCGGGCTGCGCGCCCGACAGCGTGATCGGCGCGTTCTCGCAGATGCCGGTCAGGCTGAAGCCGATGGTCAGCTCGTCCCCGACCGAGCTGTGACCGCCGACGATCTCGGCGCCCGCGTCGCGCATGACCTCGTGCGCGGTCCGCATGATCTCGGCCAGGGTCCGCCGGGTCAGCGGGTCAGAGAGGCGCGGAAGCACCAGGTTGGCGGTGGCGGCCTGCGGCCGTGCGCCCATGGCCCAGATGTCCCCCAGCGCGTGCTGGGCGGCGATGCGGGTCATCAGCACCGGATCGGCGATCATCGCGCGCAAGTGGTCGGTGGTCAGCACCTGCCGCGCCCCGCCGGTGAGCAGGAGAGCCGCATCGTCGCCGGGCAGGGGGCGGACATCTTCGCGCATGGGGCCGGGCAGGGCGGCCAGCACCTCGGTCAGGACGCCGCGACCGATCTTGGCGCCGCAGCCGCCGCACATGGGTTTCGGGCCTTGCTCCGCGCGCACGCCCTTGGTCCGGGGCCAGGGCAGATTCGGCTGGGGCATGGTGGGCAGGTCGCGGAAGCGGTCCATGAAGGCCTGGTCGATCCGGTCCTTCCAGCGCCACATGAGCCCACCGGAAAGCGGCAGGCCGAAGCGTTCGGCCAGCGCCGATTTGCCGCCCAGCGAAATGAGCTTGAGGTAGTCCTTTTGCGGGCGGTAGGGCCGCAGGCCGGTGCCCGCCAGTGTGGCGCGCAGGTTGTCGTAAAGCACCGGCGCCTCGCGCACGGCGTAGACCCCGGCCTTGGGACGCGGATCGAACGCCAGATGCGCGCAGTCGCCGACGGCAAAGATTCCCCGGTCGGAGCTGCGCAATCGGCTGTCCACGGTGATGAACCCGTCGTGCAGGTCCAGTCCGGTGTCCTGCAGCCAGCCGTAGGGACGCGCCCCCGCCGCGCCGGTCACGAAAGCCGCGTCGATCGTGCTGCCATCCTCGAGCGTCAGACCCTCGGTGGTGACCCCGGCCACCGCGGTGTGCTCGTGCACCTCGACCCCCAAAGCCTGCATCGCCGCGCGCAAACGGCGGGTTGAGGCGGGCGCGAGGCCCGGGAGGACGCGGCTGCGATCGACCAGATGCACCTGCGCGGGGCGGCCGCGTTCGCGCAGTGCAAAGGCCATGGCCATCGCGATTTCCGCCCCCGCGACCCCGCCGCCCAGGACAGCCACGGATGCCGGGCCGGTGCCGTCGCGATAATCGGCCCAGGCGGTGGCGAAGGGGCCCAGCGGTTTGGCCGGCACCCCATGCGCGGCAAAGCCGGGCAGGTCGGGCATGGCGCTGGTGATGCCGATGTCAACCGACAGCGCGTCGAACCCCAGGGGGGGGCGGCCCGGCACGTGCACGCTGCGGGCCTGCAGGTCGATGCCTTGGGCGGCGCCGTTCACGATCCGCGCGCCTGCGAAGCGCGCCAGCTGAAAGAGGTCGATATCCAGCGCCTCGCGGCTGTAGTGCCCGGCGATATGGCCGGGCAACATGCCGGAATAGGGCGCGGTGGGGCCGGGGTTGATCAGCGTGACACGCGCGCCCGGCAAGGGGTCCATGCCCCATTTGCGCAGCACCAGCGCGTGGGTGTGCCCGCCGCCGATCAGGACAAGATCGCGGGTGATCGGCAGGGGGGACTGATGCATGGGCAGGCTCCGGGTCGTGCCAGAGCGGCTTAGCACGGCACGGCGCGGCTGTCTTGGGCCCAAGCGCAGGGTCACGGTGGGTTGTAAATCCACCCGACGCGCAGGACAGACCCGAGGGTCAGATCGAAACCTTGGCCAGCAGGTCGTCGCGGTCGACCTCGCCCGCGGTGCCCGAAAGCGATACCTCGCCCCGGGTCACGGCGACAAAGCTGTCGGCAAGGCCCCAGGTGAAATCGAAATACTGCTCGACCAGGATGATCGCCATGTCGCCCTGATCGCGCAGCCGGGCGATGACGCGGCCGATCTGCTGGATGATGTTGGGCTGGATGCCTTCGGTGGGTTCGTCCAGCAGCAGCACGCGCGGGCGCGAGATGAGCGCGCGGGCGATGGCCAATTGCTGCTGCTGCCCGCCGGACAGATCGCCGCCGCGCCGGTGGGTGAAGTCCTTGAGGATCGGAAACAGCTCCCAGATATGGTCGGGGATGTGCCTTTCGGACTTGGGCAGACAGGCAAAGCCGGTGGTGAGGTTCTCCATCACCGTCATCAGCGGAAAGACCTCGCGCCCTTGCGGCACATAGGCGATGCCCGCGCGGGCGGCTTGGTAGGCGTTGAGATGGTCGAGCGGCGCGCCGTCGAGCGTGATCGTGCCGCCCGAATAGGGGTGCCGCCCGGCAATCGCCTTGAGCAGGGAGGTCTTGCCGACCCCGTTGGTGCCCATCACGGCCGTCACCTGGCCGGGATGCGCCTCAAGCGACAGGCCGTGCAGAATCTGGCTCTGGCCATAGTGCAGGGTCAGGTTCTCGACGCTCAGCATGGGGCTACCTTCCCAGATAGACGTCGATGACGTCCTGATTCTTGGTCACATGGTCCAGAGATCCTTCGGCCAGCACCGAGCCTTCGTGCAGCACGGTGACCCGGCAATCGAGGCGGCGGACGAATTCCATGTCGTGTTCGACCACCACCACGGCACGGGTTTTCGCGGCGCGTTTGAGCAGGTCGGTGGTGTGCGCCCGCTCGGCCGGGGTCATCCCGGCGGCGGGCTCGTCGACCAGCAGAAGCCGCGGATCCTGCGCGAGAAGCATGCCGATTTCCAGCCATTGCTTCTGGCCGTGGCTGAGCTCTCCCGAGGGGCGGGGCAGATCCTGGGTCAGGCCGATTTCATCGGCAAGCTCTTCGATCCGGGCGGCGCCCTGGGCGGTCTTGCGGTAGAAGAGAACGTCGAAGGGCCCGCGCGGGTTGGCGAGTGCCATGGCGAGGTTTTCGCGCACGGTCTGCGCCTCGAACACGGTGGGTTTCTGGAACTTGCGTCCGATGCCCGCGCGGGCGATCTGGCTTTCGGACATTTTCAGCAGCGACATGGATTTTTCGCCGTAGAGAATGCGGCCCTCGTCCGGGCGGGTCTTGCCGGTGATGATGTCCATGAAGGTGGTCTTGCCCGCGCCGTTGGGGCCGATGATGGCGCGCAGTTCCGGCTCTCCGATCTGGAAGGAGAGGTTGTTGATGGCGCGGAAGCCGTCGAAGGACACGGTGACGCCGGAGAGTTCGAGCAGGGTTTTCATGGGCGCCGCTCCTCGGGCCCTTGCTGGCCCTCCTCGCGGCGCAGCGCGCCCTTGTCCGGACCATAATCGCCGACCCGCCAGGGGGCGCGGTTGATGGTGATGTAATCAAATAGACCGCCGATCCCCTTGGGCGCGAAGAGCGTGACAAGGACAAAGCTGACGCCCAGCAGCACCAGCCACCAGTCGGTCCAGTTGATCGTGTAGACCCCCAGCGGAATGGACGGCGCGCCGCCGCCCGTGAACCACGACGACAGCAGCGACACGAACGCCGCGCCGATGACCGCGCCGTAAAGCCTGCCGCGCCCCCCGATGGCGACCCAGACGGCGAGATAGATGGAGGCGATGGGGGCGATTTCCGCCGGGTTGATGATGCCCGCCTGCGGATAGTAGAGCGCGCCCGCGATCCCCGATACGATGGCCGTGAGGGTGAAGACGAAGAGCTTGTAGCTTTCCACGTGGTAGCCAAGAAAGCGCACGCGGGATTCATTGTCGCGGACACCGCGGATCACGCTGCCCATCTTGCCCGAGACGACCCAGGCGAAAAGCACGTAGCCGAGGCCCAGGGCGAGCGCCGAGGCCCAGAAGAAGGCGATGGAGATCACCGCCTGAGAGGTGTCCTCGTATCCCGGCAGGTTCTGCAGGCCCGAAAGCCCGTTGTTGCCGCGCAGGCCCGAGTCGTTCTGGAAGAGATAGAGCGACAGCGCCAGCGTCATCGCCTGCGTCAGGATCGACAGGTAGACGCCGGTGACACGGCTGCGAAAGGCCAGCCAGCCGAAGACCAGCGCCAGAAGCCCGGGCACCAGGACGACCATCAGCAATTGCAGGAAAAGGCTGTCGGAAAAGGCCCAGAGGGCGGGGAAGTCGGAACTGCCCACCACGCCGAAGATCTGCGTGCCGATGGCGTTCTCGATCTCGGCCGGGGTGGCGGGGAGCGCGGCGGCGGCGAGGCTTTCGGTCACGATGATTTCCGTGCGCGCATACATCAGCCACATGCCGATCGCATAGCCGCCGATGCCGAAAAAGGCGAAATGGCCCAGGGAGAGGATGCCGCAATAGCCCCAGACCACGTCCATCGCCACGGCGATCAGGCATAGGCACAGGGTTTTGCCGAGGGTCTTGATGAAGGACGTCGACAGAAGCCCGATTCCGGTGGTTTCGGCCATCACGGTCACGACCAGGGTGAAGAGCCCGAGACAGACGAGGAACCACAGGACGGAGGGATTTTTCGAGAGGAAACCTTGGCTCATGACTGGCCTCCGTCGGCGCATGTCGGGGGCTCTGCCCCCGTCGCGGCAGGCCGCGACTCCCCCGAGGTTTTTTGAAACCGGAGAAATGGGGGGGTGGTCGCAAGCGGGATGGGGGTGCGCTGATGTGCCATGGTCAATCCCCTGCCGCGCGGCCCTTGAGGGCGACGATGCCCTTGGGGCGGAACTGGATGAAGAGGATGATGAAGAGGATCATGTAGGTCTGGGCGGCCAGCGTGTTTGACGGGTTGAACCATTCGATGCCTTTCTGCAGCCCGCCGATCAGCGTGGCGCCTGCGAGCGTGCCCCAGACGTTGCCGACGCCGCCCACGACCACGGTCATGAAGCTTTGCACGATGTAGTCGGCGCCCATTTCCGACGTGACCTTGGCGTAAAGGCCGATGGCCACGCCCGCGATCCCGGCGATGCCGGATCCCATGCCGAAGGTCAGCATGTTGATGCGGTCGGGGTTGATGCCCATGGACGCGGCCATTCCGGGGTTCTGCGTAACGGCGCGCACCTCGAGCCCGAGCCGGGTCTTGTTCAGGATGAAGAGGATCAGGCCCAGAAACAGCAGAGCCAGCACGAAGATGGCGATGCGGATGTTGGCGATCTGTACCACGTCGTTGATGACCCATGCGCCATCAAGCCAGCCGGGCGAGGTCAGCGGGCGCGCCTGCGTGCCAAAGATGTTCTTGGCCAGCTGCTGCAGCGCGATGGAGATGCCGAAGGTCGCCAGCAGGGTTTCCAGCGGACGGTGATAGAGGTGGCGGATCACCAGCCGTTCCATCGCGACGCCCGCCGCGAAGGTCACGAGGAAGGCCAGCGGCAGGGCGACGATCAGCGACGCGGTGTAATCGGGCACGAATTGCTGCACCACGTAGCCGGTATAGGCGCCCATCATGATGAATTCGCCATGCGCCATGTTGATCACGCCCATCACGCCGAAGGTCACGGCCAGGCCGATGGCGGCGAGGAAGTAGATCGAGGCGAGGCTGAGCGCGTCCAGCGAGATGTCGAGCATCTGGTTGCGGGCCACGCGGGCCTCGACCTCGTCAAGGGCGGCGCGGGCGGCGTCGGTGACGGCCGGGTCGGGCTCGGAATATTCCTCGAAGAAGACGTGGTTGGAGAGGGCGGCGGCGCGGGTGTCGTCCGTCACCAGCGCGGGCACATCCGTGTCCACATCCTCGATCAGCGCGGCATAGGCGCGGGCGCGGGCCTCTTCGGTGTTGAGCTGCCCGACCGGCACGCCGCCAACGCGGCCATCCGTGATGTTGCGGGTGAGCAGCGCCTTGATCTGGTCGGAGGTGGCGGCGGGCGGGGCGAGGTCGGCGGCGACGAGCCTGTCGTAGGCCTCGGCCTCGGTGATGTCGGTGCCGGGGGTGAGGACACGGGCGATATTGGCATCCTCGGGCAGGGTGGGGGCGGCGCGGGCGGTGCTTGCAAGGATCAGGTTCAGCACCGACCGGGTTTCCACGTCGAGCTCCGACGACAGCCGGTTGATCGCGGCCACGCGTTCCTCGGTCGTGTCGGCGAAGCGCGCGGCGAGGTTGCCCGCCAGCCGTTCCTTCCGGCGCTTGAGGGCGGCGTCGGGTTCGGTGTCTATCGATTGGGTCAGCGGTTCGATCTGGTCGGCATCGGGGCTGCGTTCAATGGCATCGAGCGCGGCGACGCGGCGCTCGCGATCCGGATCGGAAAGCTGGAACTGCACAAGGGCAGCGCCCAGCACCCGGCGCACGCCGCCGTTGGGCCGCACCTCGGTCATGTCGGGCGCGGTGCCTGCGGGTTCGAGGGTGGAGATATCGGTGAGCGCGTAGCCGTCACCGTCGGGTTCGGCATAGAAGAACAGACCGTCGCTGGCGCGTTGAAAAACGCCCTTGTTCTGCCAGCGTTCGAGAAACTCCGACACGCCGGGCAGGCCCGAGGCGACCAGATCGTCGATGACCACGCCGACCGTCCGCCGCCCGGGGCTTGCGACCTCATCGGCGTGGCGCTGCAGAATGGACTGCAGGTCGGCGGCATTGGCCTGCTGGGCCTGTGCACCGGCACCGGGCAGGACAAAGCAGAGCGCCAGAACGATGAGAAGCGCGCGGAGCATGGGCAAGGGCCTGAATATGGGAGGACAGGGCATGTGCGGGCGCGCGAGGGAGGCGCGCGCCCGCGAGGTGCGTCTCAGTAGTTGGAGGTCAACTGAACGCAGGTCTCGGTTTCGGTGTTGTACATGCCGCAGCCCAGCTCTTTCCAATCGGACTTGAGCACGGCGGATTCCGGCAGGAAGTCGGTCCAGGCATCGCCGGGCACCGGATCGGTCTGGCTGATGATGTCGAACTGACCGTCTGCGCGGATCTCGCCGATCAGCACCGGCTTGCTGAGGTGGTGGTTCACCAGCATCTCGGCGGTGCCGCCGGTGAGGTTCGGGAAGGTCTGGCCGTACATCGCGTCACGCACGGCGTCGACATCGGCGGTGCCGGCCGCTTCGACCGCATTCACCCACATGTTGAAGCCGATGTAGTGGGCTTCCATCGGGTCGTTGGTCACGCGGTCGGTGTCGCCGATGAATTCGTGCCAGGCGGCGATGAATTCGGCGTTTTCAGGCGTGTCGGCGGACATGAAGTAGTTCCAGGCCGCCAGGTGGCCGACCAGGTTCGAAGTGTCGAGGCCCGACAGTTCCTCTTCGCCGACCGAGAAGGCGACGACCGGAATGTCATCCGCCGAAACTCCGGCGGCGGCCAGTTCCTTGTAGAAACCGATGTTGGCGTCGCCGTTGATGGTCGAGATCACGCCGACCTGCTTGCCGTCGGCGCCCAGGGCCACGACATCCGCGACGATGGTTGCCCAGTCGGAATGGCCGAAGGGGGTGTAGTTGACGAAGATATCTTCCTCGGCAATGCCCTTGTCCTTGAGATAGCTTTCAAGGATGTTGTTGGTGGTGCGGGGATAGACATAGTCGGTGCCCAGCAGCGCGAACTTTTCGACGCCCAGTTCATCCAGGAAATAGTCGGTGGCCGGGATCGCCTGCTGGTTCGGCGCGGCGCCGGTGTAGAAGACGTTCTTGGAGCTTTCTTCGCCCTCGTACTGCACCGGGTAGAACAGCAGACCGTTCAGTTCCTCGATCACCGGCAGCACGGATTTGCGGCTCACGCTGGTCCAGTTGCCAAAGATCACGTCAACCTCGTGCACGGTCAGCAGCTCGCGCGCCTTTTCTGCAAAAAGCGGCCAGTCGGAGGCCGGATCGACCACGACGGCCTCAAGCTCGCAGCCCAGCACGCCGCCGGCTTCGTTCTGCTTGGCCACCAGCATCTCCATGGTGTCCTTCAGCGTGGTTTCCGAAATCGCCATCGTGCCCGAGAGCGAATGCAGCACGCCGACCTTAATCGGGCAGTCCTGGGCCATGGCAGCGCCGGTGCCCGCCAGCAAGGTTGCGGCGGCAAGGCCCGTCAGTGAAATCTTAGAGGTCATGTAGGTTCCATCCCATGTGGCGCGACGGCGGTCAGCGGGCCCTTGGGGTTGCCCCCTGCGGATGACCTGCTAAGTCACGCGTCGCAGCGTTTTCGTTGCCGTCGTGCAGGGGCTTGAAACTGCCAGGTTGCGGCCCTTGCACGACCGTCCTCTTGTCCGTTTGAAAAGACGCCTTACCGTTAGCCAGCGATCCGGGCGCTGCCACGGGTGGCAAACCGTCAAAGTCGCCGAGTTGGCCGGAATGCCGCTTTAATGGGCAGTGCTGGGTGCAACTGGCGCGGAAATGTGCGATTTGGGGCCTGCTGACCTTGCGTCAACGGCCCATCGGCGGTCAAATGGGCGACACAGCGGGCTGCGCTGCACAGCGCCTTGGCAGACCCTCTGCGGGGTCTGCCCAAAAAAGTGGCGGGGTTTGGTGTGGCGGCAAACCCTCCACCTTAGCGGATTTACTTAAGCCGCTGTTAATGCTGTGTTGGACGCCAAGAAGGATGACAGATGACCCAACCTGACAACGGCGTATTCAACGAAATGCTCAGCGGCACGCAGGTGCGCGAGGCCTATCAAAGCCTCGAACGCTGGCACAAATCCATGCCCGACGACCTGCGGAGCCTCAAGCAAAGCGAGGCAGAAAACCTTTTCAGGCGCGTCGGCATCACCTTTGCGGTCTACGGCGAGGGCGGCGATCCGGAACGCCTGATTCCGTTCGACATGTTCCCGCGCGTCTTTACCGACGGCGAATGGCGCAAGCTGGAACGCGGCATTCGCCAGCGCGCCGCGGCGTTGAACGCGTTCCTCGCGGATGTCTATGACCGCGGCGAGATCATCAAGGCGGGCCGCATTCCCGAACACCTGGTCACCAAGAACGAGGCGTTCGAGAAGGCCGCCGTCGGGTTCCGTCCACCGCGCAACGTCTATTCCCATATCGTCGGAATCGACCTCGTGCGCACGGGGCGCGATCAGTTCTACGTGCTCGAGGACAACTGCCGCACGCCGTCGGGCGTCAGCTACATGTTGCAGAACCGCGAGATCATGATGCGGATGTATCCGCAGCTTTTCGTGGAAAACCGCATCGCGCCCGTCGACGGCTACGCGCGGCTCCTGAAAAAGACGCTGGCCTCGGTCGCGCCGGACAAGTGCGAAGGCGAACCCAACGTGGTGATCCTGACGCCCGGCCAGTTCAACAGCGCCTATTACGAACATTCCTTCCTGGCCGATCTCATGGGCGTCGAACTGGTCGAGGGGCAGGATCTGTTCGTCGAGGGCGATTTCGTCTGGATGAAGACCACCAAGGGGCCGCAGAAGGTCGATGTGATCTATCGACGTCTGGATGACGCGTTCATCGACCCGCTGTGCTTCCGCCCCGACAGCATGCTTGGCGTGCCGGGGCTGATGTCGGTTTACCGCTCGGGCGGGGTGAACATCTGCTCCTGCCCCGGCGCGGGCGTGGCCGACGACAAGGCGGTCTATACCTTTGTCCCCGAGATGATCCGCTTTTACCTGGGCGAGGCGCCGATCCTGGAAAACGTGCCCACCTGGCAATGCGCCAAGAGTGCGGATTGCAAATACGTTCTGGAAAACCTCGGCGATCTCGTGGTCAAGGAAGTGCACGGATCGGGCGGCTACGGCATGCTCGTGGGCCCCAAGGCCGACAAGAGCACGATCGAGCTGTTCCGGCAGAAGATCATCGAAAATCCCGCCAACTACATCGCCCAGCCGACGCTGGCGCTGTCCACCTGCCCGACCTTCGTCGACGAAGGCATCGCGCCCCGGCATGTGGACCTGCGGCCCTACTGCCTGGTGGGCGAAAGCATCGAACTGGTGCCCGGCGGGCTGACCCGCGTGGCGCTGACCGAAGGGTCCTTGGTCGTCAATTCCTCTCAGGGTGGCGGCGTCAAAGACACCTGGGTTCTGGCGGAGTGATCGTGACATGCTAAGCCGTACCGCATCGCACCTGTTCTGGATGGCCCGCTATATCGAACGGGCCGAAACCACCGCGCGCCTGCTCGAGGTCGGGGCGCGCAACGCCCTGATGCCCGACATCGGCGGCGGATTCCGCAACGACTGGGAGGCGATCCTGCAATCCAACGGATCGCTGCAGGCGTTCCAGGACAAATACAGTGATCCCGTCCAGCGCAACATCGAGACCTTCCTGTTCTTCGACGCGGAAAACCCGTCTTCGATCCTGTCGTGCCTGTCGGCGGCGCGGGAAAACGCCCGGGTCGTGCGCACCGCGCTGACCTCGCCGGTGTGGGACGCGATCAACGGCGCCTATCAGGAGCTGGGCCAGTTCCAGCGGATGGAGCGCAGCAAGGTGGCGCTGTCGGACCTGACCGAATGGACCCTGCGCGCCTGCGCGCTGATCCGCGGCAGCATCGACGGCACGCAGATGCGCAATGACGGCTATCATTTCATGGGCACCGGCTTTTCCATCGAACGTGGCGACAACACCGCGCGGCTGCTGGACGTGAAATACTACGTGCTGCTGCCCAACGTGTCCTACGTCGGCTCGGGCCTGGATCAGTCGCAATGGGTTACGCTCTTGCGATCGATGTCGGCGCATCGCGCCTTCAACTGGACCTACACGGGCGGGCTGACCGCCGCCAAGATCGCCGATTTCCTGATCCTGAACCCGCAGTTTCCGCGCTCGCTGCGGACCAGCGTGCAGCGGTCCTGCGATCATCTGGATTGCCTCACCCGCGGGTATGGCCGGTCGACCCAGGCCCAGTCGCACGCCCGGGCGATGCTGGCCGAACTGGTCGAATGCCGCGTGGCGGATATCTTTGACGAAGGGCTGCATGAATTTCTGCTGCGGTTCATGGGGCAGAATGCCAGCCTCGCCGGCGTCATTCAGGACACCTACCTGCAGGGGAGCCCGACATGAGACTGGTCGTTCACCACGTCAGCCACTACCGGTTCGAAACGCCCGTGCGGCGGCTCGTGCAGACCCATCGCCTGACCCCCGCTGACAGCGCCAGCCAGCGCGTCCTGTCGTGGGAAATCGTGACCGAAGGCGCCACCAAGGGCGCAATCTACCGCGACGGTGCCGGCGATCTGATCGAAACGGTGTCGTTGCGCGGCCCGGTCGACGAACTGGTTGTCGAGGTGCGCGGAGAGGTCGAGACGACGGATCTTTTCGGCGTGCTGCGCGATCATCGTGAAAGCGTGCCGCCCGGGGCCTATCTGCGCCACAGCCGCATGACCCGCCCCGATTCCGAACTGCGCGCGCTGGCCGACGACACGCTGGACGGGATGGAGAATGACACTGCGCTGAACCGCGCCCACGCGCTGGCCCGCGCCATCGCCGAGGCGATCACATACGAGCCCGGCCTGACCGAACCCGCCACCACCGGGGCCGAGGCACTGGCGCTGGGCAAGGGCGTGTGCCAGGACCATGCGCATGCGCTGATCGCGACGGCGCTGGCGGCCGATATTCCCGCCCGCTATGTCACAGGCTACCTGCAATCGGGCCCCGACGGCGCGGCGCACGAGGCCAGCCACGCCTGGGCCGAGCTGCATGTCCCGGGGCTGGGCTGGGTCGGCTTTGACGCCGCCAACGCCTGCTGCCCCGACGATCGGTATATCCGGCTGGGGTCGGGTTTTGACGCGCAGGACGCCGCACCGATCCGGGGCGTGCTGGCCGGCGGGGTTTCGGAAACGCTCGATGTCGATGTCAGCGTGGCCGTGAAGTCGCAAAGCCAGAGCCAGCACCAGCAACAGTGACGTAATTTGCATCGGGGCCTGTCGGTGGCCGTCCACGCGCGCTATGTGCGGTGCGGGGCGGAGGCGCGTGGTGCGCGATTCGCCGCCGAGGATGATCGAGACAAGACATGACCTATTGCGTCGGGCTGCTGCTGAACCAGGGCATCGTGCTGTTGTCTGACACCCGCACGAATGCCGGGCTCGACAATATCTCGATCTATCGCAAGATGTTCACCTTCGAGGCGCCCGGCGAACGGGTCATCGCGATCATGACAGCGGGCAGCCTGTCGGTGACCCAGACCGTGATCGCGCGGCTGAGCGATGCCATCGACGATCCCGAGGATGACAGTTCGATCCTGCGGATGCCGACGATGCTCAAGGTCGCGGAAACCGTGGGCAAGATGCTGTCGGACGTGTCGTTCGAGGTGTCGCAGAAAATGGACCGGATGAACCAGAATGCCTCGGCCTCTATGATCGTGGCCGGCCAGCGACGGGGCGGGCCGATGCGGATGTTCCTGATCTACAAGGAAGGCAACTTCATCGAGGCGACCGAAGATACGCCGTATCTGCAGATCGGCGAGCATAAATACGGCAAGCCGATCCTCGACCGGGTGATCACCGTCGACACCAGCCTGGAAGAGGCGGAAAAGGCCGTACTCCTGTCGATGGATTCGACCTTGCGGTCGAACCTGTCGGTGGGCATGCCGCTTGACCTGACGGTCATCGAAGAGGGGACGTTCCGGATCGGAAAGCAGCGCCGGATCGAGCCGGCGGACGAAGATTTCGCGCAGATGAGCAACGACTGGTCCACCGCGCTGCGCGACGCCTTCCAGCGGATCAAGCGGGTCTGAGCCGAGGACAGCCGGCCAGCGGACACCGGTTTTCGGCACAGTGACGGACGTTCGTCAAACCTCTCGGATAAATTGCGCTAACTGCCAAATTGCTCGCCTTTTTGGGGCGCTGTTCGCGCGAGACCGTGGCTTTGCGGCCATAGTGACGCCGCTCTGATTCGGTGCGATTCGTTCCGGGCGGCGGCGTGGCGCGGGTGCTTATTTTCAAGCGGCTTCAGATCTTTAGGCTGCTCGTTCTGTATGGATGACCTTTGTGCCTCCCTGCAAAAAGTGAATGTCCCTTGACATAAGTTCTAGCGAATGCGGCAAAATTGCAGTAAACCGACCGCAATCATAACTGGCAGCGGAAAAAACAGCTGTCGCGAGGTAGAGCGGTGTAGTCATGAATGCGATTGAATTCGTAACCCGTACACGTGCGGGTGCAACAAGCTATGGATCTGTTGGCGGCCAGGGACAGGATTTCGTCATCCCCGCGACCGCAGGCGAAGAAATCTCCATCAACCTCAGACAGTCCGATCTGCGCGGGTACGATCGCGCGGGCGACGATTTGCTGATCACCCTGGCGGACGGTCGGGTCATCGTGATCGAAGGCTACTTCGTCGCCGCGGGCGAAGAGGCGAACCGCCTGTTCCTGAGCGCCGATGGAGAACTGGCCGAGGTCAGCTTTCAGGCGGCCGAGGGCGGTACGCTCTACGCCAGCTACGGCCCGACCGAGACCTGGGGCAAATGGAGCCCGTCCGACGATCTGATCTTTGTCAACCGTCCCGACGTCGTGGCCGATCTGGGCCCGACCGGGGATGACGACGTAAGCATGCTGGCGGCCGGTCTGCTGGGCACCACCGGGCTGGGCGCGCTGGGGGCCGCGGGCGGTGCGGCGCTGGTCGGCGCAGGGTTGATCGGCGTGGTCGGCGGCAGCGATGGCGGCGGTGGCAATGGCGGGGTCGGCGGCGACAATGGCAACGGCGATCCGGTTGTGCCGACGATCCTGACGCCCGACGACAGCATCGTCATCGGCGGCAACGACGATCCGATCATCACGGTTTCGGGCACCGGAGAGCCCACATCGGACGTGGCCGTGACCATCGGCGACGAAACCCAGACCACCACCGTGGACGACGACGGCAACTGGACCGTCGAATTCGAGGACGAGAATTTCCCGGCCGACGGCGATTACGTGGTCGAGGCGGATGTCACGGCCCCCGACGGAACCGAAACCGACCTGACCGGCCCAAGCATCACCATCGACACCACGCCGCCGCTGATCGACATCGAAGCCGGCACCGAATCCGTCGGTGATATCGTCAATGCCGAGGATCATGCCGACGGCGCGACCGTGTCCGGCACCGTGGAGCCGGGGGCGACCGTCGTCGTGGCCGTGGGCGGCGTCATTTACGACGCGACCGTCGATGCCGACGGCGGCTGGACCGTGACCTTCGACGACACCGTTCTGCCGGGCGGCGAGTATTCCGAGGCCGTGACCATCACCGCCACCGATGCCGCGGGCAACAGCACCGTCGTCAGCGACGTGATCGAGATCGACACCGTTCCGCACCCCATCACCATCGACCCGGTCGGCGGTGACAACCTGGTGAACGGCGCCGATGCCGACGCCGGGTTCGAGATCACCGGCACCTCGACCGCCGGGGCGGTCGTGTCGGTCGTCTTTGGCGAGATGACGCACGAGGTCACAACCGGCGCCGATGGCGTCTGGACCGTGCTCGTCTCCTCGGCGGATTTCACCGGCGGGGAATACAGCGCGACGATCACCGCGAGCACGGTGGACGCGGCAGGCAATGCCAGTGCGACCTCGTCCGAGGTGGTGATCGACACCGTGGGTGCGGTCACGCTCGATGGTCCCGCAGTGCAGGGCGACGACATCATCAATGCCGAAGAACATGCCGCGGGCACGACCTTCAGCGGCACCACGCAGCCCGGGTCGGTCGTGACCGTCACCGTCGAGGGCACGACGCTGGACGCCACGGTCACCGCCGACGGCACCTGGTCTGTCACCTTCGGGCCGGGCGATATCGCCGCGGGCACCTATGCGACACAGGTCGTGGTCAACGCCACCGACGCCGCGGGCAACTCCAGCAGCACCACCCACAGCTTTGACGTGGATACCGAAATCAGCGGCGCCATCGACGACGGCATCGCCGGGGACGGGCTGATCAACGCGGGCGAGGCGGCAGCGGGCATCGCCATCACCGGCACCGCCGAGGCGGGCGCGTCCGTTACGGTGACCTTCCAGTCGACCGAATACACCACCACCGCCACCGACGCGGGCACCTGGTCGGTCAGCGTGCCGACCACCGGCATCGCCGAAGGGGTCTATGACGCGACCGTCACCATGCAGGCGACGGATGCGGCGGGCAACGTGCAGGTGGCGGAAACCACCGCGCAGGTCGACACCACAGCCTCGGTCAGCTTCGACGCCGGGGCCGTGGGCGGCGATGGCACGGTCAACGCCGTGGAACATGCCGCAGGCGTGACGCTGACGGGCACGGCGCTGGCCGGATCGACCGTGACCGTCGCCATCGCGGGCCAGACCTATGCTGCCAGCGTCACTGCCGACGGGGCCTGGTCCGTGGACCTGGGCCCCGCCGATCTGCCGACCGGCACGACCGAGGTTTCGGCCACGGTCACGGCCGTGTCGCAGGCGGGCAATACCGCCACGACCTCGGGCACTTTCCAGATCGACACCGAAGGATCGGTCGCATTCGATGCGGTCCCGGTCGAAGGCGACGACGTGGTCAACGCGGCAGAGCTTGCGGATGGCGTGACGCTGACCGGCATCTCCGAACCCGGCTCCAGCGTCGATGTCAGCATCGGCGGCGTGACCCATGCCGCCACCGTCGCCGCCAGCGGCAGCTGGTCGGTGACATTTGCCGCCGACGAAATTCCGTCGGGCACCCAGACGGTCGAGGCGACCGCCACCGCCACCGATGCGGCGGGCAACGTGACCTCGGCCACCGACAGCTTTGCCGTCGATACCGAAACCAGCGTGACCGTCGACACCGACGGTGTCGAAGGCGACGGGATCGTCAACGATGCCGAACGCGCCGACGGCGTGACCCTGACCGGCATGGCCGAACCGGGTGCGTCGGTGATGGTGCAGATGGGCACAGCCGTCCGTCCCGCGACCGTGGCCGCCGACGGCAGCTGGACCGCAACCTTCGCGGTCAACGAGGTGCCGAGCGGTGAAACCGCCGTCGACGTCACCGCCACTGCGACCGATGCGGCCGGCAACACCAGCAGCGCGTCCGGCAGCGTCGACGTCGACACCCTGGTGCGCAACTTCGCCATCGACACGACGCCGGGCGGGGCGGACGGCGTGATCAACGCCGCCGAGGCCGCACAGGGCCTGACCCTGTCGGGCACCACCGAACCCGGCGCCAGCGTGACGCTGACCCTGGACGGCACCAGCCGTCCCGCCACCGTGGCCGCCGATGGCAGCTGGACCGTGACCTTCCCGGCGGCAGAGGTGCCGACCGGTGAACAAAGCGTCATCCTGACCGCCAGCAGCACCGATGCCGCGGGCAACACCGAAGAGCTGAGCCAGAGCGTCACCATCGACACTGATGCGGGCACCCTCACGATCAGCCCCGACCCGGTCGAAGGCGACGATATCGTCAACGCGGCAGAGCGCGCCGATGGCGTGACGCTGACCGGTACCTCGGATCCAGGGCAAATGGTCGATGTCATGCTCGACGGCGTGACCCGCACCGTGCAGACCGACAGCGCTGGCATCTGGCGCGCCACCTACGCCGCCGGAGAGATCACCCCTGGCACCCACGAGGCGCAAATTACTGCCACCATCACCGACGGCGCGGGCAACACGCTGACCCGCACCGACAGCGTGCGCGTCGATACCGAAGTGCTGAACTTCGGCGTCAGCGCCGAACCCGTCGAAGGCGATGGCGTGGTCAACGCCGACGAGGCCGCGAACGGCCTTGTGCTCAGCGGCACGACCGAACCGGGCGCCAGCGTCACGGTCACCTTCGAAGGCACTACGCGCGTGGCCACCGTCGATGCCCAGGGCAACTGGACGGCCAGCTTCACCGCCGCCGAAATTCCGCCCGGCCAGTACGACGCCACGGCCCAGGTCGACACCACCGATGCGGCGGGCAACACCGCCAGCACCAGCACCGGCTTCCGCGTCGATACCGAGGTGGACCGGCTGGCCATGTCCGACGATCCGGTCACCGCCGACAACGTCGTCAACGCCGCCGAAGCCGCGCAGGGCCTGACCCTGACCGGTGTGGTCGAGGCGGGCAGCAACGTGCAGCTGACTATCGGCGGGGTGGCGCATACCGCCGCGGTCGATGCGGCGGGCAACTGGACGGTGGATATTCCGGCCAGCTCGACCCCAAGCGGCACCGTCGACGCGCCGGTGCTGATCGAGGCGACGGATGCCGCGGGCAATACCCGGTCCGAATCCGCGACCATCGCCATCGACACCGATGCACCGACCACCGTGAACGCCGAAAGCTATACCCGCGATCACACCGGCCTGCGCGGCATCACCATCGCGACGACCGATTACGCGGTCGAGGTGGGGCACGTGGTCGACAGTTCCGGCACCGTCACGGTCGATCCGGTCAGTTTTGAGGCCTACGATCTGCCGGCACTTGGCGAAACCAGCCTGGCCTTCACCCAGAACGTGCCGGACGGATCGCATCTGGTGATCACCGCCACCGATACGGCGGGCAATAGCAGTGGCACCTACCTTGTGGTGGACGACACCACGACCTCGGTCGTGGACATGACCGCCGCTGGCACGCTGGGCCAGTTCCAGATCGAAACCATCGACCTGCAATTTGCCGAGGACAGCCAGCTCACGATCACCGAAGCGCAGCTTCTGGCGCTGTCGTCCAACAGCGACACCGTCACGGTCGAGGGCGGGGTGGACGACATGGTCACCATCACCGGCGCGACCCTGACCGGAACCACGCAGGGCGACAACGGCGAAGGCTACAACGTCTACGAACTGGGCCAGGGCACCCTGCTGATCGACGACGAGATCACCAACGTCGTCATCTGATGGAATCCGGGCCCGGCGTTTGCGCCGGGCCTCAAGAAACGCACGCCGGAAAACGGGGGCAGCAGGATGAGGCAGATCCACCGACACGCCCTGTGTCTGGTCGCGGCACTGGCACTGACCGGGTGCCTGGCCGATGGCGGCGACGTGAGTCGGTTTCTGAACAGTGATGCCACGGGCGCGCCCGCGCCAGATACGCCCGCCAAGGCGCAAAAGCCGGGCGCCACCACATCGCCGATCATCGCCGCGCTGCAGACCAGGCGCGCGGTGCTGGTGCCCGGGTCGGCCTACGCGCAGATCGCGTCGTCGGTTCTGGCCGCCGACGCCCGCGTGGCCGAAGCGGAATTGCGCGCGGCCGAACTGCGCGCCAAGGCCGCGTCGCGCAACTGGCTGCCGACCATCGGGCCAAGGGTGTCGCTGACCTCGCTGGGCGATTTTGTGGCTGATCTGCTGATCAATCAGGTGCTGTTCGACAATGGCCGCAAGAAGGCCGAGCGCGACCTCGCCAAGGCCGAGGTCGAACTGGCCGCCGTCGCCCTGGCCGAGGATGGCAACACCCGCGTCTTCGAGGCGCTGACACTGTACCTCAAGGCCGAAGAGGGGCGTGCGATCGAACGCCAGTTCGCCGTCGCCGCCAAGGATATGGCGCAGTTCGAATGGGTGATGAACGAACGCGTGAAGGGCGGCGTGTCGGATATGTCCGATCTCAACGTCCTGCGTCAGAAGCTCGCCGATCTGCGCGCCAAACAATCCGCCGCGCGCGAGGCGACGGTGACGGCCCTGGCCGAACTGGCGGCAATGTCGGCGACCCCGGTCGACGGCATCAGCGGGCTGGGCAAGCTTGGCCCCATGCCCGGAGGGATCGCGCCGCTGGCGGTGCTGCGGGCCGAGGCCGACCGCGACCGCACCGTGGCCGAGGCGCAGATCGCCCGCGCCGGGCATCTGCCGGGGCTGTCGGCCACCGGCACGGTGGGCGATTCCGGCACGAACTACGGCTTGCAGGTGGATTCTGAACAGCTTCTGGGGCTGGGCACCGGTGCGGCGCTCAAGGCCATTGAGGTGAGCCGCGAAACCGCGACCCGTCGGGTGGCCGAGGCGCGCGAAGTCGAAGAGCGCAAGCTGCAGTCGCAAACCCGTCAGCTTGAGGCGCTGCGCCGACAGGCCGCCGAGGCCGAGGCGCTGACCCGGCAGGCCAAGGCCAACCTCGATCTGTTCCAGCGCCAGTACGACGGCGGGCAGCGGCAGGTCATGGACGTGGTCGGGGTCTATGAAACCTACGCCCGGTCGCTGGAAACCGCGCTGTCGCTGACCTACGACGCCGCCCGCGCCGAGCTTGAGATCGCGCGAATCAAGGGCGTGCTGGCCGACGGGACCTTGCTGTGACCGGTGTGACCTTTCAGGGGCTGGCGTCCCGCGCCCGCACCGCGCTTCTCAAACCCGTGCCCGCCGCGGCGGCAAACCTGCCAGGCCGCGCGCCGCGCCACAGCGACCGCGCCCGCAACCGCACCGAACTGATCCGGATGTTGGGCCGCAGGCTGGGGGTCGAGCCGCGCAGCGCCGACGTGCTCGAGGCGCTGAGCCTCAATCGCGGCAAGGACGACAGCTATGGCGCCATGGCGCTGCTGGCGGGGCTCAAGGCCGCAGGGCTCGAGGCGGCTGCCGTCACCCCGGACCGCCTGACGCCGGATCTTTGGCCCGCGCTGGCGCTCATGGCGAACGGTCAGGCGGTGCTGGTGCTGGGCCAGCAGGACCGGACGCTGACAATTTTCGACGCGGGCATGGCCGACAACCGCGCCGAGGTGCCGCTGGCGGATTTCCTGCCGGTCTTTGGCGGCACCGTCCTGCGGGCAGAGGCGCCGCTGCACAGCCTGACCGACAGCCACGCCCATGTCGCGCATCAGGCGCATTGGTTCTGGGGCCGTTTCGGCCAGTTCCGCCGCCAGTTCGGCGAGGTGGCGCTGGGGTCCTTTGTGGCGAACCTGCTGGCGGTGGCCGTGGCGCTCTTCTCGCTCCAGGTCTACGACCGGGTGATCCCGCACCAGTCCGAGGCGACGCTTTGGGTGCTTGCCGCCGGGGCCGCCATGGCCCTGCTGATGGAGGGTTTCCTGAAAACCGCGCGGGCGCAGCTTCTGGACGGCGCGGGCCGCCAGATCGA
Organism: Thalassococcus sp. BH17M4-6; assembly: GCF_049323015.1. Lineage (NCBI taxonomy): Bacteria > Pseudomonadati > Pseudomonadota > Alphaproteobacteria > Rhodobacterales > Roseobacteraceae > Thalassococcus > Thalassococcus sp. BH17M4-6. The sequence continues at coordinate 29,916 of NZ_JBMPGU010000014.1, forward strand.
GATGGGCGTGCAGGGCCTGCTGATGGACCGGCTTCTGGGCATGCGGTCCGACACCGCCGGGCGGTCGCCCGCGCAGCTTTTCTCCTCCATGCGTGAATTCGGGTCGGTGCGCGAGTTCTTCACCGCCTCCACGGTGGGCGCGCTGGCCGACATTCCGTTCATCTTCGTCTTTCTGCTGCTGGTCTGGTCGATCGCAGGCAATGTCGTCTGGGTGCTGATGCTGGGCGGCGTGCTGATGGTCGTGCCGGGTTTCCTGCTGCAAAAGCGCATGATCCGGCTGACCCAGGAAATGCAGGGCGCGTCGGCCAAGGCGTCGCGGCTCTTGCAGGAAACCGTGGTCGAACTGGACACGATCAAGACCCAGCGCGGCGAGGACCGGTTCCGCCGCATGTGGGAAGAACTGACGGCGGTACAGTCGGTTAAATCCTCTGAACAGCGGCGGCTGTCCTCGGCGCTGACGTTCTGGAGCCAGGGGGTCCAGCAGGCGACCTATGTGGGCGCGGTGATCACCGGCACGTACCTGGTTTTTGCCGGGCAGTTCACCGTGGGGTCGATCATCGCCACGGGCATCCTGACCTCGCGCACGCTGGCGCCGCTGACACAGCTGTCGGGCATCATGGCGCGATGGGGCAATGTGCGCGCCGCGCTTGACGGGCTGGACAGCATTGCCGAGGCCGAGCAGGACCGGGGCGCGGCGCGCACTTACCTGCGCCGGGAAAAGCTGGGCGGGCAGTACGAACTGCGCGGCGCCACCTACCGCTACGACGAGGACGGCGCGCCGGTTCTGGACATTGCGCAGCTGATCCTGCAGCCGGGCCAGACCATCGCGGTGCTGGGCGCGAATGGCTCGGGCAAATCCACGCTGCTGAAACTGCTGACCGGGCTTTACGCCCCCAGCGAAGGCAAGGTGCTGATCGACGGCACGGACATGGGCCAGATCGACCCGCGCGACCTGCGCCGGGGCATCGGTTACCTCGGGCAGGAGGTCAAGCTGTTCCATGGCACGTTGCGCGACAACCTGAACCTCAACCTGCTGGAACGCGACGATGACCGGCTTTATGCCGCGTTGGATTTCGCCGGGCTGGGCCAGTTCGTCAAGGCCCATGCCAAGGGGCTGGACCTCGACATTCGCGACGGCGGCGAAGGGCTGTCCGTCGGTCAGCGTCAAAGCATCGGCTGGGCGCGGCTGTGGCTTCAGGACCCGCAGGTCTGCCTGCTGGACGAACCCACCGCCGCGCTGGATCAGACGCTGGAACGCACGCTGATTTCACGGCTGGAAAGCTGGCTTGCGGGCCGCACGGCGGTCATCGCCACGCACCGGGTCCCGATCCTGTCGCTGGCCAGCCGCACGCTGATCCTGGCCAACGGCCGCACCGCCATCGACGGGCCGCGCGATCAGGTGCTCGATCACCTGCGCACCGCCGGACAGGGAGGCGCCTGATGGCCATATCCTCGACCAACCTCAGCCGCCAGATGGCGACGCGCATGCGCGGCCCGTCGCTGACGATCTGGCTGTGCGCCGCGACCGTGTGGCTTTTCATCATCTGGGCGGCGAACGCCTGGATCGACGAAATCGTGCGCGCCGATGGCGAGATCATCAGCTCGTCGCGCCCGCAGATCATCCAGAACCTCGAAGGCGGCATCCTGTCGGAACTGCTGGTCAAGGAAGGCGACGAGGTCATGCGCGGCGACGTGCTGGCGCGGCTGCACGGCACGATGTTCCAGTCTTCGGTCGACGACCTGCGCGATCAGATCGCCACGCTCGAGGTGCGGCGCCTGCGGCTCGAGGCGGAGCTTGACGGCGCCGCGTCGTTTGACGTGCCCGCCGACCTTGCGCAGCGCGCGCCCGACATGGTGGCATCGGAACGCGCGCTGCTGGCGGCGCGGCAGTCGGATTTCACCAAGCGGCGCGACGGGGCAAAGCGGGTGCTGGATCAGGCCGCCAAGGAACTGGCGCTGCTCGAGGATCTGCTCGACAAGAAGGTGGTCGCGCTGATCGAGGTGACGCGCGCGCGCAAGGCCCACGCCGATGCGCGGATCAAGTATGACGAGATCGTCACCCAGACCGAGCTGACCCGGGCGGAGGCGTATTCCGACACCCTGCGCGAACTTGCCACCCTGCGCCAGAACCTCAAGGCCAGCACCGACCAGCTGAACCGCACCGTGCTGCAAAGCCCGATGCACGGCGTCGTCAACAACCTGTCGGTCACAACCATCGGCGGCGTCGTCCGCCCGGGCGAAGAGATCCTGCAGATCATCCCGCTGGACGAAGAGCTGTTCGTCGAGGCGCGGGTCAAACCCGAGAACATCGCCGGGCTGCGCCCGGGGCAGGAGGCGACGATCAAGCTCTCGGCCTATGACTACACGATCTACGGCACGCTCAAGGGCCGGGTCGACGTGATTTCCGCCGACACGTTCAAGGACGAGCGGCGCGACGAGGACGACGCGCATTACAAGGTCAGCCTGCGGGTCGACATGTCGTCGCTGACCGAGCGGCAGGCGCAGATCGAGATCCGGCCCGGCATGCAGGCGCAGGTCGAACTGCACACCGGCGAAAAGACCGTGCTGCAGTATCTGCTCAAGCCGCTTTACAAATCCCGCGAGGCGCTGCGCGAACCGTAAGGCAATATCCCGTGCCGGGATACGAGAGACGCTGTCTCTCGTGCTCTCTGAAGTATTTCCGGGCAGATGAAGGGGCGGGCGTTACTGCGTGGTGTCGAGCCAGAGCGTCACCGGCCCGTCGTTTGTGAGGTCCACCGCCATGTCGGCGCCGAAACGCCCGGTGGCGACCGCAATCCCCTGCGCCTGCACTTGTGCCGCGAAATATTCATAGAGCGCGCGGCCGTCCTCGGGGGCGGCCGCGGCGGAAAAGCCGGGGCGGTTGCCGCGCGAGGTATCGGCGGCCAGGGTGAACTGGCTGACCACAAGTGCTGCGCCACCCGCATCGACGACGTTGCGGTTCATCTTGCCCGCGTCGTCCTTGAAGATGCGCAGCTTGGCGATCTTCTGGGCCAGTTTATCCGCCTCGGCCCGGGTGTCGCCCTGCATGGCGCAGACGAGGATCAGCAGGCCCGGGCCGATTTCGCCCAGAACCGCGCCTTCGACCGTGACCGAGGCGCGGCTGACCCGCTGCAGCAGCGCCCTCATGCTAGTTCATGCTCCCACGGCGGGTTGGCCCCCGCGCGGCTGACGGTGATCGCGGCGGCGCGGGCGCCCAGTTCGACCGCCGGGCGCAGGGTGTCCAGCGTCGCCTCGGCCAAAGCTGAGCGGGTCAGCAGGCTGTCGCGGTGCAGTCCGGCCAGAAGGCCCGCGTTGAACGTATCGCCAGCGCCCACCGTATCGACCACCGTGGCCTTCTGCGCGGGCACACGGGCAGAGCCGTCGGCCAGATGCAGATCAACCCCTTGGGCCCCGCGCGTGACCAGCACCACCTTTGTGCCGTTCGCGATCAGGTCGGCGGGCGAGGTGCCCAGCCACTCCATATCCTCGTCCGACACCTTGATGATGTCGGCGGATGACAGCATGCCGGTCAGGCGGGCGCGATACCGCGCCTCGTCCTTGATGAAGCCGGGACGGATGTTGGGGTCCATCATCACCACGCGTTCGCCCGCCTCGCGCGCGCACAGGGCGGCGTAGCTGTCGGCGGCGGGTTCCGACACCAGGCTGATGCCGCCGAAGAACAGCGCCTGGCACGAGCCATCGAGCGCGGGCAGGTCGCTTTCCGCCAGCATCCGCCCGGCGGTGTTTTCATCGTAGAAGGCGTATTTCGCATGGCCGTCCGTCAGGGTCACGAAGGCCAGCGTGGTGGGGCGATCGGACCGGGGCGACAGGCTGTAATCCACGTTCGACGCGTCCAGGGTCGCCCCAAGCTGCAGGCCGAAAAGATCGGTCGAGAGCCCGCCGAAATAGCCCGCAGGCGCCCCCAGACGTCCAAGCGCCATGGCAGTGTTGAACACGGCGCCCCCGGACAGCGGCGCAAAGGCGGGCTCTCCGGCGGTGGTTTCGCGCGGCAGCATGTCGATCAGCGCCTCTCCGCAGCACAGGATCATCGCGGGGTCTCCTTCATCTGTTCGCGCTAACATGGCCCGTCGCGCGCCCGGGGGCAAGCCGCGACAGACGGCGCTACTGGTTCATCGCCACCACGTAGCCGATGCCGGCGGCCACGATCAGCCCCAGGATCACCGCAAAGGCGATTTTCCACGCGGACCAGGGGCGTTCGCCCTGTACCCGCCCGGTCTGGCCGTTGACCACGAAGCGATAGCTCTTGCCGCGGTACTTGTAGGCGGCCATCCAGACGGGCAGCAGGATGTGCTTGAAGGTGACGGCGCTCACGTCGGTTTCGACCGAGTTGACGCGCTGGCGGTCGCCGCCGATGTCGAATTTCACGTCACGCTCGATCTGCCGGTCCATGATCTGGCGCGCCTCGGCAAAGCCGTCGTGCAGGTCGACCGTGTAGCCTTCGGCACGGAACCCGGCCAAAAACTCGGGCCGGTAGGGTTCCAGCGTGGTCAGATCCCAGGGCGGCAACGCGTCGGTATAGCGCTTGGGCAGGCTGGTCGATGCCAGAACCAGAACGTCGTCAAAGAACCGCGCGACCCGGCCTGAGGCGGGCCGCCAGCGGATTTTCTGGACCTGCACGGTCTGGGCCTTGCCGTTGCGCATCACGGTCTGAGAGACATAGTAGATCGTCCCGCGCTGGCCGGAATAGCGGGATTTGGTGTCGGCATCGAAGGTCCAGTAGGGCACGTAGATGCCCTGCAGCTTGCGCCCCTTGCGGGCATAGTCGGTGAGTCCGCCGGGGGCGAACCAAAGGCTGCCCAGCCATTGCGTCATCTGGGCGCGGGCGGCCTCTTCGTTCAGTTTGAAGGGCAGCAGGCCGCGCGGCTTGATATGGCGGTGGATGCCGGTGTCGGTCACCACGGGCGTCGCGCAGAAGGGGCATTCCGCCGCATGGGTGTCGGCGTCGAATTCGACCTGCGCGGCGCAGTTGGGGCAGGTCGAAACGCGGGTTTCCTCGATCTCCTGCGCGGGCAGCAGGTTGTCGATGGCGGCGCGGAAATCCAGCTCCCTGATGCCGCCCTCCCAGGGGCCCGCCTGGCCGGTCGACTGCGTGTGCCCGCAGTGATCGCAGACCAGTTCCCCGGCGGCCGGGTCGAACCGGTAGTCCGCGCCGCATTGTTCGCAGGCAAAGCGGTGTTCTTGCAACGGGGCGGCGGGCGGGGTGTCTGACATCGGGCTCAGGCTCCGGCGGGCGAGGGTTCGGGCAGGATGCCGCGATCAGAGGACCTTGTGAAGGGCTTTCGGCGTGATGATCCGCAACGCCCCGTCCCCCAGCGCGGTGTGACGCCAGAGGTGAAAGATCGCGTGCAGGGACGAGGCCGAGAGCAGGATCATCAGCGTCAGGGACAGGTCCGGGCCGGGCAGGGCAAGGCCAAGCTGGTGCGCCGCGGCGACCAGCGCCGCCCAGGTCAGCAATGCGTACATGCCGCGATGCATCCACGGATGCGCGTTGCGCGCAATCCCCTCAAGCTTTGGGCCCGGGCGGGTCATCAGCCCGCGCAGCAGCGCGGTGGCGGTCATTGCCAGACCCGACAGGACAAAGGCCCAGACCAGCAGCGGATAGGCGGTTCCGCCCGACACTAGCAGGACCAGCAGAACGAAGCTTGTCCAGTGCAGCAGGACGGTGATGCGGCGGCGGGTCATCGTGGGTGCGGCCCTGCGCAGGTCACGCGCCCGGGGGCGGCGGCGGCATCACGGTGAAAAGCTGCGCCAGCTCGGTCACATCCTCTGCCTTGAGCCAGCCGTCCTGGCCGGCGGTCCAGACATAGGTCTCGCGGCTGATCTCGCCGGCGCTGGCCATGCGGCCCAGGGCGGCGCGCGAAAACGGGCCCTTGGTCTGGCCGTTCTCGGCGACGTGCCAGACATGTTCGACCGGCGGGGGCGGCGGTGTAGCCGCGGCGGCGGTGTGCTGCGCCGCCGGGGCGGACCCCCAGGGGCCCTGCTGCTGCGCCATCTGGTTTGCCATCGCCATGCCCATGCCCGCGCCCAGACCGGCGGCCATGCCGCCGCCCGCAGGGTTGGAGGCCGCGGCGGTCATCGCCTCTGCCGCGGAATACTGGGTGAACTTGCCCAGATCGCCCGCCAGACCCATCGACGTGCGCTTGTCCAGCGCCTGTTCGACCGCCGGGGGGAGCGAGATATTCTCGATATACATCTCGGGCATGGTCAACCCGTAGGTCGCCAGCGTCTTGGAGACCTCGGCCGCCACCAGCTTGCCCAGATCGCCGGTGTTGGCCGCCATGTCCAGAACCGGGATGCCGGAGCCTGCCAGCACGCGGCTGACCTCTTGCACGATGATGTTGCGGATCTGATAGCTGATCTCGTCCATGGTGAATTCGCCGTCGGTGCCGACGATTTCGGTCAGGAACTTGGCCGCATCGGTCACGCGGATCGAATAGGTGCCAAAGGCGCGTAGGCGCACCGGGCCGAATTCCGGATCGCGCGCCATGATCGGGTTCTTGGTGCCCCACTTGAGGTCGTTGAACCGCGTGGTGCTGACGAAATAGACCTCGGACTTGAACGGGCTCTTGAAGCCATGATCCCAGTGCTGAAGCGTGGTCATGATCGGCATGTTGTTGGTCTCGAGCATGTAGAGACCGGGGGTGAACACATCCGCCAGCTGGCCTTCGTGCACGAAGACCGCTGCCTGACCTTCGCGCACCGTCAGCTTGGCGCCGTACTTGATCTCGTGGCCCTCACGTTCGAACCGCCAGACCATGGTGTCGCGGGTGTCGTCGGTCCAGTGGATGACGTCGATGAACTGGCCGGAAAGGAAATCGAAAATGCCCATGGCGCATAGCCTCCTGATGGTCGTGTTCAGCTTGGCCCGCCCACCATCTGCGCGGCAAGGTCGCGCACGATGGGGATCGCCTCTTCGGCGGTCATGCCGGGACGCAGGCGGGGGTTGTAGAGGATGCGCAGCAGCATTTCGTCATGTGTGGTCAGCAGCGCGAATTCGTCGTCGTCGTTGAAGATCGAGGGCCGGGCCTGCGGGCTGTCATTGCCCACGCCCAGGCCCTGTGCCACTTCTTCGTGAATGCACGACCGGGTCAGTAACTCGGGATGTTCGGCGCGGATCAGGGCGATGGCCCGCCCGTAGTTGTAGCCGCCCGGTTCCTCGGAAAAGGCGATGACAAGGCAGTGGATCGCGCGCGGTAGGTTGTCGAAGATTGCCAGCGACGTGGCGTCGATATCGGGCACCAGTTCGCGAATGCGCGGCTTGATCAGGTCCTTGTCATCCTCGCTCATGAAAAGGACATGGAAATTCGGGTTGGCGGTCGACATGGTGATCGGATGGCCGGTCACCCGGTTCAGCCGCGCCACGAAGGACGCCAGCATCGACTGGTCCTTGGCGCGGCGGGAATCGACCACCGAGGGGCCGAATTCGGCGCTGACGCGTACCGGCTGGGTCCATTTCTTGATCCGGCCGTCGCCCCCCTGGGATCGCCGGAACCCGCCGCCGCGGGCGTATTCCTCTTCCAAGGCAATGGCCTGGAAATTGCGCACCAGCGTCGTGTCGGTAAAGGGTGTGTCAGGTCCGCCACCATCGGTGCGCAGCAGCCCGCGGGTCAGCAGATCGGCCTGAACGCGGGCGTAATACTGCGCGAGCGCCCGACTTTCGTCCGACGGGCCGGGATCGGGCGCCGGTGCGGCCGGGGCCGGGCGGTCGGGCCGGGCCTGCGGCTTGATGCCCGGCGGCGCGGGGGGCAGCGTTTCGCACCCCGCCAGCAGCGCCAGCGCCAGTGCCGCAGCCGTGACCGGTCTGCCCCAGCCCATACGCATCAGCCCTGCGGCACGGCGGTGCCGGCGTTGTCGCCGACCCCGTCACGGCGCGCCTTGGCCGAGGCGAGCGTATCGCGCAGCTCGGCCTCCATCTTCTTGAGCTCTTCTTCGGCGGCGGCGCGACGCGCCTTGCCTTCGTCGGCGATCTGCAGGCTTTCGTTGATCGTTCCGATCAGGTCGGCATTGGCCTGCTTGACCGCCTCGATGTCGAAGACGCCGCGCTCCATCTCTTCGCGGATCATCTTATTGCTGTCGCGCAGGTTCTTGGCGTTTGCGGTCAGCAGTTCGTTGGTCAGGTCGTTGGCTTCGCGCACGGCGCTGGCGGCTTCGGCCGACCGCTGGATCGTGACCGCCTGCGCCAGCTGGGTTTCCCACAGCGGCACGGTGTTCACGAGGGTCGAATTGATCTTGGTCACCAGAGACTTGTCGTTTTCCTGCACCAGCCGGATCGACGGCAGCGACTGCATCGTCACCTGCCGGGTCAGCTTGAGGTCATGCACCCGGCGTTCCAGATCGTCGCGCGCGGCGCGCAGATCGCGCAACTCCTGCGCCACCATCACCTGGTCGCCTTCGGGCGCGGCCTCGACTTCGGCCTCCTTCGCGGGGATGTCCTTTTCGTCCAGCTCTTTCAGCTTTTCCTGACCGGCGGCGATGTAAAGCGCGAGTTCGTCATAGAACTGCAGCGTCTTTTCATAAAGCAGATCGAGCGACTTGATGTCCTTGAGCAGTGTGTGCTCGTGCTTGAGCAGGTCGTCGGTGATCCGGTCGATCTGGGCCTGCACGTCTTCGAACTTGGCGGTGAACTTGGCAAAGGGCGCGGCACGGCCCAGCAGTTTTTCCCAGAAGGTGCGTTCGCGGCGCACATCCAGTTCCGACACCGAAAAGCCGCGGATGGCGGTCACGATGGTGCGCAGGGAATCGCCCGCGGGGCCCACATCCTTGTTGCGGACGTCCTGCAGCATCGCCTGGCTGATCTCCTGCAATTCCGCCTGCGCGGCAGAGCCGAAGGACACGATGCTTTGGGTATCGGCCATGTCGATCTCGGCCATGCGGCTGCGGATCTCCTCGCCCACCGGCGCGTCGGCCTCGGCCAGCGGCACCACGGCATCGGCCTGGCGCGGTTCGGGCAGAACGACGGCGTTGACTTCGTCGACAAGAGCCACCGAGGCTTCGGCTTTGGCGCGGACTGTTTCGGACATTCGGGATTCCTCGTTTCTCTATGACGCGCCTATCTCGGGCGCACACCTTCGCGCTGCAACCGGTCGCGCAGCACGTCTATTTCGACCGTGAGGTCAGAGTTGTTGTCGAGCAGCAGCTTGCGGGTCTTCTGGCCAAAGCTTTCTTCAAGATCGGTGAGAAGCATCATGAAATCGCTGCGCGCCTTGGCGTCGCGGGTTCGGGAATAGACATCGGCGAATTTCACCGCCGCGTCGCGCGCGCCCATCAGGTAGACGCCCAGAAACTTGCGCGCGGCGGTCAGGTCGCGCGGGTCTTCCTCGACCGTGCGGATCAGGTCGCGGGCCTTGATCTGGAACCGTTCCACGCGCGCCTCGACCTGCCGGTCGCCCGCGCGCTTGACCGCGTCGGACATGCCGGTCAGGTATTTCTCGGCTTCGTTCACCACGGCGGCGACCCGGTCCTGCTGAAAGGTGTCGATGCCTTCCATGCCCTTGTTTTTAAGCGGGTCAATGCCGAAGGCGCCGATGTGCAGCGTACCCGTGGCCCCGGCAAAGATCAGCGGAGCGACGAGCCCCGGTTCGGATTTCCACGCCGCAAGGCCTGCGCCGATGGCGGCCAGCACGGCGGCCAGCATCTTGCGCGGCAGCGCCGGACGGCGGGCGACCTTGCGGGTGTTGTATTCCGCCTCGGCCCGCAGGCCGTCGCGCAGCAGCCAGGCCCCTAAAAGCAGGCTGCCCGCCCCCAGAAGACCGACCGCAAGCCCGGTCGCGCCCGCGGTCAAAGAGGTGGCGGCCAGGATGATCGGCGGGAAAAACAGCACATTGCTGCGCGCCCCCACCGGGTCGACGCGCGCGCCCTGAAAGGCGGGCCGTTCGGCCGGTTCGGTGCCGGGGGTGTCGTCGGGGCTGTACTTGCCGCCATAGCGCTGCGCCATCGCCTAAAGCCCCCCCAACATACCTGAGCTGACCCCGAAAAGGAGCACGATCAGAAGGACATAGGCAATTTTCTGCAGTCCGGTGCCGGACATCGAACCCCCCGAATTGTCGCGGTTTACCCGGAACTTAAGGCAATCACGGCGGGTGTGCTAGGGGGAACTGCGCGCGCGATGCGTCACGCGGCGGTTTCGTGCGGCATCCGGTCGAGCAGCAGATCGGTCTCGAATTCGAAGGCATCCCCGGCTATGAGGTCGCGCTGTTTGCGCGCCCGCGCCTCGAACGCGCGGGCGATGGCCGACAGCCGGGACAGATACCGCTTGCGCGCCCGCGCCCGGCGTTCGTCGGCCCAGTGCTCGCTCAGTTGGTCGACCTCGGATTGCAGCATCTGCAGGAACTTGACCAACGGCTTGCGCAGGCTGCGCAGCTCTGCCGGATTGCTCGACAGCGCCCGCAAAAGCCGCGCGACGGCCACCCGTACCGCATCGGTGCGGCTGGTCAGTTCGGCATCGTCCAGCGTGTCGATGTCCTGTACGATGCGTTCCAGCGCACGCTCGGTCGCGGCGATCTGGTCCGCGGCCAGCTTGCGCAGCACCACCTCTGGGTTGTCGGTGCCCTTGTCGCGGCGCGGATCGGCGCCGAAGGCCGCGATCGACAACAGCATCGCCAGCACGCCCAGACCCAGCGGCATCAACAGGGTGTCGAACTGCGACAGGGCCAGGATCGCCGCCAGAAGCCCGATCAGGGCAGAGCCCAAGATCTTGTAGGGAATGCGCGGGCGATAGGCGACCTCGGCCGCGTCATAGGCCTGCTGGACCAGTTGGCCCTTGCGGATCAGCGACAGCGCGCCACCCAGAAGCGCCAGCAGCGTCGCCGCGGCGAGGATGCCCGCGGGCGAGCCGTGAAAGACCAGCAGGAACAACGGGCAGCCCGCCAGGAACAAGAGCCCGATGGCCGACCCCTGCGGTTCGGCGTCGTGCGGACGTCGGACTTTGCGGGTTGTGGGCATGGGCATCTTGCGAGCCTCCCTAGACCTGGCAGAGCGCGAAGATCAGCAGCCACAGCGCGGCGAACGCCATGTTGGGCAGCAACTGGCCCGACCGGCTGGCATTGCGCGCGGTGTCGCGCAGCACCTGAAAGGTGTCATGCGCCACCAGCCGCAGGTTGGCGAGCACCAGAAAGACAGAGCCGAGGATGACGGCAAGAGCGAGCAGGGAATACATCATGCCCCGGTTGTGCTGACAAATCGGGGCAAAAAGACGGCGTGGACGGGGAAAAACGGCGGACTTTAAGACAGGGTTAACAGCGGTTTATGGCAGGCCCCGCGTCATGTGTCGTCCGGTGCGCCGCGCCGTGGCGGCTTGCGGCGGCGCTGCGGCACCGGCTTGTCGGGCTTCGGCCCGTCCAGGCCCAGCTGATCGCGCACCACCTTGCGGCGGACCTCTTCAACGGCGCCCGGTTTCAGCTGGCCCAACTGGAACGGCCCGTAGGACGTACGGATCAGCCGATTTACGCTGAGGCCCACATCCTCCATCGCGCGGCGAATCTCGCGGTTCTTGCCTTCGCGGATGCCGATGGTCAGCCAGGCATTGGCGCCTTGCTGGCGGTCGATGGACACGATCATCGGCTGAAAACTCTGCCCGTCCACCGTCAGGCCCCGGCGCAGCGGTTCAACCGTCGCATCGCTGGGCCGCCCGTTGACGCGCACGCGGTATTTTCGCAGCCACCCGGTCGACGGCAGTTCCAGCTTGCGCTTGATGCCGCCGTCATTGGTCAGCAGCAACAAGCCTTCGGAATTGAGGTCGAGCCGCCCGACCGACATCACCCGCGGCAGGTCCTCGGGCAGGTCGTCGTAGATCGTGGCGCGGCCCTGTTCGTCCTTCGTCGTCGTCACGAGGCCCGTGGGCTTGTGATAAAGCCAGAGTCGGGGCGCATCGGGCGCGCCCAGCGGTTTGCCGTCGACGGTGATCTTGTCCGCGCCGGTGACATTCAGCGCGGCGCGAGTGATGACCTTGCCGTTGACGCTGACTCGGCCCGCTTCGATCATGCGTTCGGCTTCGCGGCGCGACGCGACACCGGCGCGGGCCAGGACCTTGGCGATACGGTCGCCCGGAGGGGTTTGGGTGCTCATGATCCTGCGCTAACCGAATTTGGCCCCTTGGGGAAGGGCGCAAGGGCCGCTAGGAAGACAGCCATGACCTTTGCCACACATATGGACGCCGCGCTGGCCCAGGCGCGTGCCGCCGCCGCCAGGGGCGAGGTGCCGGTGGGGGCGGTCGTGGTCGGGCCGCAAGGCGTTGTGGCCTCCGCAGGCAACCGGACGCTGGAGCATCGCGACCCCACCGCCCATGCCGAGGTGCTGGCGATCCGCGCGGCATGCGCGGCGCTGGGGTCGGAACGGCTGGTGGATCACGATCTCTACGTCACGCTCGAACCCTGCCCGATGTGCGCGGCGGCGATTTCCTTTGCCCGCATCCGGCGGCTTTATTATGGCGCGTCCGATCCGAAATCGGGGGGCGTGGCGCAGGGTGCGCGCGTGTTTTCTCATCCGCAATGCCACCATCGGCCCGAGGTCTATGACGGCATCGCCGGGGCCGAGGCCGAGGCGCTGTTGCGCGCCTTCTTTGCCGCGCGGCGGGGCGGCGATGCGTAAGGCGCGGGCTCAAGCCCCGCGGGGGCAGGGGCGGGTGATCCTTTTCAACAAGCCCTACGGCGTGCTGTCGCAGTTCACCGACAGGGGCACGGCCGGATCGACGCGCGCGACGCTGTCGGACCATATTGATCTGCCGGGTGTTTATCCGGCCGGGCGGCTTGACCGCGACAGCGAAGGGCTTTTGGTGCTGACCGACGACGGGCGGTTGCAGGCGCGGATCAGCGACCCGAAGTTCAAGCGGCCCAAGACCTATCTGGTGCAGGTCGAGGGCGCGGCGTCCGAAGAAAAGCTCTATGCCCTGCGCGCAGGCGTGACGCTCAAGGACGGCCCGACCCGGCCCGCGCAGGCCGAGGTCATCGACCAGCCCGATCTGTGGCCGCGCGATCCGCCGGTGCGGTTCCGCAAATCCGTGCCGGACCACTGGCTGCGGATCACCATCAGCGAAGGCCGCAACCGCCAGGTCCGACGGATGACGGCACATGTGGGGTTGCCCTGCCTGCGGCTGGTGCGCTGGTCGGTCGGCGACTGGTCCCTGGACGGCATCGCGCCGGGCGCCTGGGTCGAGGCCGCAATGCCCTCGCAGACATGAAAACGGCCCCGGGATTGCGCACCCCGGGGCCGTTTCCTTCAGGTCTTCAAAGGCTTACTGACCGGCGATCAGGCCCATCGATTCAAGCTTCAGGATCACCTGATGCGCGCAGTTGTCCACATCGGTGCCTTCGGTTTCGACCCGCAGTTCGGGGTTTTCAGGCACATCGTAGGGATCGGAAATGCCGGTGAACTCCTTGATCTTGCCTTCGCGCGCCAGCTTGTAAAGGCCCTTGCGGTCGCGGCGTTCGCATTCCTCGATGCTGGTCGCGACATGCACCTCGATGAAGGCGCCGAAGCTTTCGATATCTTCGCGCACCGCGCGGCGGGTGGCGGCATAGGGCGCGATCGGCGCGCAGATCGCAATGCCGCCGTTCTTGGTGATCTCGGACGCCACATAGCCGATGCGGCGGATGTTGAGGTCGCGGTGTTCCTTGCTGAAACCCAGTTCCGAGCTCAGGTTCTTGCGGACGATGTCGCCGTCAAGCAGCGTGACCGGGCGGCCGCCCATCTCCATCAGCTTGACCATCAGCGCGTTGGCGATGGTCGACTTGCCGGAGCCGGAAAAGCCGGTGAAGAACACGGTAAAGCCCTGTTCGGACCGGGGCGGCGAGGTGCGGCGCAACTCCGTCACCACCTCGGGGAATGAGAACCATTCGGGGATTTCCAGGCCTTCGCGCAGACGGCGGCGCAGTTCGGTGCCCGAGATGTTGAGGATCGTGACGTTGTCCTTGTCCTCGATCTCGTCATTGGGTTCGTACTGCGCGCGTTCCTGCACATAGACCATGTGCTTGAAGTCGACCATTTCGCAGCCGATTTCCGTCTGGTATTCGCGGAAAAGATCCTGCGCGTCGTAGGGGCCGTAAAAATCCTCGCCGGCAGAGTTCTTGCCGGGCCCTGCGTGGTCGCGACCGACGATGAAATGGGTGCAGCCGTGGTTGGCGCGGATGAGCCCGTGCCACACCGCCTCGCGCGGGCCCGCCATACGCATCGCAAGGTTGAGCAGGGACATCGTGGTGGTGGAGCCCGGGTATTTGTCCAGTACTGCCTCGTAGCAGCGCACGCGGGTGAAGTGATCGACATCGCCCGGCTTGGTCATGCCGACGACCGGGTGGATCAGCAGGTTGGCTTGCGCTTCCTTGGCGGCGCGGAAGGTCAGTTCCTGGTGCGCGCGGTGCAGCGGGTTGCGGGTCTGGAAGGCCACGACCTTGCGCCAGCCCAGCTTGCGAAAATAGGCGCGCAGTTCGTTCGGCGTGTCGCGACGGGCGCGGAAATCGTAATGCACCGGCGTCTGGATGCCGGTGACCGGGCCGCCAAGGTAGACCTTGCCGGCGGTGTTGTGCAGGTAGTTCACCGCCGGATGCGCGTCGTCATCGGCACCGAACACCTTTTCGGCCTCGCGCGCCTTGTTGGGCACCCATTTGTCGGTCACGGTCATGGTGGCGAGGATCACGCCTTCCTGATCGCGCAGCGCGATGTCCTGGCCTTCCTCGATGGTCTCGGCGAACTTTTCGCTGACGTCGAGCGTGATCGGCATCGGCCAGAGCGTGCCGTCGGCGAGCCGCATGTTTTCGACGACGCCGTTGTAATCCTCTTCCGACAGAAACCCCTTGAGCGGATTGAAACCGCCGTTCATCAAAAGCTCCAGATCGCAGATCTGGCGCGGAGTCAGATCGTGCGAGGTCAGCTCCGCCGCCTCGACCTTCAGCTTTTGTGCACTTTCGTAGGACACATAGAGTTCGGGGATCGGGGCCAGGTTGGCGGACATGGACATCGTAATACACTCTCGCTTTGAATGGGGTTGCGCAGGGTCTGGCGCAGCCGCGTCTGGCGTGCGTTTAGACGCTGTTTTGTTGCGCTTTCAAGCAAAATTCAGGTTGGGCCGCGGTTTGATGCCGAAATGCCGCTTTGCACGCGGTGCATAGCGCGGATCGCCTGCCGGGGGCATGGCTGGCGTCGGGCCAAGCGTCCTGCCGCTGAAGCGCCCCGGGACTGTCTTGACCCGGGGAAACAGGGCCTCAGATCAGAAAGCCCCAGCCGTCGGGGCGAAAGCCGAAGGGCAGGGCGGTGCGGGTCGCCATCTCCTCGCCCAGCCAGACGGCGCTGGCCGAAAGCGGCTGATCGGTCAGCGACGCCTCGAGCCAGGGGCCATCCGGCCCATCGTCGGGGCCGGGCTCGACCCGGGCGCAGTCAAAGCCCTGTTCGGCCAGCGCCGCCAGCACGGCGTCCCAATCGGGGGTGTCGCCGGGCAGAAAGGCATAATCGATCCGGGCGGTATCTGGCAGGGTGCCCGCCTCGTCGCGGATGCGCGCGAAAGTGGCGTAGGTCTCGGCCTTCTGGGCGGCGAAATCGTGGGCGCCGGTCACTCTGCCGCGTCCACGGGCGCGCCGTAACCCAACGGCTCGGTCGTGTCCTTGCCGCTGTCGAGGTCCTGTTCGGCCAGCCAGCGTTCAGCCTCGAGCGCGGCCATGCAGCCCATTCCGGCACTCGTCACCGCCTGGCGGTACTTGTGATCGGTCAGATCGCCCGCGGCAAAGATGCCGGGGATCGAGGTTGCCGTGCTGTCGGGCTTGGTCACGACATAGCCGCCCATGTGGGTTTCCAGCGTGTCCTTGACCAGTTCGTTGGCGGGCGCGTGGCCGATGGCGATGAACACGCCCTTGCAGGGGATCTCGGTGATCTCGCCGGTTTTGACGTTGCGGGCACGCACGCCTTCGACGCCTTTGGGCATGTCGGTGCCCACCACCTCGTCGAGTTCGTGAAACCACAGCGGCTCGATCTTGGGGTTCTTGAACAGCCGGTCCTGCAGGATCTTTTCCGAGCGCAGTTCGTCGCGGCGGTGGATCAGCGTGACCTTGGAGGCGAAGTTGGTCAGGAACAGCGCCTCTTCGACAGCGGTGTTGCCGCCGCCCACGACGACGATTTCCTGCCCGCGATAAAAGAACCCGTCACAGGTCGCACAGGCCGAAACGCCGAAGCCCTTGAACGCCTCTTCACTGGGCAGGCCCAGCCATTTTGCCCGCGCGCCGGTGGCCAGAATGACCGCGTCGGCGGTGTAGACCGTGCCGCTGTCGGACTGGGCTTTGAAGGGCCGACTTTGCATATCGAGCGAGGTGATGATGTCGCCGATGATCTCGCAGCCCATGGCGCGAGCATGCGCTTCCATCCGGATCATCAGATCAGGGCCCTGAACCTCGGTGTCGCCGGGCCAGTTCTCGACCTCGGTGGTGGTGGTCAGCTGGCCGCCGGGTTCAATCCCCTGCACCAGGATCGGCTCCAGCATGGCACGGCTGGCGTAAACCCCGGCGGTATAGCCCGCAGGCCCCGATCCGATGATGAGAACCTTTGTGTGGCGCGTTTCGGTCATCTTGGCCTCGCATGCGGTGGCAATGGTTGGGCCTGTCATATAGCCATGCGGGGGGTGCGCGCAAACCCCCAACACGCGGGCGTGCGTCAGGGCTGGCGCTTTGATCGATCTGCTAATAATGTTGCGCCGTTGCGAAACATTATTGCGCACAACAGCGACCATGGTATAAGAACCGGCAATTCAGGGGGGGGTGATCCGCGTGCCGACACACAGGCTTGATCCGATTGACCGCAAGATTCTGTCCGAGCTTCAGGCCGACGGACGGATGACCAATGTCGAACTGGCCAAGCGGGTGGGCATTTCCGCGCCGCCCTGCCTGCGCCGGGTGCGTACCCTGGAAGAGCAGGGGTTCATCCGCGGCTACCATGCCGAGGTCGATCCGCGCGAGCTGGGATTCGAGGTGCAGGTCTTTGCCATGGTCGGCCTGCAAAGCCAGGCCGAGGCGGACCTGAGCGCATTCGAGGAACGCTGCCGCGGCTGGTCGCTGGTGCGCGAGTGTCACATGCTGAACGGCGAGGTCGATTTCATACTGAAATGCGTGGCCCCGGACCTGAGCACGTTCCAGTCCTTCCTGACCTCGCAGCTGCTGACCGCGCCCAACGTGGGCAGCGTAAAGACCAGCCTCGTCATCCGCGGCGCAAAGGACGAACCCGGCGTGCCGTTCGACGTGCTCGAGGAACGGCTGAGCCGCATGGCCTGACGCCGCCCGGGTCTGAAAGGTTCAGCGCGACAGGCTGTCGATCACCTCGCGGTTGGTGCGGGGCAGCGACAGTTCTCCGAAATCGCTGGGATGTTCGATGTTGGGGAACATCGACAGGTAAAGCGCGCGCAGGTTGTGCCCCAACGTCGGGACAAGCGCCTTGCCGGGGTGGTAGGTGTCCATCTCGATCCCGCCGACGCGGATGACCGCGTGTTGCTGCAGCATCAGGTGATAGAGCTGCACCGACCCGCCCGGTTCGACGGAAAAGATGCGGTCGCCATCCTCGTATTCGCGCACCGGCGCCAGCACCGCATCCTGGCCCAGGATGCTGCGCAGCCGTTCCCGCCGCAATGTCATCCGCGCCGCCGGGCCCAGCAGCAGATCGGTCATCGGCCGGCCCAGGCCAAAGCCATCCGCCGTCACCCGGGTGAGCCGGGTCAGACCGGATCCGTCATCCGCCACTCCAGGCACGTAGGTGGTCGATCCGATCCACATCACCGGCGCCGGGCCGCGCGCTGTTTCGATGAAATCGCCGGGCAGCAAATCCTCGATCGCCACGGCACCGCGGACGGTCTGGATCAGCGTGCCGCGGGCAAAAGCCCCGGCGGTTTCCTCGAACAGCGGTGTGGCGGGGGCGACATGTGATTTCTGCGTGATCGACAGATCCGGCAGCAGCGCAGACACCTCGTACTTGCGCATGACCGACACGCTGCGCCGGGCCGGGTCCTGCCCGGATGTCGGCGTGTCATAGCGAACGGGAAGCAAAGGCGCTTTGGTTGCGCCCGAGGCGCTGAAGCGAAGGCTGGCCATGTGATCACCCCTAAGGTTGGTCACATCCGTGCTGGCCCCCACCAACAACGACAGAAGGACTGTTACTGTTTATGAGGAGACATTCGGCGAAAATCCGCCTGATTGTCAAAAGAAAGGCCGGATTGGCCTGGGGAAGGGGCACAATCCGGCAAGTCGAGGGAAACTGTCGTGTCGGCGTGAACCGTTTCGCCACAATTGGCGATTCGGCTCAGGCGCTGCGGCGCACCGGCTGCGGGGCCTTCCGCTTGGCCACAAAGGCCGCCCGGCGGGCGCCACGGGCCCAGGGCATGATCACGTCGGTGTTTTGAGAGGTCTTGACTACGGAGCGGAGAAAACGGGTCTTCATCGGTGTGGTCCTTTGTCCATCGCCGGCGGAGTATCGGCGTCTGATGCTTTCAAGATCGTTTACGGATGGGGCGGATTTTGGACGGAAATAGGGGATTGTCGGGGAACCGGAAAAAATTGCCCTGACAGGTCCGCGGCGCGTCAGGCCCTTGTTTGAAAGGCCCGCGCGGGAACAATCGCGGTGTTCAGGCGAGATTGTTGCGCCGATCGTGACGGAAATGCGGCAGGATCCGCCCCGTCAGAGCCGAATGACCGAGATCAGGCGGCCGTAGTCGGCTTCTTTCTCGTGCGTGGCCCGGCGGTAGGAATAGAACCGGTCCGGGTCGGAATAGGTGCAGTGCCGCGTCCATTCGGCGCCGCCGATCCCGGCGCTGCGCAGACGGTGCAGCCCAAAGGCCGGCAGGTCGAACTGCATGCGGTCGCCGTCGCCCCCGGCAAAGAAGCGGCCATTGCCGGGGTCCTCGTCCAGGAAGGCCTCGAAGAACTCGGGGCCGACTTCATAGGCGCGCTGGCTGATCGACGGGCCGATCACCGCGCGGATGTTTTCGCGGCTTGCTCCCAGGGCGACCATCGCGTCCACCGTGGCGTCCAGCACCCCGTCGAGCGCGCCGCGCCAGCCGGCATGGGCAGCCCCGATCACCTGCGCGCCCGCGTCGGCGAACAGCACCGGCTGGCAATCGGCGGTCAGGACCGACAGCGCGATCCCGGGGGTCGAGGTGACCAGCGCATCGGCGCGGGGCCGGTCGCCGTTCAGCGGCGCGGTGACGGTCACCACATCCGACGAATGCACCTGGTGCACGCCGGTCAGATGCTCGGGCGGGACCTGCATCGCGGCGGCGACGCGGGCGCGGTTGATCTGCACGATCTCCGTCTGATCGGTGCTGCCGGTGCCGCAGTTGAGCCCGGCAAATACCCCCGAAGACGCGCCGCCCCGGCGGGAAAAGAACCCGTGGCGGATCGGGGCCAGCGTGTCGGAGGTAATGATGTCCAGCGTCATAGTTCCAGTCCGGGCGGTGGCGCAGCGCCCTCAGCGACGAATCCAAGTACCTTGAACAGCGTTCCCATTTCCGACGGGTGGGTCAACCGGCGATGTGCGGCGACATGGGTGTTGAGCGCGTCGCCGGTCAGCCGCGCGGCAAGCGCCTGCGCCCGCGGCGTGATCCCCAGCCTTTCGAGAAACACGCCCTGCGTGGCCAGCTGCGTCGCGGCGCAGGGGGCGGCGCGCGCAAGGGCGGCAAAGTCCACATGCGCGGTCAGGTCGGCCAGGCCCGGCGCGGCCAGCGGATCGGTCTTCTTGTGGCCCTGCACCGCCTGAAACGTGTCTCCGGTCCGGTCTGCATCGCCGTAGTCGATGATCAGCGCCGCGCCGCCATGATCCGCGATGCGCTGGCCCAGATCCTGAGCGATGGTTTGCGCCGGGCCGCAGGTCTCGACCAGGTCGCCGGGCTGCGTCCGGGCGAACCGATCTTCCAGCGTGGCGATGCGGCTGGGCTGGGTGAGACCGAAACAAAGCGCATCGTCCTGCAGCCCCACGACCCGTTCGCGCCAGCCGCCGTCATCGCGGATGAACTGCCGGATCGGCAGGGCGTCGAAGAATTCGTTCGCGACAAGAAACAGCGGCCGTGCGGGCAGGGTGTCGACCCTGTCGTGCCAGTGCACCGCCCAGCGGTCGAGCGCGGATTTCTGAACTGTGCGCAGCGTGGGCGACGCCTCGACCAGGTGTAGCTGGGCGGCGTCGTGAAAGCCGGGGACGCGTGCCGTCGCGCGCAGTATATCGGCCATCAGCGTGCCGCGGCCGGGCCCAAGCTCGGCCAGTGTAAAGGGGGTGGGCCCGCCTTGGTCGAGCCAGCTTTGCGCCAGACACAGCCCCACCATTTCGCCGAACATCTGGCTGATCTCGGGGGCTGTGACGAAATCCCCCGCCGCCCCCAGCGGATCGCGGGTGGTGTAGTAGCCGTGCTCGGGGTGCAGCAGGCACAGAGCCATGTATTCGGCAATGCTCAGCGGACCGGTCCGGGCGATCTGCGCCGCGATGATCTGGCCCAGCGGGGTCATGCCCTGCGACGCAGCCAAAGCACCACGGCCAGCCCGGCCAGCAGCATCGGCAACGACAGGATCTGCCCGATGGTCAGCCCGTAGCCGCCGAGGTGCCACGCGAGGCCCAGCGGGTTGCCGGGGCTCACGAACTGCGCATCGGGCTGGCGCACGAACTCGACCAGGAACCGCGCAAGGCCATAGCCCGCGAAGAAAAGTGCTGCGATCATGCCGGGACGTTTCAAGCCACCCCGCCGGAACGCCAGCCAAAGCAGCACCGCGCCCAGGATCAACCCTTCGAGCAGCGCCTCGTACAGCTGCGATGGATGGCGCGCGCAGGCCCCGGCCACCACGTTGGCGCAGTCCTGCGCCGCCGCACCGGGAAAGATCACGCCCCAGGGCAGATCGGTCGGGCGGCCCCAAAGCTCTGCATTGATGAAATTGGCGATCCGCCCCAGCAACAGCCCCGGCGGCGTGGCCAGCGCCATCATGTCGGCGGTGGGGGCCAGCGGCAGGCCGTTCCGCCAGCAATAGACCAGCGCCGCGATCACCACCCCCATAAGGCCGCCGTGAAACGACATGCCACCCTGCCAGATCATCAGGATCTGGCTCGGGTTTTCCAGGTAGAACCCCGGCTGGTAGAACAGCACGAAGCCCAGCCTGCCGCCCAGAATCACGCCCAGGATGACCCAGGTCAGCAGATCTTCGACCTGCGCGGGCTGCATCGGCGGAGTGTCATGGCGCCACAGCGCGGGGCGTTTGACTGCCATCACCGCCAGCCGCCAGCCGATCAGGATCCCGACGATATACGCCAGCGCGTACCAGCGCAGCGCGATGGTGAACCCGAAGACCGAAAACGAGATCAGGTCGGGCGACAGGGGCGGAAAGGGGATGGCAGCCAGCATGCGCGAGATGTGCCGTCAGGCCGCAGCGGAAGTCAACCTTGAGACTGCGGCACCGAGGGGCCATATACGAAGGGAATGATACGGAGTGACACGATGCAGACCCGCAACAAGGTATTCGACGACATCTCGCAACTGATGACCAACGCCATGGGCGTGGCCCAGGGCGCCAAGACCGAGGCGGAAACCGCCATGAAGTCGATGATCGACCGCTGGCTGGCCGACCGCGATTTCGTCACGCGCGAGGAATTCGACGCGGTCCGCGCCATGGCGCAGAAGGCCCGCGAAGAAAACGAGGCGCTGAAGGCGCGCATCGACGCGCTGGAAAGCAAGGGCTGACGCCCGGCACCGGAAATTTCAAAATTTCCGGCCCGTTTTCTTTCAAAGAAAACGGCGCCCGCCCCGGTTATTGCGCCTGCAGATAGGCCTTGAGCACGCTGCGGACGTCGGTCGCCCAAAGCGCCCGGACATTCTGTGCGAAGGCGGCTGCGAAAGTCGGGTTCTGGGCCAGATCGCCAAAGATCGCCTTTTGCGCCAGGAAGGCCGCCGGATCGTCCCCGGCGGCGTTCGCCGCGGCGCGCAAGGTCTCGCTATTGGGATCGTCCAGCGCCTCGACCGTGGCGCAGTAGCGGCACCAGAGCGCCACTTCGAGCGCCAGACCGGCCGTGCCTTTGCCCGCGGCAATCGCTTCGCGGATCGTCGGAAGCACGAATTTCGGCTGCCGGTTCGACCCGTCTTGGCACAGGCGCGGAATCGTGTCGCCGATTTCGGGGTTGGCAAAGCGTTTGACGCACATCCGCAGGTAGGCGTCGAAATCGACGCCCGGAATGCGCGGCAGCACGGGGATGACCTCGCGCCGCATCAGCGTGGTCAGAAAGCCCGCCACATCCTCGTCCGCCATGGCGTCATGCACGAAGTGATGGCCCAGCAGCGCGCCCGGATAGGCGATGGCCGCGTGACCGGCGTTCAGGATGCGCAATTTCATGGTCTCGTAGGGCGCGACATCCTCCACGAATTCGACCCCGACCTCTTCGAGCGCGGGGCGGCCCAGGGGAAAGTTATCCTCCATCACCCATTGCCGGAACGGCTCGCAGGCGACGGGTTGCGCATCCTCGATGTCGAATTTTTCCGCCACCATCTGCCGTTCGCGATCCGACGTGCCTGGGGTGATGCAATCGACCATGGAATTCGGGAAGGCCACGTTTTCGGCGACCCAGTCATACAAATCCTGCGAGATCAGCCCGGCCAGCCCCAGCACCGTCTGGCGCGCGACATGGCCGTTTTCCGGCAGGTTGTCGCAGCTCAGGATGGTGAAGGGCGGGGTGCCCGCATCGCGGCGGCGCTGCAGGCCGGCCAGCAGCAGGCCGAAGACTGTCTTGGGATCGTCCGGGTTGGCGGCGTCGGCCTTGATCTCGGGATGCGCGGCATCGAATCCGCCTTCGGCATTCACGTAATATCCGCCTTCGGTGATGGTCATCGACACGATGCGGATCGCCGGATCGGCCAGCCGCTCCAGCGTGGCCTGTTGTTCCACCGGGCAGAAATCCATCATCGAGCCCGTCACCCGGGCGGAAAAGCCTTCGGGGTCCAGTTCCACCACCGTGGTCAGCCAGTCCTGGTCGGCCATGCTGTCGCGGCGTAGGGCGTCAAAGCTTTTGACGCCGGCACCGACGATGGCCCAGTCGTGATCGCGGCCCAGGTTGAACAGCCGGTCGAGGTAGACCGCCATATGCGCCCGGTGAAAGTTGCCAACCCCGATGTGCAGGATCCCGGGCGACAGGTCGGCGCGCCGGTAGAACGGCTGCGCCACCGTCTGCGGCAGTTTGATCAGGTTCGCGAGGGTAAGTTTCGTGGCCATCAGCTCATCCATTGGCCGCCATCGACGTTATACGTCTGCGACACGATATAATTGGCCTCGTCCGAGGCAAGAAAGACCGCCATGCCGGTCAGGTCGTTGGGGACGGCAAAGCGGCCTGCGGGAACACCGGCCTCGACCTCGGCCTTTTTCTGGCCGGGTGCCTTGCCTTCGAGTTTGGCGAACATCGCGTCTACATGGACCCAGTGTTCGCCGTCGACAACGCCCGGGGCGATGGCATTCACGTTGATGCCATGCTTGATCAGGTTCAGCCCCGCCGACTGCGTCATAGAGATCACCGCCGCCTTTGTCGAGCAATAGACCAGCACCAGCGGCTCGCCGCGGCGGCCCGCCTGGCTGGCCATGTTGATGATCTTGCCGCCGTGCCCTTGCGCGATCATCTGGCGCGCCGCGGCCTGCATCGTAAAAAGCGTGCCCGCGACGTTGACCGCGTAAAGCTTGTCATAGCTGGCGCGGGTGATGTCGACGGTTTCGGCGGCATCGAAGAGGGCGGCGTTATTGACAAGGATGTCGAGCTTGCCCGCCTGATCCACCACCGACGCGATCGCCGCGTCGATGCTGTCCTGGCGGCTCACGTCCAGTTCGACCGCAAAGGCGCCTTCGCCGATATCGCGGGCGGCCTCCTGCGCGGCCTTGAGGTTGATGTCCCCGATCGCCACGCGGGCGCCTTCGCGCAAAAAGGCCGCGGCGAACCCCTTGCCGATGCCGCGCGCGGCACCGGTCACGAGGGCGGATTTGCCGTCCAGTCGCCTCATGCGATGCGCAGGCCCTGGGCGTCGAACTTGTGCAGCTTGTCCATGTCGGGCGACAGGTGGATCGTGTCGCCGTACTTGATCTCGAACTCGCCGGTCGCGCGCACGGTCAGCGGTTCGTCCGAGAGGTCCGAATGGACATGCATGAAGGTGTCGGACCCCAGGTGTTCTGCGACGCCGACCTTGCCGGTCCAGGTGCCGCTTTCGCGCGAGATCATCAGATGCTCGGGGCGGATGCCGATGGTCTTGGCATTGTGCTTGGCCGCCTCGGCGCCGGTGATCAGGTTCATCTTGGGCGATCCGATGAAGCCCGCGACAAAGGTGTTGCGCGGGTTGCGGTACAGCTCCATCGGTGATCCGACCTGTTCGATATGGCCCGCGCGCAGCACCACGATCTTGTCGGCCATGGTCATGGCCTCGACCTGGTCGTGGGTCACGTAGATCATCGTGGTGGCCAGTTTCTTGTGCAGCTCCGAGATTTCCAGACGCATGCCCACCCGCAGCGCCGCGTCGAGGTTCGACAGCGGTTCGTCGAAAAGGAACGCTGCAGGTTCGCGGACGATGGCCCGGCCGATAGCGACCCGCTGGCGCTGACCGCCCGAAAGCTGACCCGGACGTCGATCCAGATAGTCGGTCAGGTTCAGCGCGGCGGCGGCCGAGGCGATGCGCTTGTCCTGCTCTTCCTGCGGCATTTTCGCCATCTTCATCGGGAAGGCGATGTTCTTGCGCACCGTCATGTGCGGGTAAAGCGCGTAGGACTGGAAGACCATGGCAAGGCTGCGTTTCGCGGGCGGCAGGCCGGTGGCATCCTTGCCGTCGATCTCGATCACGCCCGAGGACGTATCCTCAAGCCCCGCGATCAGGCGCAGCAGGGTGGACTTGCCGCAGCCCGACGGGCCGACGAACACCACGAACTCACCATCGTCGATCTGCAGATCCAGCGGCGGGATGACTTCGACGTCACCAAAGGCTTTCCTGACCTGCTTGAGGGTAATCTGTCCCATTGTTCGTCTCCTTATTTCACCGCGCCGAAGGTCAGGCCCCGGACGAGTTGTTTCTGGCTGAACCAGCCCATGATGAGGATCGGCGCGATGGCCATGGTCGATGCCGCGCTCAGCTTGGCGTAGAATAGGCCCTCGGGCGACGAATAGCTGGCGATGAAGGCCGTCAGCGGTGCCGCCTTGGCGGCGGTCAGGTTGAGTGTCCAGAACGCCTCGTTCCAGGCCAGGATGAAGTTCAGAAGCAGCGTCGAGGCGATGCCCGGAACGGCCATGGGGGTGAGGATATAAAGGATCTCCTCTTTCAGGCTGGCCCCGTCCATCCGGCCGGCTTCAAGGATCTCACCGGGGATTTCGCGGAAGTAGGTGTAGAGCATCCAGACGATGATCGGCAGGTTGATCAGCATTAGCACGATGGTCAGACCGATCTTGGTATCCAGCAGGCCCATCTGAATGAAGATCAGATAGATAGGATAAAGCACGCCGACCGCGGGCAGCATCTTGGTCGAGAGCATCCAAAGCAGGATGTCCTTGGTCCGGCGCGACGGCACGAAGGCCATCGACCAGGCCGCGGGGATCGCGACCAGCAGGCCCAGGATTGTCGAGCCGCCTGCGATGAAGATCGAGTTCCACAGGAACAGCGCGTAGTTCGACCGCTCCATCACCGCCGAGTAGTTCTCAAGCGTCCAGTCGAAGAACAGGTAGACCGGCGGATCGGCGATGGCGGTCGCTTCGGTCTTGAAACTGGTGAGCACGGTCCAGAGGATCGGGAAAAAGATCAGCAGGCCAATCGTCCAGGCGACGACGGTGTTGATGATCTTGCGGTTTTTCGTGACGGCACGGGCCATATCAGTTCCTCCTCATGCGTCCAGGTTTTTGCCGACAATGCGCATCAGGAAGATGGCAATGATGTTGGCAAGGATGACGGCATAGATGCCCCCGGCACTGCCCAGTCCGACGTTCTGGCTTTCCAGCACGCGCTGGTAGATCAAATAAGTCAGGGTGCGGGTGCCGAACGATCCGCCGGTAGTCACGAAGATTTCCGCGAAGATGCCCAGCAGAAAGATCGTCTGGATCAGCAGCACGATGGTGATGGCGCGGCCCAGGTGCGGCAGGATGATGTAGAAGAACCGCGACAGGAACGGCGCGCCGTCCATTTCAGAAGCTTCGAGCTGTTCACCGTCTAGCGACTGGATCGCGGTCAGCAGAATCAGCGTCGCAAAGGGCAGCCACTGCCAGGACACGATCATCACGATCGAGGTCATGGAGGCCTGCGACAGCCATTCGACCGGCGCTGCCCCGAAGAATTTCCATAAATGCGCGAAAAGCCCGTTCACCGGGTCCATGAACATGTTCTTCCAGACCAGCGCCGACACCGTCGGCATGACGAAGAACGGGGCGATGACCAGGATCCGCACGATCCCCTGGCCCCACATGGGCTGGTCCAGCAGCATCGCCAGCAGAACGCCCAAACAGATGGTGATGACCAGAACGCCGCCGACGATCACCAGCGTCGTCACCACACTGGGCCAGAAGGCGCTAGAAGTGACGAAGCGCACGTAGTTTTCGAAACCGACCCAGCCCTGATCGCCGCCGCGCAAGGGCAGATAGCGCTTGAAAGAAAAGTACAGCGTCATGGTCAGCGGAACCAGCATCCATCCCAAAAGCAGGATGACAGCGGGTGCGAGCATGATGCGTGCGGCGGAACGGGAGCTTTGGGTGGCCATGACGTGTCTCCAGAATGGGCCGCGAGGGGCGGCCGGGAACAGATGTCATTCGGAAAAAAAACCGGAGGGCGGTGTCGCCCTCCGGTCTGGGAGGATGCCTCAGTAACCTGCGGCTTCCATTTCGTCGGTGACGAGGGTCTGCACCTTTTCAAGCGCTTCCTCGGGCGACTGCTGTCCCGCCAGCATGGCCGAGAATTCCTGGCCCGCTGCCGTACCGATGCCGGCCCATTCCGGGATGGCGACGTACTGGATGCCGACGTAAGGCACCGGATCGACGGTCGGGTTGTTCGGGTCGGCTGCGTTGATCGACTGCAGCGTCATGTCCGCGAAGGGCACCGACGTGTACTCGGGATTCTCATAGAGCGAGGTCCGCGTGCCCGGGGGAACGTTGGCCCAGCCTTCGTTTTCCGCGACCAGCGCAAGATAGTCCTTCGAGGTTGCCCAGGCGACGAACTTCTTGGCCGCTTCGGGTGCGTCAGACGATGCCGGAACCGCGAGCGCCCATGCCCAGAGCCAGTTGGCGCGCTTGCCAAGACCGGTGTCGGGCGCCAGCGCAAAGCCGACCTTGTCCGCGACTGTCGAATCGTTGGGGTTGGTCACGAAGGACGCCGCCACCGTGGCGTCGATCCACATGCCGCACTTGCCCTGCTGGAACAGGCTCAGGTTCTCGTTGAAGCCGTTGGTCGAGGCACCCGGAGGGCCCGCGTCGGTCATCAGGTCGTTGTAAAAGTTGATGGCCTCCGCCCATTCCGGCGAATCCACCTGCGGCACCCAGTTCTCGTCGAACCAGCGCGCGCCGAACGAGTTCGCGACCGTGGTCAGGAACGCCATGTTCTCGCCCCAGCCGGCCTTGCCGCGCAGGCAGATGCCGTAGATCTCGTTTTCCTTGTCGGTCATTGCACGAGCGGCCTCACCGATGAATTCCCAGGTGGGGGCTTCGGGCATCTCCATGCCTGCCGCTTCCATCAGGTCGGTGCGGTACATCACCATCGACGATTCGCCGTAGAACGGCGCCGCGTAAAGGGTGCCGTCGTGCGACAGGCCTGCACGCATGGCGGGCATGATGTCGTCGGTGTCATAGTCGTCGCCCATGTCATCGAGCGCCACCAGCCAGTCGTTGGCTGCCCAGATCGGGGTCTCGTACATGCCGATGGTCATCACGTCGAACTGACCGCCGTTGGCGGCGATGTCCTGCGTCACACGCTGGCGCAGCACGTTCTCTTCGAGCGTCACCCACTCGAGCGCGATGTCGGGGTTTGCCTCGGTGAAATCGTCGGTCAGACCCTGCATGCGGATCATGTCGCCGTTGTTCACGGTCGCGATGGTCAAGGTCGTGGATTGCGCGTGTGCCGCGGTCAAGGCGGTGGTGCATAGCAACGATGCGCCCATAAGGGCGCGCATAGTCGTCTTCATAGATTTCCTCCCTATGCCCTTTTTGGGCATTTGCTAACAGCGTGGGCGGATGTTCGCAGATCGCGGTGCAACCTGTCAACCGCCGTCTTTGTGGGACTTTTTTGCTACACTATTAGCCAATAATTTTCAACAGCTTGTTCGGTCAGCGGTCCTGTGCATCGAGAAGCTCTAGCGCCGTGACCTCGTTGGAAATCAGCGCGTTGATGAGTTTCCCGCGCAGCGCCCCGAGAATCGCCGGCACCTTCGCGGTGCCCGATCCGATGCCCACGATGGGCTTGGGGCTGTCCACGACCAGCGGGGCAGAGGCGACGAGTTCGTTCATCTTGCCGCCGATCAGGCGGCCGTCGGCGTCATAGGCCCAGCTCGTGATCTCGCCCACCGCGCCCGCGGCCTGGAATCCGCGCAGTTCTTCCGAAGTGACAAAGCCGTCGACCGCCACGGGGGCAGAGGACGCGCTGTCCATCTGGCCGATTCCCACGAACGTCACATCGGCGCGACGGCACAACTCCAGAGTGTTGTGCACCGGTTCCTGCGAATGCAGGATCGACAGTTCCTCGGGCGAGCGGGCAAAGACCGGCAGCGGCATCGGATAATGCCGCGCCTTCACCCGGTCGGCCAGCCGGATGACGACGTTGTAAGGGGTGGCCGACCCGTCCGACATCATGTTGCCCAGCAGCGAGACGATGGAATGCTGCGGGCAGTTCATGATCGGCAGATGTTCGACGCAGGCCCGCAGCGCCCGGCCCGTGCCCATCGCGATGATCAGCGGTTCGGTCCGCTTGAGATGGCGCTCAAGCTCGGCTGCGCCGGCTGCGGCGATGCCCGACAAGAGCGACGGCGCCTCGGGATCGGAGGGGACGATTTCGCAGAATTTGAGCCCGTAGCGGTCCTTGAGCCGCGCAGCGAGGTCCATGCATCGCGCGATCGGGTGATCGAGCCGGAACTTGATCAGCTGTTCGCTGACCGCCAGCGACACCAGCCGCTGCGCCGACTGGCGCGACACCCCCAGCTTGCGGGCGATTTCATCCTGCGTGTTGCCCGCGACGTAATAGAGCCATCCCGCCCGCGCCGCGTCGTCCAGCCGTGTCGCGTCACCCGGTGTCTTGCCCATGCCGTGTCCTGTCGAGGTTCAAGGAAGCGTCAATCTGATAGAATGCCGCCCAGTTGTCAAAGCGGCGCACCCCCGTCGGCCTGGCAAAGGACCCGGCGTCGCGATGCCGGAAATGTCCGCCGCCGGTGTAGTGCCAGACCTGCATGCCCGCCGCGATGCCCGCGGCGATTCCGGCCGCGCTGTCCTCGATCACCAGGCAGCGCTCTGGCTCTGTGCCCATCCGCCGGGCGGCGAGCAGGAACAGATCGGGCGCGGGTTTGCCGTGGGTCACTTCGGACGCGGTAAAGACATGCGGGCCGAAATGCCCGGTCAGCCCCAGCAGCCGCAGCGTCACCGCCACCCGACGGGGGCTGGAGCTTGTGGCGACGCAGGACCGGCAACCCAGCCGGGCGATCATCGCGTGCAGCCCCGGCGTGGCGCGCAGTTGCGTGGCGAACCGGTCGGCAAGTGCGGCGCGGTAGCGTTCCTCGAAATCCTCGGGCAGGGCCACGTCGAACGAGGCGCGAATATTGGCGGCGACGCCGGGAAAGCTCTTGCCGATGAAATGGCGAAAGACATAGTCGTGATCGAGGTCGATGCCGACGCGCGCCAGTTCGCTGATGATCGTGTCGGCGCTGATGACCTCGCTGTCGGCCAGCACGCCATCGCAATCGAAAATCACAAGGTCCTTGTCGGGCATGGTCAGGCGGTCCGGTTTGTCCTCAGGGTCCGGCCAGGCCGGGGCGCCCGCACGTTATCCGGTCGCGCCCCGGCTTGCCAAGGGCAGCCTGCGTTGGACGCGCCGCGCGGCCCGTCAGAGTGAGACATAGACGACAAAGACCAGCCCGGCGCCGTCGGGATCCATCTGCAGCCCGTCGGGGGCAGGGAGCGGCAGAGTCACGGGGTCCGGTTCCTGCAGGCCCACGGCGGCGGGATGCAGCACCAGCTTGCCGTCGGGGGCAGAGCGTTCGGCCAGCGCCCGCGCGGTGTCGGAGCGGAAGATCCAGCCGGCGCGCCCCCTGATATCATCGGACCGGACGCCCGCGCCAAACTGGGGCACGCCCTCGGGATCGGTGATCGTCGCGCCGTCAAGCGATTGATCCTTGCCGGGCAAGATCATGTAGAGCCAGGGCGCCGTGCGGGCCAGGAACTGCAGCGTCACGGCGCGGGGCAGGTCGCCCTTCGTGTCAAACGACACATCCGTCCAGCCCAGTTCGACCGCCCCCAGGATCTGACCGGCGGACAGGCTGCCGAGGTAGAAATCCAGCACCACCTCCGATCCCGCCTTCAGCACGTATCGCCCATCCTCGGACACGTCCATCAGGTTGATATGGCCGGTCTTGGGGCCATCCTCGGGTTCGGTCCAGACCTCGGCATCGTCGAACCAGCGCCACAGGGTCAGCGGCGGCGCATCCTTTGGACGGGCAAAGCCGCGCGGCCGCACCGGCAGCAGCACCGCGTCCTGAGACGCCAGCGTCAGTGGCGAGCTTCCGGTTTCCCCCTTGTTGCTGAAATAGAGCACGTGATTGATCAGGTCGCCATCGCCCCAGTCGGGCTGGGTCACAATGTCGAAATCGGGCGCCGCGCTTTGCAGGGTAAAGCCCAGGATCGTGTCGGCGGGCATCGACCGGGCCGGGGCATGGCCATCCTGATCTGCGTACCACAGCTCGAACCGGCCGGGCGTCACGCGGGCCCGGCACAGGTTGCCCGACAGCACCTGCTGCGTGGCATGGGTCGGTCTCATCGACAGGCTGCGCGCGGTGCCGCCGGTATAGTAGCGGTGCCTCAGATCGACGGTCAGAAGCGGTGCATAGCTGACCTGCCGGGTCATTGCGCGGCCTCTGTCGCGATGCCGGTGATGTCGGTCACCTCCGGCCCGGTCAGGTAATCCTCGACCACCAGCATGCGGGCCTTGTAGACCGCTGACGGCATGTAGTTGCTGCCCATCGCGGACCACAGGTTGTGCATCGCCTGAAGGTCCATCTCGCGCCATTCGACCGACAGCCGCTGCAGATGCGGCGGCAGTTCGGGATGGCTTTGCGGGGTGAAGAGCGGATTGGCCTGAAAGAAGCCGACGACGTTGCCAAGCACCTTGAGCCCGGTGGCGTATTTGTCCTGAAACCGGGCCGAGGCCATGAAGATCAGGTTGATGTTCAGCGGCTGCGGCACCCGCACATAGCCGTCGCCCTGGGGGCGCGTGGTCTGACTGGCATTGCGCGCGATGCCTTCGCGTTCAAGGTTGACCAGCGTGATCAGCAGCTTGTCCTCGATCTCTTCGGTGCTGCCGCCCTGCAGCGGCGCGGGGCTTGCAAGGCGGGCCAGGTCCTCTTCGGCCGACAGCCGCTGGCGCAGGTAGGCGTTGAGCGCCCTCACGAGGAATTCCATGGTGGTGTCGATCATTCGGTCCCTTTCGATGCCGATTCAGATCCGGCCCAGCTTGGCCAGTTCGCGCGCGATGCCGTCGCGCAGGTCGATCTGCGCCACCTTGTCGGCCCCGCGCCTGCGGCTGGCCAGCAAAGCGTAGCGCAGGACATTGAGGATTGCACCGCCGGTGATCTCGTGCTCGGTGGCAAGCCGGTCCAGATCGACATCTTGCTCCAGCAGGTCGGTGCCGCCGAAGGCCTGCCGCCACAGGCGCTTGCGCTCTGCCACGCCGGGTTCGACAAACCGCACGACCGCCTGAAAGCGCCGCATGAAGGCCGCGTCGATATTGCCTTTGAGGTTGCTGGCCAGGATCACGACGCCGGCAAAGACCTCGATCCGCTGCAGGATGAACGCGACCTCCTGATTGGCATAGCGGTCGTTAGCGTGGCTCACGTCCGTGCGCTTGCCGAACAGCGCGTCGGCCTCGTCGAAGAACAGGATCCAGTCGCGCCCTTCGGCCTGATCGAAGACGGCCGAGAGGTTCTTTTCTGTCTCGCCCACCCATTTGGACACCACCTGCGCAAGGTCGATGCGGTAGACATCGCGCCCCGACCGCTGACCCAGCAGCGTCGCCGTCAGGGTCTTGCCGGTGCCCGAGGGGCCGGTGAACAGGCAGCGATAGCCGGGGCTGAAAAGTCGCGCGATATGCGGATCGGCCAGCAGGTCGTGGCGATGTTCGATCCAGGCCAGCACCTCGCTTACGTCGCGCAGGGTGCGGGGGGGGAGCACCAGATCGTCCCAATCCAGCCGGGTTGTGAGGCGCTGCGCGGGAAAGTCGGGGCCAAGCGCGATGGGCTGGGCGCGCCCGGTCAGGAAAAGCTCGGACCGGGCGGCAGGCACGCGCAGGCGTCCATGCGGTCCGGCGGGGCGCGGCGGTTCAAGCAACCCGTGCTCCAGCAGCGGCGCATCGGCGGCAAAGGTCGCAAAGGCCGCCAGCCTGCGCGCAAGATCGCCGCCCGACAGCAGGAGAAGCGCGGTATCGACCGTCGGCCGGAACGGCCCCGCAGGTTCGTGCACGCCGCCGAATTCGCTGAACGGCCGGTCGGTGGCGGGATTGCGGATCAGGAAGGGATCAAGGCTTTGCGGTTGCAGCTCGGGCGCCAAGGCCAGGATCAGCACAAGCCGTGCGTCCGTGGCAAGCTTCGCATCGCGGATCGCGCCGGCATAGGGTGACGGATCGTCGCCCGGATCGGGCGGCGGCAGGTCGGCAAGATCAAAGGGCGTGGCGTCGAAATAGCGGCGCAGCGCGGTGTCGATCACCACCGTCAGCCATTCAAAATCCTGCACCAGCAGAGAGGAGGTCATCGCCATTTCACATGCAGCGCCTCCTGCATCCAAGGCAGCTTGATCGGGGTGAGGATCCACGGCAGTTGGTCCAGCAGCACGTCAAAGGCTCTGGTCTCAATCGTCAGCAGCAGCGGCCCGTCGCGATCGGCCCGGGACAGAAGGCCCGGTCGCGCCAGAAAGGTCTCTTGCAGGCCCTGGGCCGAGGTGTTGATCAACGGCGGCCAGGCGGCGCAGACGGCGCGCAGCAGGCTGTCGATCAGGTCGGCCTCGTCTTCGCCAAGCGTGATCTCGTGCGGCACCGGCGCGTCGGTGGGCAGGCCGCAAAGCAGTTTGTTGAGTGGCAGAAGATGTTCGTCGGTCTGGGCCGCGTCCGTCACCAGCGCCTGCGTCAGATGCACGGCGCGCTGTTGTGCCGCCTCGCTGACAAAGGCCGCGCCCTCGGTCAGCGCCAGCCGTGCGCAGAGGGGCTCAATGAAAGGCCAAAGGATCACCAGCCCGGCGTTTTCGACCGGGATCGGATCCACGGCAAGATCGGCGGGCGGCGCGACGGGCCGGGGTTGGCGCGGTGGGGGCGTGGCCTTGGGGGCGATGGGTTTGGCTGGTTGCGCCGACCGGTTTGGTTTTGCCGCATCAGGCTCGG
This sequence comes from Thalassococcus sp. BH17M4-6, assembly GCF_049323015.1. NCBI lineage: Bacteria > Pseudomonadati > Pseudomonadota > Alphaproteobacteria > Rhodobacterales > Roseobacteraceae > Thalassococcus > Thalassococcus sp. BH17M4-6. The sequence goes on from NZ_JBMPGU010000014.1 coordinate 63,475, forward strand.
GGTTGGCGCCTGGCAGGGTGGCCAATACGGTTTTCAATGCGCTTTGACTGACAGTTGACTGCGTCAGGCTGGCGACGCGCCGCCGCAGGATCGGATCTGCGCGCGCCTCGGTCAGCAAGGCGACGACAGGCGGCGTGGGCGCGGGCAGGGCGGCGACGGCGCTTTGCAGCGTCAGCTGCATCGCGGGGCGCAGATCGCGGTCGGCTGGCGTGCCAAAGCGCAGCCAGAGCGCCAGGTCGCGCGGCAGGCCGGGCCAGGGTGCGGCGGGACTGGCCGCTTGCGAGGCGGGCAGGATCGGAGCGGGATGGTCCAGCATCTCGATCACCGGGTTCAGCCGTGTGGCCCAGTCGGGGCTTTGCCGGGCCTTGGCCGTCGCTTCGATAAGCAGTCTTGCGCGCACCTGCGGTTCGGAGCCGTTCGTCAGGTTGGCCAGACGCCGCACGGTCTGGCGCAGCTCTGCTGCGGCGGACGGGGGGCCTGTGTCGGCGGCCAGCACGTCGCGCAGGGCCTGCCGCACCAGCCCGGCCTGCGCGCGGTGGCTAAAGCCCGCGCCTAGATGCAGCAACGTCGCGGCAAAGCCGCCAAGGCCGGGCCGCGCCTGCGCAATCCAGTCGATCAGCAGTGTCGGCGGGACATGGGCAACCAGGCTGTCGGCAACCCGGTCGGGCGGGCCGGTCGCGGTGATTGCGCGGGTCAGCGCCGCCGCGTCGGTCGTCAGTAGTTCCGCGAACCACGCGCCCATGTCGCGGCGCGCCAGCCGCTCCTGCGCTTCGGGCCCCAGCGTTCCGGTCAGCAACCCGGCCAACAGCGCCACGCCATCTTCGATCGGATGCGGATTGGCCCCGGAGCGCGGGGGCAGTGGGGTGGTGCTGGACAGGTCGGCTGCACTGGCAGAAACAGCGCGGCCGTCGGAAGGGGCGGGCAGGTGATCGTGCTGACGGCCGTTTCCCGTTGCCACACGCTGACGGGGCATCGCGTCCTCGTCTGAGCGGGGTCCGCGGTCCGGGTCGGGATGGCGTTTGTGCGGCGGCGCGGCGCGGCCACCGCGTGCCACTGTCGGTCTGTGTGATGCCGCGTTTCCCAAGCCCGTCGCAGTGGGCTGGATGGTCGCCCCTGATCCGACCTGTTGCCCCGCGCTGTCGGCGTCCGGATCCTGCTTCGGCCGAGGCCCCGCCAGCGCCTCTTGCAATAGCGCGGGCCAGTCCGCGGGACGCGGCAGTTCGGCTTCGGCCGGGCGGGACAGCAGCAGGTCCAGCGTCGCGGCGATCAGGGCGGACTGGCCCTGTGGGCGGTGGCGCGCCGCTGTCCGGGCCGCCTTGCCCAGGTCGGGGCTGATGGCGGTCGTGACCTTGAGAAGGGTCGAAGGCCGGGCCTGCCACAGCAGTCGCTGGCGCATGGCGCGCTGGCCCCAGACCGCCCGCAACAGGTCCGCCGTCTGGCCCGGGGCAAGCTCCAGCGCCTCTTGCAGCAACTGGTTGAGCGATTTGGCCGGGCTGCGCCAGGACGCCAGCCCATGGGTGAGGTAATAGGACAGCGCATCGAGCGCCGCGGCGGCAGGGGTCGCGGGCGCGGCGTCTGCGCTCTGCTCGCGCCGGTGCACCTGCAGCCAAAGTGCCTCGCGCAGCGCGGCCTCGGCCCGGTCTTCGAAATCCGCGTCGGCCACCATGCCCAGATCGACGATGACGCGGCCCAGGTCGATATGCCTGTCGGCATCCAATCCGGCAAAGCAATCGTCAATGACCAGCGGCAGCCTGTGTCGGGCGAAATCCGACAGCCGGTCCTGCAGCAGGGCGGCATGCGGTTGGGTGGTCACCTCGACCTCGGTGCGGAAACGGCCCAGACGGTGCGCGGTCATCGGCGCCCCGCATCCTGTAAAAGCGCCAGCCGCCGCGCGTGCCTGCGCTCATGCAGCAGCCCGCGCACATAATAGCGCTGGATGAACAGCCTCAGCGGACGTGCGGCGCGGGTGACGGCCAGCTTTTGCGCGGGCGTCGGGTCGGGCGTCATCGCCAGCGGCCCGAGCGCGGCCATCCAATGCGCACGCAGATGGCGAAGCCGGTGCTGCTCACGGTGGGACCGGAGCCAGTAGCAGTCATGGGTCAGATGCGCGGGCATCTGCTCTGCGATGATGTCTTCCAGCAGGTTGACGTATTCGCGTCCGCCGGGATCGTGCGGATCGAGGTCGAGGAAGACCGACACCCGCTGCTGGCAGAAATCGAGCGGCACGAGGACCGGCGTCAGCAGCGCATCGACCGGGCACCTCCCGTCCACGATGTCCTGGCACAGGATCACCATTTCCCGGATCGCGGCCTTGGCGGCGTGATGCGAGGGAAAGCCCTCAAGCACCTCGGCGCTTTCGCCGGCCCCGGCGCGCAGGCGCACGCGTACGGTATAGCCGCCGCGCGGCGACCGGCTGTAGTTTTCGGGGTCGGCCCCCAGCCGGGCGATGCGCGCGGCAAGCTGCGGCCAGGCGGCGCGGTCGTCCGAAAGATCCAGCACAAGGGCGACCTGGAAGCGGTCGGTTGCCAGCCGCACGGCGCGGACCGGCGGATCGCGCTCGATGCGAAAGGTCTTGTCGATCTCGAGATACGGGATCAGATCGTGATCGGATTGCGGACGCAAGAGCAGGTGTTCGATCACCGCAAGGCGGCCGCGATGGCCGGTCTTGGCGCGCACTGCCTTTTCCATCTCGGTCACGGCCGGCATGGCTAGATTGACCCCGGTCCCGCGGCTATAGGTCAGCGGGCCGATCTGGCGCAGAAAGCTGCGTTTCTGCGCGGCGAGCTGTTCCTCGAACGGCTGGACGGGGCAGGGTCCGGGGTCTGGGGCTGGGATGCGGCGCAGGCGGCGGTCCGGGAACGGTTCGTTGAATCGCGCCAGAAAGGCGCTGAGCGTGCGGTTGATCCGAAGCTGCACCGGATCGCTTTCGGCGCGCAGATGGTTCAGGCCGGCCAGGTAGTCAGTGTACCATGTGTCCGGCCCCTTGCTGTCCGGCACCGTGCCCTTGCCCAAAACCTTCGCGATGTCGGGCGGCGCGCCGGGATCGGGCCGGTCCAGCACCAGCAGCGGCTGGGTGTAGTAGGTGCGGTCCTGTTCGGCAAAGGACAGCAGCACGCTGGTATGCTCAAGCTGCGCCAGGTAATCGGTCATCAACTGCTCGAAAAAAAGCAGATAGGCCTTGAGCTGCTTGCGCAGCCCGCTGCGGGCCGCCGCGTCGCCGATATCGCGCTGATAGGCCGAGACGACGTTCATCGGCGGGCCCTGTTCGGCCAGGTTGTAGACCCCCGGAAACAGGTGCTGGATCGACCGGTAGCGGCCCAGCTGCCGGTTCGGATTGCCCTGCGGCACACGCGTGTAGGCCAGATCGTCGGTCTTGGCTGTAGCATAGCCCGCGTGCCAGCGCGCCTGTTCCTGCAGGTGGTGCCATTGCGACAGCACCCGCTCAAGATTGGGTGACTGCGGCACGCCATCGCGAATGACCACGATGCTTTTCAGATCGCCGATGTCGCGCGACAGCACGTTGATGCTGGGCACCGGGTCGCCCGCCGGATCGACCGCGCGCAAGGCCGTGACCGGCACCACCTCGAGCCGTCCGACATCCCCCACTCCGGGGGTCTGCGCGATGGCGTCGAGGATCGCGTCGAAGCGGATGCTGGCGTCGAGCGGGGCAAGGCTGTCGTCGGCGATCCAGCCATGCGACAGGCGCGGGCCCTGAAAGATCGTCGTGGGCGGCACCCCCGCGGCCATGTCGGCACTGACCTCGCGCAGGACCGGGGCCGGGTTCATCCGGTTCTGGACCCGGTAAAGCAGGTGGGACAGCACCGTTTCGGTGGATTTGTCCGGCTCGACCGTGAGCGTGACCTTCAGCTTGTGCGGCACCTCGTGCACCATCGCGATGCGGGCGAAATCCTGGCCCAGGTTGCGGTTCGATTCGAGCAGGCGCTGCACCCTGCCCAGGAAATCCACATGGTCCGACTGCGGCGCGATGCTGGCGGGCCGGGTGTCGGGCGGCTGCGGATAGGCCTGCACGTAGACCCGCAGCAGCCCGTCGAACCCGGCGCTGTCCTTCGGGACCGGATCGAGCCAGAGGTTGCGCAGGCCGCGCACCTCGTCATAGGCCAGCTTGCGGAAATCCATCTCGGTCAGCGGCGCGTTGGTCAGCATCCGGTCGCCGGTGATCAGCGGCTGATCGCGCATCGGCACGCCCGTCACCTTGGCCGAGGAGGACAGGATATCGGCGACCGGATGATCGGTGCGGTAGGCCATGTCGGTCAGCCCGTAGCACAGCGCCTCGAGCATGGTGACGCCCGGATCGTGTTCGTTGTAATCGGTCCAGACGTCGTGCGACAGCTCTTGCGCCGCCTCGATGCCGTCCTTCAGGAGTTTGGCAAAGTTCAGCGTGACCCGGTCGGGCGGGCTGTCGGGGATGGTCAGCTGACGGTCCGGTTTCATGGGCGGATCAGCCCCAGAACGCCGTGATGTGATAGTAAAGCCGCGCCTCGCCGTTCTTGCCCAGGTCCGGCCCCTTCACCTCGAGCCGCCAGGTGCGGTTGGCCCTGAACCAGGACCCGCCTTCGCTCTTCCAGCGCAGCCGCAGGCCGTTGTGCTGGGCCGACACCATCTGGACGAAGCTTCGGATGAAATAACCGAGCGCGAGCCAGAATGCGCCAGAACTGACGAACGGCGTGTTGGCGATCTGCGACGGAAGGCCCTTGAGCGTTTCCCAGACGCCGTCTTCCGCTCCGGTCGGGAGTGCCTGCCAAAGGTCCGACACAACGCCCGAGGTCACGAGCGCGGCAAGGATCAACGCGCCCACGACCAGCGCGCCGAACCTTGCCGTCATCCGCGACGCGGTCGTCGTGGTCTGGCAGGACAAGCGCGGTTCGGCATCGAGCCCGGTCGCGGTCGCGGTGACGCGCACGACGGCGTTGGCGGGCGAGATATATCCGACCAGCCAGCGCAGCACGTCCCCCACGCCGCGCGTCTTGCGTTCCACAGGATAGGCGGTGGCCGCGGTCACCTCGAAGGCGGCGACGCGGCCGGGCATATCCATCAGCACCTTCCAGCGCCCGTCCGAGCCCACGCTTTGCAGGGTGTCCAGATCCAGATCGGGTGTCTCGGCGGCAAAGGCCTTGGCCCCTTCGACCCGGCCGATCCGGCCAAAGGCCCTGCTCCAGCCGTAAAGGTCGACGGTGGCCTGCGCAGCGGGCACCGCGTTGCCGTCATTGGGCGCAAAGTCGAGTTGTCCCGGACCGCCCAGCAGCAGATCCCAGCCGGCGCCATCGGGGCCGATCTGCACGTCGGTGCGGTGTTCCCAGGCGTCGATCTCGGCCTTGAGATCATCGAAGTCGGCGACATTGACCTTGGACAGGATCAGGTCGCGGAAGTTTGCGCCGGTGGGCAGCTTGCCGTCTTCAAAGAGCTTGATCAGTTGCGCATCGGTTGTCGTCATGGCTCAGTCCAGTTCTGAAGGCGCCGGAAGTGGCGTTTCTGGCAGCGGATAGGGGGTGATCGCCGCATCGGGCGGGGCGATCACGTCTTCGGGGTCGGTGGGGATGAAATCCTGCCCGATGGTCATGCCGCCGATGCCCAAGGGCGCGGGCAGCGTCGGTATCCGCGCCGGATGGGCGGTGAACGCGGCGATGTCGCTGGGCGGGGTCAGGTACAGATCGCGCCCGACGCGCAGCGTGCCGATACCATGGCGCGGCCCGAGAAAGGTGATGCCATGCGCCGCGTCCGGCACGAAGACCGACCAGGGGGACGCGCCGCGCAAAAGTGACCGCCGCCCGTGCAGCGTGGCGGAGCGCGCGGTGTCCTTCAGCCCGTAAAGCCGCTCGTTGCCGGTGCCGGTCTGCCGGTAGATCTGCACCACCGACAGCGACGCGATCAGCGCCACGTCGGGGATCTGTTCGATCCGGGCGCGCAAGGTCGACGGGTCCAGTCGGGCCTGCCCGATGGGCAGCGGCGCATCGGGATCGAAAAGCCACGGCGCGATCAGCCGGTGCACCGCCGCCTCGATCTGATGCAGCAGGGCGCTGGTGGCGGTGGGGGCCGGGGCGATCTGCGCCGTGACGCGCAGCGGCTCGTATGCGGGATTGCGCACCAGCGGCAGCGCCGCGCCCGCGCCATTCAGACCTTGCAGGAATTCGGCGATGGCGATCCGGACGTGCAGCGGCACGCGCTGCGGGATCAGCGCGGCGGTGTCGGGGCCGGGCGGGTCGCGCCGCGGTGTCACGATGACCTCGACCCGCCCCGGCGCGAGGTTCAGGCAGGTCACCTGCGCGATCTGCGGAAACGCCTCGAGCACCAGGCGGGTGTAGTCGCGCGCCACGATGGCCCGGCGCTTGTGGCTGAGCCGTTCGCTCACCCGCTGCTGAAAGCCGCGCCGGTCCTCGGCGGCGCGTCCGCCTTGTGTGGCGTAGGGTTGCAGGACCGCCTTGATCTGCGGCAGCGGATCTGCCAGCCGCTGAATCGCGCCCGCCGGTTCCGAGGGGATGCCTTTGGGCGGCGCGTCCGGGTCGATCCGGCGGGTCGCCGCCACCGCCTGCGGCAGGATCTGGCGCACCGTGCCATAGCGCTGCACGTCGCCCGCCAGCGTGAGGGCGATCCACGTCAGGCCGCCGGGATATTGCGGGCTGGGCTGCAGATCGGCGGGAAGGGCCAGCCGCACGATGCCACGGGTGACCAGCCCGTCGGTCTGGTCCATCTGCACCGCGTCGGGATCCAGCGGCACCCACCGCCTGCCGTTGAAATAATGCCAGCCCAGCGTCGGGCTGATCATGACATCGGCCTTGGTCCAGCTGCGCGCTACCAGATCGTCAATGTCGAAAAGCAGCGTCAGCGTCTCGGGCGGGTTGGCCTGGCGCAGTCCGATCTGCAACATGCCGTCGTAATCATAGCTGACGCCGATCATCCGTCCGTCCGGGCTGATCGTGGGGCCGCCCAGCGGGTTGATCTGATAGAGCCGGATCGGCGCCGCGCCTTGGCGCGGCAGATCGCTTGTTGCATGCGCGCGGTAGCTGGCGCTGATGCCCGCGACCTGCGGCAGCAGCGGCGGCGGGGGCGGTTCGGCAAGCTTGTCGCCCGAGGCCCAGAACCGCCAGGGGCTGCGTTCGGCCTTTTGCGCATTGTTGAGCGCGATCCTGGTGACCAGCGCGGGGTACATCGCCTGACCGAAGCCTTCGGGCGGGGACACCAGCACCACCCGCAGCGCGCCCGGACGCTGCGCCGCGCCGATGGCGGGGGGGGGCGCTTGGGGGGACGGCGGCACCCGCTGCACGGCATAGACCGACCGGGGGCTGACGCCGTTTTCCGGCAGTGGCAGGAGGGCGAACATCGGCAGCACCGCTCCGGCGGCGGGATCGCTGGCGCCCTGGCTCTGCAGCGGATGCCAGGCCGTGCCGTCGCTCCGGCTGATCGCGACGGTGAAGCTTTGCGCTGACAGATCGAGCCCGTAATCCTTGTAATGCTTGGCAAAGCTGTCGGGCGGCACGGGCAGGTCGGTCCAGTCCAGCGTCAGTTCCAGATCGGTCAGCGCGTCCTGTGTGAGCTCTGGCGCATCGAGGTAGAAGGCATCGCCGGGCAGGGGGATATCTCCGAACGGCGGAAAGGGTTTCGTGGGATCGATCGGCCCGAACGGCCCGGCGAGGCCCAGCGTCCGCAGCCCGTCAACCGCCACGTCGATGCGCGCCGCTGCGATCACGGCACCGACAAATGTGTCATAGCCATAGATCGGCGCGTCCGGATTCAGGGTGAGGCTCAGCAAGGGCGCAGCGTGACCCGCTGCGGCGGCGATGGCGGGCACCTCGGACGACAGCACGCCGGTTAGGATCAGGCGGTTTTCGGCGACCTGCGACAGATCGGCGGTCACGCCGGTCAGCGGTGTCGTGCCCGCCTCGCCCTGCAGAACCATGTCCCAGGCCCGCGCCAGATAGTTTCGTACGAGGGTGGGGCGGACCTTTGCCTTGCCCTTGCCGTGAAAGAAGTCGGCGACCTGATCGCGAAAGCCCTGGATCGCGCGGGTCAGCGTCCAGTCGTGGCCCGCGTCGAAGGTCAGGGTCAGGGTGATGCGCCGCGTGCCTTCGCTCAGCGCCAGAATCTCTGCCTCGAACGCCACACCCAGCCGGGCATTGGCGCGGTCGGCCTCGGTCTGCGGTCCGAAGGGGGGCCAGCCGGCCTCGCCCGGTGGAAAGGGCAGGCCGAACCCGTCGGCCGAGGCGGCATCGGGAAAGGCGCGGATCGCCGTCACGCGGGCGGGCTTGCCCCCGCTGCGGACCACCTGCACGGACCGCACCGCGCCGATCGTGATCCGGTTCAGCGTGACCTGCTCATCGGTCAGAAAAATCGTCGGATCGGGCACCGCCGCGCTGCCCGCCACCAGCCGTGTGCCCCGCGGCAGGATCACGTCGGCGCTGTCGGGGGCAAGGTCAAAGGCCACATGCGCGCGGTCGGGCTGCGCGGGCCGGGGATGCAACCGCAGAACGGTTTCATAATAGAACCGCAGGTGCCGTTCCGTCAGGGTGTTGAGGTCGGCCTGATTGCGCCGCAGCAGGTGCAGGAAGGCCAGGAAAAGCCCGGTTTGCGCCGGGTGGTCGTGCTTCTGGCTGAGCGAGGCGTCCAGATACCCGCGCGCGCGGTCGACGATCTGGCCCATCACGCGGTTGAGCAGACTGAAGAGCGTTCGGCGGTCGGAATAGTGCACCCGGCGATCGAACCACACGTCGGGCAGGGCCGCCTTGTGGCTGCGCTCCAGCCCGGGGCGTTCGCACTCGGGAAGGGTGCGGGCAAGTTCGTTTTCCGACGCGCGTTTCAGCGTGCCGTAAAGCGCAGCCTCGATGCTGCCCTCGGGGGCCACCACCGCCAGTTCCTCGGCCCGGCGGGTCCAGTCGGCCAGCAGGCTGACGTAGGTCTGGATCGCCTTTTCTATGGTGCCGGGGTTGTTCAGCCCCTCGCTGTAGGCGCGTTGCGGATCGTGCACGCTGATCCGCGCCAGAAGGAAGCTGACGTCGTTGTGAAAGAACGCGGCCCAGGGTGCGGGCTGGCCCTTCTGGGCCGGGACGGCGGCGTTTTGGGCATCGAAATAGGTCAGCAGCCCGGCAAAGCCCACGGCCCAGTGGGCCAGATCGGCGGTACTGCGGTCATCCAGACGGTAGAAATCCGGATCGAGCGCGGGCATCCAGCGCCCGGCCTGCCACAGCGTGCCCGCCGGTGGGGGATCGGGCGCGGCGCTCATGTCAGAAGCGGCCCGGTGCCGCTGTGGTCGCTGACGTTCGTGCCCTCCTGAAGGTAGAAGGGAAAGACCATGTTGCTGCGCGAATTCACCAGCGGCACGTAATAGCTCAGCGTGATCATCAGCACCCCGTCGGGTGCGCGCGCGGTGTCGATCTCGACGCTTTCGACCTTGATGCGCGGCTCGAAGAACAGCACCGCATCCTCGATCTGGCTGCGGAATTCGCCCAGCGAAGTCTCGTCCGTTGGGTCGAAGACCTGCGCAAAGAGTCCCACACCATAGCCCGGGCGCATGATCCGTTCGCCGCGCGCGGTCGACATCAGCACGCGCAGGCTTTGCTGGATGTCGGTGTCATTGGCCACCATGGCGACCTGCCCGACCGGCTGGCCCGACAGGCCCGTGCCCAGATCGAACCGGGGCGGAAAACCCCAGCCGCGTCCCAGAAAATCCGGAGCCTTGCGTTCCACGTCCCTTACCCTCCGATCATCACGGTGGGCGCGCCCAGCACGATGCTGCCGCCATGCGCGGTGGTGTCGCCCATGCGCGCGGCGGGCCTGCCGCCGATCATCACCGTGGCCGATCCCTTGACCACGCTGTCGGGCGGTCCGACGCAGGTCAGCATGTCACCCACGACCGACGCGGGCAACTTGACGATCAGCACGTTGGGCACGCCGGGGCCGATGATCGGCCCGCCCACATGCGGCACCGGCGGCACGCCGGGCGTGACCATCGGGCAGGTATGCATGTCGGTCAGTCTCGCGGCTGGGGGCATGGGGCGGCTCCTTTCAGTTGATCATCACCATGGCGGCCTGCACCTTGGCCTCGGCCCCGGCAGAAAGTTCGGCGCTGGCCCCGCCCTTGACCTTGGCCGCGACATCGCCGTTGAGCGTGGCGTTCAGCCCCTTGATCCCCACGTCCGCCGGGCTTTCGACGGTGACGCCGCCTGTGCCCTTGATGCTGACCTTGCCGGTGGCGGTGATCGACACGTCCTTGGGCGACGACATCTTGATCCCGCTTTCCGACAACTCGACGCTGTTGCCGGTGCTGTCCTTGAGGGTGATCGATTTTCCCTCGTCCGACAGGGTCACGACCTGTCCGCCGGGCGTTTCGACCTGAAAGCTCTTCTTGTCGTCGTCAAAGCTCATCTTGATCTGCGACTTGGTGACCACCGCCTTGACGCTGTTCTTTTCAACCGGGGTGATGGGCGGGGGCCGGGCGCTGGAATGCAGCGCGCCCAGCACGACACCCGCGTCGGGATCGCCGCCCAGAAAGCCCAGCACCACCTCGTCGCCGACCTCGGGCAGGAATTCGACCCCACATTTTTCACTGGCATAGGGCGCGGCCAGCCGGACCCAGACCCCCTCGGCCCCGTCCTTTTGCAGCGGCATGTTGACCTGGATGCGAAATTCCTTGCCCGGATCCTCGTGGGTCTTGAGCACCTTGGCGATCTGCAGCCCCTCGACCCCGGGTTTGAGCGCCGCGGCGCTGGCGGCGGTCACGTCGCGGTGGCTGTCTGCGAACCAGTCGCGGTGCAGGCCCAGCGTCGCTTCGGTTTCCCAGTCGCCCGCCTCGAGCGTGTGGCGCACGCCCGACACATAGCCCGCGCCGTTGAACCGCGCGCCAAGGCCCGCAAGATCCAGCAGGGTGCCCGGCTTCACCCCGGCATTGCCCTGAAATCCGACCTCGCCGCGGATGCGCGCCAGCCGCGATTTCAGCATCTGCGCATCCGCCCATTGCCTGAGCGCATCCTGATCCAGCGCCGCATCGGTCTGCAGCGCCAACGACACGCCCAGCACGTCCGACAGGGTTTTGCCGCTCAGGTTGCCCTGTTTGTTCACCGACGGCTCTGACGCCGCGGCCTCGAGCTTTTTCTGATCCTTGGGCGCCCAGGCATCGGCGGTCACGGCGCTAAGCTGCTGGGTCGCGTCCAGTTCCAGGTTCAGCGTAGCGATGGTATCGCCGAATTCGGCGCGCAGCGTGGGGCTGTCCATGGACGGTTTGGCGATGCTGACCTTGCCGCCCGCGACGTTGACGACCATGCCGTTCGCCTCGGCCCGGGAAAGGATGAAATCCCACGCGCTGGACGCACTCTGGACCTGCTGCGCCACCTTGGCCGACGTTGCGGCCACATCCGACGTGAGGCCCGCGTCGGTGATTATCTTGGCCATCACGTCGCTGTCCTTGGCATCGTGAAACTGCGCCGACACCCGCGCCAGCGCCAGTTTCGCGGCCTTGTCGCCGCAGTTGAGCACCAGTTCGGTGCCGCCTTCGGCATCCATGCGAATGGTCTGGCCCAGGATGACGCCCTTGAAGACCGATGCGTTCTTGGAATGATAGCCCAGCTTGATCTCGATCTCCTGCCCCGGAACAAAGACCGAGGACGCGCTTTGCGGAAAATCCTCGGCCGCGGGGCTGCCGTCGTCGATGGCGACGCGCGCCCGCGGCAACCGGTTCAGCGCCAGGTCGACGTCGATATGCTTCACGATGGTCGCGTCGGGCGCGGCCTTGCCCCCGATCAGAAGCTCGTAGGTGACAAGATCGGCATCTGCGGATCGAACGGACTGGACCATCAGCTTTCCTTGACTGGCGGGCACCGCAGGCGGTCGCCCGCCTGCAGATGCATGATGTTGTTGAGGTCGTTGGCGCGCGCCACGTTGATATAAAGATCGGGCCGGTCGTAGACACGGTTGGTGATCAGCGGCAGCGTCGCCCCGTCAAAGACGGTTTCGGCATGGGTCAGATCGGCGGATTTCTTGTCGGCCTTGCGCGCCAGATCCTGCGGCGTCTGGTGTTCGCGCAAGGTGACCGACAGCTTGGCCCGCAGCGGTTTGCCCGAGGGATTGAACAGCTGGTATTCGACCTTGAGGTCGGTCAGCACGCATTTGAACGCCAGCCCGCCCCACAGCATCTTGAGGTAATAGGGGCTGTGGATCGACCCGTGATAGTCATAGGCGACATCGCGGAACTTCTTGATCTCGGTCGCGACGTCCCTGATCCCGGCGATGACACCGGTTGCGTCGAGGATGAAGTCGAATGTGACGGTCTGCGGCGACAGGGTGCGGAATTTCTGGATCGTGCCCGCCGTATCGCTGCCCCGCGCGCGGGAAAACAGGCTTTGCGACACGTGGTTGTAGGTCTGCGGGTTCACTTGCAGGCTGTATTCGCCGACCTTGGTGTGCAGTTCCTTGTCGCTGAACCCCAGAATGCGAACCTTGTTGAGCATGACCGCCCCCTAGCGCCCGGACCGGCGGTCCAGCGCGGTGCGGATCATCTGTTCGCATTCGGCCATGATCTGGTGGCGCAGGTCGGCCAGATGATCGCCCAGCTCGTCGCTGTCGCGATCAAAGGCGCGGGCGGCGTCGGGGCGGGGGTCCTCGACCACGCGGGCCTGCAACACGATCTCGCGGATTTCGACGGGCATGGTGTGATCCTTTCAGGGCGGCGGGCCGCGGTGTCAGGCAAAAAAGCCTTCGGGGCCCAGTTGACGCTCCAGCTTGCGTTCGATGCGCTGGAACGACAGTTCAATGGTTTCGATCAGCACGGCGTTTTCCTTGGCGTCGAAATTGCCCACCTGCCATTTCACCGGCCAGGCCCGGACCACCGACCAGCCGATGACCGGCTTTTGTTTCTGATCCAGCAGCGCAACGGTCAGGTCCTTGACCTGGATGCGCGACGCCAGATCGGATTCCAGCGTGGTCTTGCACCAATCGAAAAGCGGCGATGCGGTCAGCACCATGCCGCGCTTGAGCACGAGGTTCTGCTGTTTGACCTGGCCCGGCACGCGATGGACAAAGCGGTTTTCGCCACCCTCGGGCACATCTTCCAGGGTGCGTTCGGCGGTCAGGCCGCTGACCTCCTGAAAGGCGCTGTCGACACCGGCGCGATTGCCCGCGATGCGGACCGAAAACGCGAAGGCGACGGGCGGGTAATAGTTGGCCATGGCCCTAGCCGCCGTTCGCGATGGTCAGCCCTTCGTGTGCGATCTCGAGCGTTTCGACAGCCACCTCGTTGCCGTCCGATTTGAGGTCGGTGCCGGTGATCTTGGTGGGCCAGGCGTTGGCCAGTTTCCAGACCATCGTGGGTGCGGCCGCCTGATCCAGCAGGCTGATGGTGACGGCCTGCCGCTTGATCGTGTTCATCGAAATCTGCGAATACCAATCCCAGAATTTATTGTCGTTGACGAATACGCCCTTTTTCATCGTCACATTTCCGGTCTTTATCAATCCCGGCATCTTGATCGTGGAAAAGACCTTATTGTCGCCGGCGCGGTATTCGATTGGCTGCGCTTCGGTATCCAGGCCCGAAACTTCCTGAAAGGCGATTTTGCCGACGTCGGTAATCTCGACACTGAAATAGAATTTCGGAAGGGGCCAGATATCGTTCTGTTCTTCACCTGCCATTGGAAAAGTCCTTTAATAATTCTCAGGAGGTCTGCATTTTCTGCTGGAACGTGATAACGATGAATTCCGCCGGGCGCGTGATCGCCACCCGTACGGTCACCCGCATGTATCCATCCAGGATATCGTTGCCGGTCATCGTCGATCCCAGCCCGACGCTGACGTCATAGGCGTCGGCCGGTTTGCTGCCCGCCAGTGCGCCCGCCTTCCACTGGTTGTTGAGGAAGTTTTCCAGCATCGTCTTGACGGTCTGCCAAGTGCCCGCGTCGTTGGGCGCAAACACGTATGCCAGCGCCGCGTAATAGACCGACTGTTCCAGCATGATCAGTGTGCGGCGCACGTTGATGTAGCGGAAGTCCTGCGAATTGCCGTCCAGCGTGCGCGCGCCCCAGACCAGGACGCCGCGTCCCATGAAGGTGCGGATCGCATTCACCGCCTTGCCGTCCAGCGGCACGTTCAGGTCCTGCTGCTGTTCGCTGGAAATCGCCACGGTGGGCGAATCGCACGACATGATCCCGGTGTTGGCCGGCGCCTTGAACACGCCAAAGGTATTGTCGGTGCGGGTATAGACGCCCGCCATCGCGCCGCTGGGCGGCAGCACGTTCATCGCCTTCAGAAGGCCTTTCATCACCTCGACATAGGTCGGGCTGATCGCCTTGAGCGACAGATGCGTCTGCAGGGCTGGATATTGTTCCGAAGGCGCCTCGGTCAGGCGCGCGATGAGCGCGGTCACGGCAGGCGGAACCGTCTTGCCCGCCGCGCTGGCAAGGGCCGCCTGTTCGGCGTCGATCTCTTCCTTGAGCGCGCCCCGGCTGTCCTCGGTCAGGTTGGTGTACATCACATCCGTTTCCGAGGTCACGGTGGAGTTGAGCCAGGGATAGTAGACCATGCCGTAGCTGGGCTTGTCGCCCAGCACGACCTTCTGGCGAAAGCCGTCTTCACCGTTGATCACGGTGTCGATGTCCGGGTTGGCCCCGTCATAGATGTCGAGGATCGCAACCCGGCTTTGCAGGTCGGTGCATTCCTTCACCATCCGGCCCGAAATCGTGTTGTAGTCAGCCTGGTTCAGCGCGACCGCGTCGGGCACGACGTACATCGTCGGCTCCTGCTCTTTCGCGAGGGCCTGCCACATCGCGTCGGTGAAATCGCCCTGGCCGTACTGATCCGCCGCGTATCCGCCGATCGACACGATCCAGCAGGGCCCGCCGCCGTTGTTGAAGAAGATGCGCATGGAGTTGTAGAGGTAGAAGGCCTGCCCGTCCTCGGTGAAATCGACGGTTTCGTCGTCGTTCACCGTGCGGTTGAACAGCCGATCCGGGGGGCCGCCGAACAGGTCTTCAAATTCGGTCATCGTGGTCAGGCGGGTGGGCACGTTGGTAAGTGGCGTGGTGCCGCGCGCCGCCTTCTGGGTGTAACCGATGAACGCGGGAACGGCGGTGGCCACCTCGACGACGGAATTCGGAAAGGCGGGTTTTTCAACGATATAGACGCCGGGGGTTTTGTAGTCGGCCATGAGGATCTCCGTTCTGGGGTGGCGCCGGCGGGCGAGGGTCTACCGGGGTCGGAAAGGGGAAGTCGGCGGTCAGACGCGCTGCGCGGCGCGGCAGGCCTCGGCCTTGTCGATCTCGTCGATCTTCTTGTCATAGGCCGCCAGCGCCTCGGCATCGTCGGCGGCCTTGGTCAGCTTGGCCAGCTCGATCTCGGATTGCACGATTTGCTTTTCCTCTTCGGTCTCGTGCTCGCGGTAGGCGGCGAGGGCGGCATCGGCCTCTTTCTTGGCCTTTTCCGCGGCGATGACCTGGGCCTTGGCGTCGCCCTGCGCCTTGGTCGCGGCGTCAAGGTTGCCCTGCGCCGCCTTGACCGCATCGGCGGCCTGCTTCTGTTGGCGCTGCAGATCGGTGAGCTGAAGGGTGAGCGTGTTCAGCGTGTCGCTGGTGTCGTTGAACTTCTTCTTGTCGTCGGTGACCAGTTTGTCCGTCGCCTCGAGCGTCGCGTCGGCGATGGTCTTGGCGGTGGCCGCCTTGGTCGCGGCGGTTTCATAGGGCTTGGCTTTTTCCAGCGCCTCGCGATAGGCGGCGGTGTTGGCGGCAAGGGCCTTTTCATAGGCGACCTTGGCCTCCTGGCGCTTTTGCTTGTCTTCGGCCTTGGCGGCATCCTCTGCGGCCTTCGCGGCACGTTCGGCTGGCGTCATTTTCTTCTCCTCGGGTTTGCTGGATTTCGCTGACCCGGAAGACGCGGATGTGGTGTTCTTGGAATTGTCAGCCATAAAAATCTCCATTGTCGGGATTCAATGCGAATATCCCGGGCAATCGTCACAACGGACGATAATCAATCAGTCTGGTTTCTGGTGGTGCCGTTCAGAAAGAAAAATGCGACACTGAAATCTTAACGAAACATATCTATCGAGATGCAGACCAGCCAATCGATCCGCGACTATCCTGGAACTGTCCCACAGGAGTCGTTTTCTTTCAAGAGTTTTGTGGTGGTGGCCTGGTACGCAACGGCTCGCATAGGTTGCGGCGCTTCTTGGGCGGGGCGCTGCGATCCAGGGCCGGGGGGCGGGTTTCATCCCCGTGGCATCTGTCCTGGCAGGCTGTCCGAGAAGGGGCGGTGAGGGCCTGCGCAACACGGATCTGGCCCTTCAATCGCCATTCCGGGGCGCCGTTCGGGCAGGGCCGGACCGGGCGATCTGCATGTGGCACGACAGCCCGACATCGCATAGTGCCCAAGTCACGATTGTTCGATCACGTTTCGTCAAAGTTGTTGAATTTCTTTACATAACCCTTACTGTTGACGTGGCAGTATAAGAACAAAAATTTAGTGGTGTACGATGCCCGATATAGGCGAACAGATTGCAGCCCTTCCAATGCGTTGGGACAAGTCCGGAAATCTCAAGGTGCTTCTGATCACCTCGCGCGACACGGGGCGGTGGGTGATGCCGAAGGGTTGGACGATGAACGGGTTCAAGCCCTGGGCCGCGGCCGAGATCGAGGCGCTGGAGGAGGCGGGCGCCAAGGGCTATATTTCCAAGGACCGGATCGGCGTCTACCGATATCCCAAGATCCTTGACGACGGGCGTATCATCCCCTGCCGCGTGCGGGTGTATCCGATGATCGTCGAAAGGCTCAAGAAGAACTGGAAAGAGCGGGACGAACGCCGACGCCGGTGGTTTTCGCCCAAGGCCGCCGCAGCGCTTGTCAACGAGCCGGACCTTGCCGACCTTTTGAAAACGCTTTCAAAGAATCCTAAGAAACAGCCGGTGATCCAGAGCCTTCTGAAGGCGTCCTGACATGGTGCGCGGGTGGCTTGCCCGCCGCGCGTTCAGCACATCCCCCGTCGAACGCGTTCAGCGCTCTTCGCGGTGCACCAGTTTCAGCATTTCGATGATCGTTTCGTTCGTGAAAGGCAGATCGCCGACATGCACCCGGCACGGCATCTGCGTCAAATCCAGCGTCGTGCTGCTGACCAGCGCCAGAAGCGGCGCGTCATGCGCGACCAGAGCTTCGCCCACGGCCATGATCGCCGGAAACTTGCGCGGGCCGATCGCGATGGCGGCCGTGACCCTGTCACGCGCCCTGATCAGAGAAACCGCCTCTGCTTCGGTCGCGAGCGCTTCGATTGTGGCTTTGGGATCGAACGCGCGCACGACATCGACCGCATCCTCCGCCACGAAGGCGTCGGTGCAGATCACGACATACAAGTGCTCCGGCGTCAGCATCACCGATTTCGACCCGGGACTCATCGGTTCGGGGATTCTTTCCATGGCGCATATGGAACATGTCTGGGATCTTGCGCATTAAACTACGACATAGGCGGAGAAAAAGATGTCCATCAAATGTATAAACTGCCCGATCCGCAAGGCAGAGATTTTTCAGCCCATGGGCCGTGAAACGCTGGAGTTCATGCAGCGTTTCAAGGTCGGCGAACTTGAAGTCGAACCGCGAACGCCGCTCATGTCAGAAGGCGCGAATGCGCCGCAGCTATTCACTGCGCTGTCCGGAATGGGGCTGCGGTACAAGCTTTTGCCGAACGGGCGCAGACAGGTTATTTCGCTGGTCCTGCCCGGCGATTTCATCGGTTTACAGGCCGGAGTGATGAAAGAAATGACACACTCGGTCGAGGCGACGACCAGCATGAAACTATGTGTCTTCGACCGCTCCGAGCTTTGGACGCTGTACCGCAGCCTGCCCGAGCGCGGCTTTGCCCTGACATGGCTCGCCGCCAGTGAAGAGCGGTTTCTGGGCGAGGCGCTGACATCGCTTGGCCAGCGCAGCGCCATCGAACGGGTGGCCTGGGCGATGGCGCGGATTTTCCGCAGGCTCAGCGAAACCGGACTGGCACGGGGCAAGAGTGTGCCCTTGCCCTACCGGCAGCAGGATCTGGCGGATGGGCTTGGCCTGTCGCTTGTGCATACCAACAAGACTTTGGCCAAGCTGCGCGAACGGCAGCTATCGAGCTGGACCGATGGCACGCTGACGGTGCCCGACCTTGAAGAACTCGAAGACGTGGCGATGATGGATCATTCGGAATTGCCGATCCGGCCGCTGATGTAGCCACCGCGCCTCAGGGCTTGCGGCGGGGCGCGTCGTGGCCGCCGGGACGCCCGGCGGGCTTTTTCGCGCCTTTGCCCGGGGGGGTGAACCGCTTGCTGGTGTCCGATGCCTTGGCTTTGGGTTTCCCCGGCGCCGCGGCTTTGGCCGAGGGTTTGCCATCCTTGCCCGCGGGCTTTCCGAACGGTTTGCCGCCGCCCTTTCCCTTTGCCGCCGGTTTGCCCTTGTCTTTCGCTGACCACGGTTTCGCCTCGTATTTCGCAGGCTTGCGCTCTGACTTCGGCGCGGGCTTCGCGGCGGGTTTCGGAGTGATGGCGCTGTGCACGGCCTCGTCCCGCGGGGGGCGCGGCTCGGCTGGTGTCGGGCGCGGTGTCCGCGCAGGTGCCGCGCGCGGGGCATCGTCCGCCGGGCGCGGTCGGCGCGGTTTGCCGGGTTTCGCATCGCGGCGCGGGGCCGGGGCCAGGTCCGGCGCGGCGTCCAGCCGGGTCAGGCGAATGCCGTCTTCCAGCGCGCCATCGGGGCCGACCGCGCTGACAAAGCCATCCACCGCAGAGGTCGCGATTTCGACATAGCTTTCGCTTTCCTGAATGCGGATCGCTCCAAGCGCATCCTTGTCGATATTGCCCGCGCGGCAAAGCAGCGGCAACAGCCAGCGCGGCTCTGCCCGCTCGTTGCGGCCCACGGACAGTTTGAACCAGACCGACGGGCCGAATTCGCGTGGCTTGCGCTCGGGCTTGGCGTCGGGGGGTGACAGGTCTTCGGGGGCCGACCGGCGGGACTGGTAAAGCCGCAAATAGGCGGCGGCAATCTGGTCGGGCGTGAACTGTGCCGTCAGTTTGGCGGCAAAAGCAGCCTCAGCCTCGCTCGGCGCTTCGGACCATGCGGGATCGGTCAAAAGCCGCTCTTCCTCGCGCGCGGCGATGTCGTCGGCAGACGGCGGGGTGGTCCATTCGGCCTGCAGTTTGGCGAATTTCAAAAGCCGTGTCGCCTTGGACCGGACCTTTGGCAGTACGATCAGTGCCGACAAGCCCTTGCGCCCGGCCCGGCCGGTGCGGCCTGACCGGTGCAGCAGCGTTTCGGAATTGCTGGGCAGTTCGGCGTGGATCACCAGATCCAGGTTGGGCAGGTCGATGCCGCGCGCCGCCACGTCCGTCGCCACGCAGACCCGCGCACGCCCGTCGCGCATCGCTTGCAGGGCGTGGGTGCGCTCGGTCTGGCTCAACTCGCCCGAGAGCGACACGACGGCAAAGCCGCGGTTCGACAGCCGGGCGGTCAGGCGTGCGACCATGGCGCGGGTGTTGGCAAAGACGATGGCGTTCTGCGCGTCGTGAAAGAGCAGCAGGTTGATCACCGCATGTTCGGCATCGTGCTGCGCCACACCCAGCGCCTGATAGGTGATGTCGGCGTGCTGGCTGGCGCCGGTCGTGGTGTTCACCCGCGCCGCGTCGGTCTGGTAGGTCTGCGCCAGCGTCGCGATCATCTTGGGCACGGTGGCCGAGAACATCAGCGTGCGGCGGTCTGCCGGCGCCTCACCCAACATGAACTCCAGGTCTTCGCGGAACCCGAGGTCGAGCATTTCGTCCGCCTCGTCCAATACCACGGCACGGATGCCCGACAGGTCCAGCGATCCGCGCTGGATATGGTCGCGCAAGCGGCCCGGCGTGCCCACGACGATATGCGCACCGCGTTCCAGGCTGCGCTTTTCGGTACGCATGTCCATGCCGCCGACGCAGGTGGCGACGACTGCGCCGGTGCGCGCGTAAAGCCAGGTGATCTCGCGCATGACCTGAAAGGCCAGTTCGCGGGTGGGGGCGACGATCAGCGCCAGCGGCGTCGCGGCGGGGCCCATGCGGTCGGCCCCCTGCAGCAGGGTTTCGGCGATGGCGAGGCCAAAGCCCACGGTCTTGCCCGACCCGGTCTGCGCCGACACGAGCATGTCGCGCCCCTGAAGCGCCGGGTCGGTCACCGCTTCTTGCACGGGGGTGAGGGTGTCATAGCCTTTTTCGGCCAGGGCGTCGGCGAGGGTCTGGATCATGGCGGCCTTGCGAATTGTCGGGCCGGATGCGCCCGGCCAAGGCGCCGCCCTATCCGCTCTGGCGGCGAATGTATAGGGGCCAGAGCAGAGTGCTGCACCGTTTTCTTCGAAGAAAACGGGCCGGAAAATTTGAATTTTCCGGGCGCCGGTCTGCGCGGCCCAAGGTCAGGACGCCGCGGCGAACCCGCCGTAACCACCCCCGAAGAACAGCAGCGGATCGCCGTCGCGTGTGGCCACCCGGGTGACACGTGCCACGATGATCGTGTGATCGCCGCCGTCATGCTCCGCCGTTTTCGTGCATTCGAACCGCGACAGGCAGCCCCCCAGCAGCGGCACACCCTTCGCGCTTTCGTGCCAGTCGAAGCGGTCGAAGGCATCGCCGCTGCGGGCAAAGCCGTCGCAAAGCGCGCTTTGTTCGGCCCCCATGACGTGGATCGCGAAATGATCGGCGGCGGCGTAGAACGGATAGCGGCTTGATCCCTTGGCGGGTGCCCAAAGCACCAGCGGCGGGTCGAGCGACACGGAGGCAAAGCTGTTGGCGGTGATCCCCAGCGGCCCGTCGGGGGTTGCGCAGGTGATCACCGTCACGCCGGTGCCGAACCGGCCCAGGGCATCGCGAAAGGCGCGGCTGTTTTCCGTGGCGGGGTCGAAATCATGCTCGGGTGCGCTCATCAAAGGCTCCCTTTGCCCGCGGGCGGGGTCGGGCATGCCTCAGGCGACCTCGTGGCCAAGGGCGAGGGTGTATAGTTCAAACCATGTCTCCCGATCCATCCGGATGTTTGCAGCATCGCCGATCCGGGCGATGCGGTCCAGATTGTTGGTCCCGAGGACAGGTAGGATGCCGGAGGGATGGGCCAAGAGCCAGGCGATAGCGACGGCGGTTTCGTCGACGTCATTCTCTTCGGCTACCCGTTCCAGCGCCCGCCGCAATTCCGCATGCCGCGTGTCAAAGAACAGCGCACCACCCCCCAGCGGCGACCAGGCCATCGGCGGGATACCGCGTTCCTGCAAAAAGGCGAGGTCGCCATTGGTCAGCGCGGAATGTTCCAGCAGCGAAATCTCGATCTGGTTGGTGGCAAGCGGCGTCGTCATCCCCGATTGCAGCAGCGACCAGTCCCAGGGTTTGAAGTTCGACACCCCCACCGCACGGACCTTTCCGGCGGTCACAAGCTCATCAAGCGCCGCGCCGGTTTCCAGATGATCCATCAGCGGATCGGGGCGGTGGATCAGCAAAAGATCGATCACCTCGGTCTTCATCAGCTTCAGCGACTGGTCGACCGAGGCGTGGATATGCGCCCGGCTGGTGTCGTAATGCTTGACCCGCGCGCCCGCGTGGCGTCCTGCGGGCGCGACGATATCGCATTTCGTCACGATCTCGATCTTCGCGCGCAGCTCAGGTGTCAGCGCGTTGCCCAGGATCTCTTCGGCCATGTAGCCGCCGTAGATATCGGCCTGATCCATCGTGGTGATGCCCTGATCAAGACAGGCGTCGATCTTGGCGCGGACGTGTTCGGGGCGGGTGTCGTCGTCGTCACCCAGCCGCCACATGCCATAGACAAGGCGCGACAGGCTGACATCGTTGGACAGGGAAACTCGGTTCATCAGCGGCGGACTCCTACGCCCAGGGGCGTGGCTGGTGTGGATTGCGGCACGCGGCCATAGGCGTGGGGCAAGGAGCAGGTGTTCATCTGCGGCAGCACCCGCGACCCGAAATGGCGGCATTCGTCGATATGCGGATAGCCGGAAAGGATAAACGCGCGAATGCCCATCTTCTGATAGCTTTCCAGCTCTGACAACACCTGATCGGTGCTGCCGACGATGGCCGCGCCGCAGCCCGACCGCGCGCGCCCGACGCCCGTCCAAAGGTGCGGTTCGATAAAGCCTTCCATATCCGCCAGTTCGCGGTTTTTCGCCTGATGGGCCACGCCCAGCGATGTGGCGTCAAGCGCGCGATCGCGGATCGTCTTGCCCGCGTCGTCGTCAAGCTGGCTGACCAGATGTTGGGCGTATTCGCGGGCCTCGGCCTCGGTGTCCCGGACGATCACGTGCACCCGCAAGCCGTAATCCAGCGTGCGGTCGTATCTTTCGGCCACCGCATGCACGTCGCGCATCCGCTGCGCCAGAGCATCCCTGGTTTCGGGCCACATCAGGTAAACGTCGCAATGCTGCCCGCAAAGCTCCAGCGCGTCCGGAGAATAGCCGCCGAAATAGAGAAGCGGCCCGCCGGTCTGGTAAGGTTTGGCGGGGTCGGTCGTCAGCCCCTCGAACTGATAGACCTCGCCCTGATAATCAATCTCGTCCTGCGTCCAGGCCTGTTTGAGGATCTCGACCACCTCGCACGAGCGTTGGTAGCGATAGGGCGAAGGTTCCTTCTGCCCCGGAAAATCGCTGCTGATGATGTTTACCGTCAGCCGACCCTCGAGCATGTGATCCAGCGTCGCGATGGTGCGCGCCAGCATGATGGGCTGCATCTCACCGCAGCGGACGGCGGCCAGCATGTTGATCTTGTCGGTGATCGGGGCGCAGCCCGCGACAAAGCTCAGCGTGTCCTGACCGACCTGATACGACGACGGACACAGGATGTTGCGAAAGCCTTGACGCTCGGCCTCTTTCACGATGGCGGAACAATGGTCCCAACTGGATCGCAGGCTGCCGTCGGGCACGCCCAGATAGGCGTAATCGTCTGAACAGAGGGCGGAAAACCACGACACCTCTGCCGCGCCAAGATCGGGTGAGGTGATCGGAACGATGGTCATGCGCAGCCCCCCGGAGTGCATCAATTGCGCTTGCGTAGCACCGCATCTAATGTAAATCAATAATGCATCAATTTCAAAGGTGCCCGCCGCCGTGACCGACCGCCATGCCCTGCCGCTGCACGTGCAGCTGAGCGAGCTTCTGATCCGTGAGATCACCGCCGGGCGCTATGTGGACGGCGACCGGCTGCCGCCAGAGCGCGTGCTGGCGGCGCAGCTTGGCACCTCGGTCGGGACGTTGCGCAAGGCGCTTGCGACACTCACTGAAAAGGGCCTGCTGGAGCGAGTGCAGGGGTCCGGAAATTATGTGCGGGCGCGCACGGACACGCAGAGCGTATATGCGTTTTTCCGGGTTGAGCTTTTGCAGGGTGGCGGGTTGCCGACCGCGCGATTGCTGGATGTCGGGCGGCACGCCAAGCCGGCCGGTCTGCCCGCCTTTGGCACCAGCGACGCGGGCCACCGAATTCGCCGCCTGCGCAGTCTGAGCGGTACGCCCGCGGTGCTTGAGGAGATCTGGCTTGATGCGGCCTACACGCCCCGGATCGACGCGGATGACCTGTCAGAGTCGCTTTATCTTTACTACCGCGAAAAGCTGGGCCTCTGGATCAGCCGGGTCGAGGATCGTGTCGGACTGGCCCCGGTGCCGGATTGGGCCGATCCGGCGTTCGGCAACGCCTCCGGGACGCCTTGCGTCATGGTGGAACGGATCAGCTGGGCGCAGGACGGCGCGCGGGCCGAGGTGTCGCGCAACTGGATCGACACGACCGTCGCGACCTACGTCGCGCGGCTGACCTAAGGATGACTGGCATGGGGACCCTGCGTTACGGGATCATCGGCTGCGGCATGATGGGGCAGGAGCATCTGCGCAACATCGCCTTGCTGGACGGGGCCGAGGTGGCGGTGATCTTTGAACCCGACGCGGCGATGCGTGCAGCGGCACTGGATCTGGCCCCGGCGGCCGTGGCCGCCGCGTCGGTCGAGGCGCTGCTGGCGCATCCCGGTCTGGACGCGCTGGTGATCGTGTCACCCAACCACCTGCACGTCCCGCAGATGGAGCTGATCGCGCAAAGCAACCCTTTGCCGGTGTTGGTGGAAAAGCCGCTTTACACCGCGCCCGAGGATGACGCCCGGATGGCCGACTTTCTGGCCCGATACCCGGCGCCGGTCTGGGTGGCGATGGAATATCGCTATATGCCCCCGGTTGCGGCGCTGATCGACCAGGCGCACGCGGCGACCGGCGGGGTGCAGATGCTGACCATCCGCGAACACCGGTTTCCGTTCCTGCCCAAGGTCGGGCACTGGAACCGGTTCAACCGCAACACCGGCGGGACGCTGGTGGAAAAGTGCTGCCACTTCTTTGACCTGATGCGGCTGGTGCTGCGGTCCGATCCGGTGCGGGTCATGGCCAGCGCCGGTCAGGCGGTCAACCACCGTGATGAATCCTATGATGGCGAGGTGCCGGATATCTGGGACCATGGCTATGTCATCGTGGAGTTCGCCAGCGGCGCCCGCGCCATGCTGGAGCTTTGCATGTTCGCCGAAGGCAGCCGCTATCAGGAAGAGATCAGCGCCGTCGGCCCCTTGGGCAAGATCGAGGCCCTTGTGCCCGGGCCGGGCCGGTTCTGGCCCGCCGATCTGGGCGCGCCGCCGGTGCCGCAGGTCATCGTCAGCCCGCGCGCGCCCAAGGGTCCGGTGGCAGTGGATATCCCTGTGGATCCCGCGCTGCTGGCGGCGGGGGATCACAACGGATCGACCTATTACCAGCACCAGCGATTCCTGCGGATGCTGCGCGGGCAGGGCGGGACAGAGGTCACGTTGCACGACGGGCTGATGGCGGTACGCATGGGGCTGGCGGCGCAGCAGTCGGCGCTGACCGGGCAGGCGGTCGCGATCTGAAGTGGCGGGCCGCGCCTCAGCGTTGCAAAAGATACGTGTCCATGATCCAGCCATGACGCGCGCGAGCGTCTTTGCGGGTGGCAAGGATGCGGTCGCGGACTTCTGTCAGCGGACCGCTGTCGAGGATCTGTTCCGGCATCCCCAGAAACGCACCCCACCAGATGGTCACGCCGTCGGGTGGAAGATCCATGAACCGCGCCTCTCCGTCCAGCATCACCACCAGCGTATCGGTGCCCTCGGGCCAGCCTGCGTCATGCAGCCGCCGCCCGGTGGTGATCTGCACCGGCCCGTTCACGGTGTTGAGCGGGATGGCATGCGCCGCCGTCAGCGCCTGGATGGCGGTGATCCCGGGCACCACGCGCAGGCGCGGCGCGGGGTCCAGCCGCGTGGCGATGCGCATGGTGCTGTCGTAAAGCGACGGATCGCCCCAGACCAGCAGCGCCACCGGCCCGTCGGGTGCCGCGTCGGTGACGGCGGCCTGCCAGCGGCGCGCGATCTCGTCATGCCAGGCGGCGACACGCGCCTGATAGGGCAGCGCCGGGTCGCGCACCGGATAGTCGAAGGGAACGACGTGGGCCGTGCTGCCGCTCGCTTGCAGGATCGCGTGCCGCATTCCGGCCAGATCATCCTTGCCGGCACCCTTGTGCGGGATCAGGATCAGCGCCGCGTCGCGCAGTGCCTGCATCCCCTCAATGGTGACATGCGCGGGGCTGCCCGTTCCGATCCCGACAAGCCAAAGGTCGCGGATCATGGCGCTACCCCTCGGCCAGCGGGCCGTAGAGGATCAGCGCGGGCTGGTTGCCGACCTCCTGGGCCAGCGTATCGGCAAGGGCGATGACGGTGGTACGCAGGATGCGTTGTTCCGGTCCGCTCACGCCTTCGGCCAGGATCGCCGGCGTATCGGCGGGCAGGCCACGGGCGGTCAGCGCCGCCAACAGCCGCGGAAAGGTGCGTTTGCCCATGAAAACCACGGTCGAGGCCGTCGGGTCGGCCAGAGCGTCGAGGTTGATATCCTCGGGCAGTTGCCCGGTCACGTCATGCCCGGTCACGAACTGCACGCGCCGCGCGGTCAGCCGACGCGTGAGCGGGATGCCCGCCGCCGCCGCCGCCGCGCAGGCCGAGGGCACGCCGGGAATGATCTCGTAGGGGATACCCGCCGCACGCAAGGCGGTCAGCTCTTCCTCCAGCCGCCCGAACAGGCCGCTGTCCCCGGATTTGAGCCGCACCACGCGCTGGTCGATCTGCGCGTAATCCACCAGCAAACGGCTGACATGGTGCTGCTTGGGCGAGGCGCGCCCGGCGCGTTTGCCCACCCCGACCAGATCCGCGCCGGACCGCGCGTGGGTCAGGATCGGCCCCGACGACAGATCGTCAAAGAGCACGGCATCGGCGCGTTTCAACCGGTCCACCGCCTTGAGCGTCAAAAGCTCTGGATCGCCGGGGCCGGAGCCGACGAAGCTCACGAAACCGGTCATGCGGCAGGCTCCTCTGCGGTGATGAGGTGAAAGAACGTGCCGGTGACATGGCCCCGGAAGGATCCGGTCTCAGTCACCGCGTTGCCATCGGCATCGGCCACATCCGCCAGCGCCGCGTCGGGCTGGTCGAGGATGGTCGAATAATGAAACTCGTGCCCGCGCAGGGCCGCGCCCGGGGCGTGACCGGGCAGGGCGCTGCGCAGGACGGCGCGGCGATAGCCCAGATGGAATTTCCGCTTTTCATAGCTGGTGACCAGCCCCAGCAGCCCGGCCATGGCGTGGCGCGTGCCGTCCTTGTCGATCAGCGCCTCGCCCAGGGCCATGTAGCCGCCGCATTCGCCGTGTACGGGCCGGGTTTCTGCGTGTTTGCACAGCCCCGCGCGATAGGTTTCCGCCGCCGCGATCTTGCCCGCGTGCAATTCGGGGTATCCCCCCGGCAGCCAGACCAGGTCGGCCGATGGGTCGGGCGCTTCGTCGGCGAGCGGTGAAAACGGCAGGATTTCGGCCCCCGCGGCGCGCCAGCCTTCGATCAGATGCGGATAGGTGAAGGAAAACGCGGCATCGCGGGCCAGCGCGATGCGTTGCGCGGGTGGCGGCGGCAGCGTCGCGGGCGTGGCAGGCAGCGGCACGCCGCGCGCGGCTTCGCGGATGGCGCCCAGATCCACGTGCGCGCGCAGAAACTCGGCATAGCCTGCGATGGCGGCGTTGAGGTCCGGATGCTCGACCGCCTGGATCAGCCCCAGGTGCCGTTCCGGCAGGGCCAGATCGCCGCGCCGGGGCAGCACGCCCAGCACCGGCAGGCCCGCGCGGTCCATCCCCAGCCGCGCCAGCCGTTCGTGCCGGGGCGAGGCGACGCGGTTCAGGATCACGCCCGCGAAGGGCAGGTCGGGATTGTACTGCCGGAACCCAAGTGCTGTGGCCGCCGCCGACTGCGCCTGACCGCTGACATCGACGACCAGAACCACCGGCCAGCCCATGCGCTGTGCGGTTTCAGCGCTGCTGCCGAACCCGCTTTGCCCGCGCGTGGCGACCCCGTCATACAGGCCCATGGACCCTTCGGCGACGCAGATATCCGCGCCCGTCGCCTGCGCCGCGATGGCGGACAAAAGCTCTGGACCCATGGCCCAGCTGTCGATGTTGAAGGACGCGCGCCCGCAGGCGGCAAGGTGAAAGGCCGGGTCGATATAATCCGGCCCGGATTTGTAAGGCTGCACCTTCACCCCGTCATCGGCCAGTGCCCGGAGCAGGCCCAGCATCACCGTGGTCTTGCCGGTGCCCGACGCAGGTGCCGAAACAAGGATGCCGCGCGGGTCAGTCATGGCTTTGCTCGCTTTCCGGGGTCCAGCTGGCCCAGGGGCTTTCGGCGCTTTGCGGGCGATAGCGGCGGTCGTAATCCGCCGCATAGAGGCAGCTTTCATCGAACCCCTCGCCTGCAAGCGCGGGCCCCACGAGGATCAGCGCCGTGCGGGAAATGCCGCTGTCCACTGCGGCCTCGATCCCCGACAAAGTGCTGCGGATGATCTGCTGGTCCGGCCAGCTGGCGCGGTAGACCACGGCGACCGGGCAATCGGCGCCGTATTGCGGTGTGAGGTCCGCCACGACGCTGGTGAGGTTCTGCACCGAAAGGTGGATCGCCAGCGTCGCGCCGGTGGCGGCGAAATTCGTGAGCGTTTCACCCTCCGGCATGGACGATGCGCGCCCCGGTGTGCGGGTCAGCACCACCGATTGCGCCAGCCCGGGCAGGGTCAGTTCGGCCCCCAGCGCCGCAGCGGCGGCGGAAAAGGATGGCACCCCGGGGGTAACCGACACGGGGATATCCAACGCGCGCAGCCGTCGCATCTGTTCACCCATGGCCGACCAGACCGACAGGTCGCCGGAATGCAGCCGGGCCACATCCTGTCCAGCGGCATGGGCGGCCTTGACCTCGGCGATGATCGCGTCAAGGTCCATCGACGCGGTGTTGACGATGCGCGCGTCGGGCGGGCAATGGGCCAGAACCGCCTCGGGCACCAGCGATCCGGCATAAAGGCACACCGGGCAGGCGGCGATCAGGTCGCGCCCGCGCAGGGTCAGAAGATCGGGCGCGCCGGGGCCGGCGCCGATGAAATGCACGGTCATTCATTCTCTCCTTCGGCCAATGCGCAGGTGGCCATGCGGTCGGTCGATATGCGGCGCGGCTGCAGCAGCGTCGCGCCTGCACCCGCGGCGGCCAGCGCCGCCGCTTCTGCCACGCTGCCGGTGCCGCGCGCGGCCATGGACGTGGCCGAGCGTGTGGCCGTGCCTTGCTGTGCCAGGCGCTGCGGCGGCACCGCGCGGATGGGCAGGCCAAGCGCGCGCGAGAGGGCGACGAACGCCGGGCTTTGCGCCTTGTCGGCGGCGGTGGCAAGGCACTGCGGCCGATGCGCGCCGCAGGCCAGGTCATAGGCATTGCGCAGGCTGGCGGCGCTGGCCGCGGCGCGAAATCCGAAGCCCGCAACGATCATAGCGTGACGCTCCATTGTACGATCGGATAGCTGGATTTCCAGCCCCGGCGCGGCCCCAGGGGGGCGGCCTGCGCCAGCTCAACGCGCAGCAGCTCGCCGCCGTGATCCGCCTGCGCGCGGGTCAGCAGCGCCTCTGTCTCAAGCGTGACAGCATTGGCCACGATCCGCGTGCTAGGGCGCAGGTTGGCCGTGAGCCAGCCCAGCAGGTCGTCACAGAGGCCTCCGCCGACAAAGATCGCATCGGGCACGTCGAGCCCCGCCAGCGCGGCGGGGGCCGCGCCAGTCACCACGTTCAGCCGGTCCACCCCCAGCCGCGCGGCATTGGCGCTGATATTGGCCGCACGCTCGGCGCGTGGTTCGATGCTGGTGGCCGTCAGGGTCGGGTGGCTGAGCAGCCATTCGATCGCGACGGACCCCGATCCGCCGCCGATGTCCCACAGATGCTCGAAGGGGCGCGGGGCCAATGCCGACAGTGTCAGCGCGCGCACCGGGCGCTTGGTCATCTGGCCGTCGCTTTCAAACCAGTCGTCCGGCCGCCCCGACGCCAGCGGCAGCGCCGCACCACGGCCTGCCACGTGCACGGCGGCGCAGACCGGGTGGGCGAAGTCCTGCACGGGCATCGCGTCGGCGCGCGCCTCGGTGCGGCGTTCGCGCGGTCCGCCAAGCGCCTCGAGCACGGTGAGCGTCGATGCGCCAAACCCGCAGTCGGTGAGGTAGGTCGCGAGGTCGCGCACAGCGTCGCCGTCGCGCAGCAGCACGATGGCGCGCAGCCCTTTCGCCAGCACAGGCCGCAGCCGGGTCAGCGGGGCGGCATGCAGGCCGAAACAGGAGGTCGCTTCCAGCGGCCAGACCATGCGCGACGCGGCCAGCGAAAAGGTCGACGGGCCGGGCAGGGCGTGCCATTCGCCGGGTTCCAGATGCCGGGCCAGCGTCGTGCCCGCCCCGAACCAGAACGGATCGCCCGACGCCAGCACCGCCACGCGCTGCCCGCGCAGCGCCAGAAGCTGCGGGATGCCGTCGGCGAAGGGCACCGGCCACTCGACCTGTCGCGCCGCGATCCCAGGCAAGAGCGACAGATGCCGCGGCGGCCCCATGACGATTTCCGCCGCCTCAAGCGCCGATCTGCTTGCAGGCGACAGCCCGTCCGGGGCATCTTCGCCCAGCCCGATCAGGGTCAGCCAGGGACGATCAGCCATGACACCAAACCTGCTTGTCCTCGGAGGCACGACCGAGGCGACGGCACTTTGCCGCGCGATGGCCGAGGCAGGCCTTCACGGCACCATTTCCTTTGCCGGTCGGGTGGATCGGCCGGTGCGCCAGCCGCTGCCGCAGCGGGTGGGTGGGTTCGGCGGGGCCGAGGGGCTGGCGGCCTATCTGCGTGATCACAGGATCACCCATCTGGTCGATGCCACACATCCCTTCGCCGCGCAGATGAGCCACAATGCCGTGACCGCCAGCGCGCTGACCGGCGTTCCGCTGATCGCCCTGACCCGCGCGCCCTGGCAGCCGCAGGACGGCGATCATTGGAGTCACGTGCCGGATATCCCCGGTGCGGTGGCGGCGCTGAACTGCCATGCCCGGCGAGTGATGCTGGCCGTGGGGCGCATGCATCTGCTTGAGTTTGCCCCAAACCCACAGCACTTCTACCTTCTGAGGCTGGTCGATCCGCCGAAAGATCCGCCGCCATTTCCCGACCACGCCATCGTCGTGGATCGTGGGCCGTTCACCACGGCGGGTGATCTGGCTCTGATGCAGGAACACCGCATTGATCTGGTCGTCTCGAAAAACTCCGGCGGCACGGGGGCCAAGGCCAAGCTCATCGCGGCGCGGGATCTGGGCCTGCCGGTCATCATGATCGACCGCCCCGCTTTGCCCGCGCGGGCCGAGGCGCATGACGTCGCGCAGGTTCTGGCCTGGGCGCAGGGTCATGCCACCGACCGGGGTGTGTAAACGAAGGGCGCGCCGTCGCGGGTGATGATGCGGGTGGTCGAGGATCCGACGATCACCATGGTGCGCATATCCGCCATCTCGGGGCGGGCGTCGGGCAGGGGCACGACGCGGATCGCCTCTTCGGGCGTGCTGACCGCGCGGGCAAAGATCACCGGGCGCGCGTCGCCGCAGGCGTCGTTGAGCACATCCAAAGTGCGGGCAAAACCTTCGGGCCGGGATTTCGACCGGGGATTGTAGAACGCCATGGCGAAATCCGCCTCTGCCGCCAGCCGCAGCCGCCGTTCGATCAACGCCCAGGGTTTGAGGTTGTCGCTGAGGTTGATGGCGCAGAAATCATGGCCCAGGGGCGCGCCCGCGCGTGCGGCGGCGGCCAGCATTGCGGTGATGCCGGGGGCGACGCGGATGTCGAGATCGCGCCAATGGTCCGGCCCCGCCTCGACCGCCTCGAACACGGCGGCGGCCATGGCGAACACACCGGGATCGCCAGACGAAACCACAACGACTTGGCGGCCATCCGCGGCCATTTCCAAGGCGTGGCGTGACCGGTCGATCTCGACCCGGTTGTCGCTGGGATGCAGGGTCAGGCCCGGACGTTCGGCTACCCGCGCGACGTAGGGAATGTAGCCCACGATGTCGGTCGCCTGGGCCAGCGCCTCCGTCACCTCGGGCGTGACAAGGTGGTCGGCCCCCGGGCCAAGCCCCGCAATAATCAGCGACCCGGTCACGGCCTGCGCCCCTGACCGTGCACGATCACGATCGAGAAATAGGGGGTGACCTTGCCCTCGGCCTCGGCCAGCTTTTGCACCGTCTGGTTCGGCATGCTGGCGAATTCCACGAGCCAGGCGGCATCGTATTTGCCTGCGGTCTTCAGCGCGCCGCGTATCTTGTCGATGTTGCGCCCGATCTTCATGACGACCAGCGCGTCGGTAATGGCCATGCGGGTGGCCAGCTCGTCCTCGGGCAGGGTGCCCATCAGCACCGTCAGCACATCGTCGCCCCAGGTAATCGGCTGGCCGGTGGCGGTCCAGGCGGCCGACATACCGGTGATCGCGGGCACCACCTGCACCGGCACGTGGTCCTTGAGCCGGGTATAAAGGTGCATGAAGGAGCCGTAGAAGAACGGATCGCCCTCGCAGAGCACCACGATGTCCTCGCCCGCCTGCGCCAATTGCCGAAGATGGGTGGTGCAGTCGGCGTAAAAGGCCGACAGGATCTCGTTGTAGCGCGGATCGGACAGGGGAATTTCCGTGGTGACGGGATATTCCATCGCGAACTCGGTCACGCCTTCGGGCAGCAGCCCATCGACGATCCGGCGCGCCTGGCCGCTGCGCCCGGCCTTGCGGAAGAACGCCACGTGGCGGGCATTGGTCAGCAGCCGATGCGCGCGCAGGGTCATCAGGTCGGGATCGCCGGTGCCAAGGCCGACGCCGTGGACCGTGCCGGGGGGCGTGCGGTCGGTCATTCCGCGCGGCTCGCGATGGCGTTGATAGCGGCGACGGTGATGGCGCTGCCGCCCAGACGCCCCTTGACGATGCAGCAGGGCACCGGCTGATCGGCCCACAGGGCGTCCTTGCTTTCCATCGCCCCGACAAAGCCCACCGGGCAGCCGATGATGGCGGCGGGGCGCGGGCAATCGGGATCTTCGAGCATGTTGAGCAGGTGGAAAAGCGCGGTCGGCGCGTTGCCGATGGCCACCAGTGCACCTGCCAGATGCGGGCGCCACAACTCCAGCGCGGCGGCAGAGCGGGTGTTGGACATCTTCGCCGCCAGATCGCGCACGCCGTCGTCGCGCAGGGTGCAGATCACCCGGTTGTCGGCGGGCAGACGGGGGCGTGTCACGCCTTCGCTGACCATATGCGCATCGCACAGGATCGGCGCACCAGATGCCAGCGCGGCCCGGGCGGCGGTCGCGAAACCGGGGGAGAAGTGGATGAATTCCTCAAGCCCGACCATGCCGGCGGCGTGGATCATCCGCACGGCGATGGGTTCTTCGTCGGGATCGAACCGGGCCAGATCCGCCTCGGCCCGGATTGTGGCAAAGGACTGCGTGTAGATCGCGGCACCGTCGGTTTCGTATTCGTAAGGCATGGTCAGGTCATCAGGTCCAGAAGGTCTTGGGCGGTTTGGCCGCGGCGCTCCGGCTCATCCCACGGGGACCCTTGCCTGACAAGGTCGAAAGCGCCGTCGCGTCCGACGAGCGTCAGGTCCGCCGCGCGGGGGTGGGCGCAGCCCTTGACGCAGCCCGACACGTGCAAGGTTTCGCCGCGGGGCAGGCGCGGGGCCAGCGTGCGGGCCAGGTCGCGGGTGGCAACGCTGGCCTGCGGGCAGAAGGGCGCGCCGGGGCAGGCGTGGGCGGTCAGCAGCGGGTCGCCGGATCGGGTGACAAAGCCCTTGGCCTTTACCTTGCCCGCGCCGCGCAGCCAGAGCATTCGGCCAAGCATGATCCGCAAGCTGCCCGCCCCGCTGTCGCGCATCAGCGCCGAGAGATCGGCAGCGGTCACGTGGCCGAAGGGCAGGCCGATGATCGCCCCTTCCGGGGTCGGGCCGGGCTGACAGGGATCGCCCTGCGAACGCGGCGGCACCTCTTGCCACCGGGCAGGCAGCTTTGTGGTTTTCAGATGCCGTGCCATCCGGCCAGAGGCCGCGCCGCCGGTGTCGATGAACCAGTCCATCAGCGTCCTGAGCGTCGGCATCGCATCGGCCTCGGTGATCCGTGTGCCCAATGCCGCGCCGTCCGCGCGCAGGATCAGCGCGCCGTCGGCGTCGCGTTCAAACCGCACATCCGCCGACCCTGCGGCCAGGTGACCAGCGGCACCGGTGTCGATGGCAAAGCCCATCTTTTGCGGCAGATCGGGCAGATCCGGCAGCGCCCGCAGCAGCGCCGTGCACAGCCGGTGGGTCTGATCACCCCGCGTCCAGTCAGGTGCGATGAGGATGTTGCGGTGGCCCTCGACCGCCGGGTCGACGTCGATCAGCCCCAGCTCTTCCAGCCCGTGCAGCAGCTCTGCATGATCCGCCTCTGCCACGCCGCGAATTTGCAGATTGGCGCGTGACGTAAGATCAATCGTGCCGTTGCCGAACCGTTCGGCCAGCGCGCAGAGGCCCAGAACCTGCGCCGCCGTCAGTTCTGCGAAAAACGGGCGGACGCGGACCACCAGCCCATCGCCCGACAGCATGGGGCGATGCGCGCCGGGGCACCAGCCCTTGATCTGTGGCACGCTCATTCCGCCGCCCCCAGACCGGCCAGCACCGAATTGCGGCGGGTCTGCCACAGCCCCGCCTCTAGCAGGGCGGCAAAGCGCGCCTGCATCGCCGCATGGGCCTGCGGGTTGGCCTCGCGCAGGAAGGCATCGGTCTGCGGATCGCCCAGCGTGGCGTCGTGGTAAAGGTCGAAAAGATGCGGGCTGACCGCGCCCGCCAGATGCGCGAAGGCGGCCATATGATCCAGCGTCGCGGCAATTTCGGCGGCACCGCGAAAATCGTGCCGCCGCATGCCTGCGATCCATCCGGGGTTGGCGGCACGGGCCTGCACGACGCGCGCGATTTCCTCGCTCAAGCCTCTTGCGCGGGGGCGGGCGGGGTCGGTGTTGTCAAGGTGATAGAGCGCGGCCTTGCCGCCTGTCATGGCCTGTGCGGCGGCGAACCCGGCCTCATGCGCGGCGTAATCCTCGGCCAGCAGCAGATCGGTTTCTGGCAGGTCCTGCGGATGCACAAAGGCCTCCGCTCCCGCTACCCGGGCACGCAGACCGGTCGCATCCTGCGTGGCCGCATCGCCGTCGAGCGCCCAGGCGCTGGCCTTGAGCCAGGCCTCGCCCGCCGCCCTCCTGCTGTCCGCGTCATAGCTGTCGAGCGCCGCACCCATGCCCAGTCCGAATTGCCCCGGCGCGGGGCCGTAGACCCGCGCCAGATCGCTTCGGCCCGCGTAGGGGTTCCAGTCCGCCGCCTCGTCCCGCGCCGCAAGCGCCCGCACGGCCTGACCAAAGAGGGTCGAGAGCGTCGGAAAAACATCGCGGAACAGGCCCGAAACACGCAGCGTCACGTCGATGCGGGGGCGATCGAGCTCGGCCACCGGCAGGACCTCGATGCCCGACACCCGTTCTGACCCGGCATCCCAGACCGGGCGGACGCCCAGAAGCGCCAGCGCCATGGCGAATTCCTC
This sequence comes from Thalassococcus sp. BH17M4-6, assembly GCF_049323015.1. NCBI lineage: Bacteria > Pseudomonadati > Pseudomonadota > Alphaproteobacteria > Rhodobacterales > Roseobacteraceae > Thalassococcus > Thalassococcus sp. BH17M4-6. The sequence goes on from NZ_JBMPGU010000014.1 coordinate 98,402, forward strand.
GCCCGCGGTGCGCATCGTGGCGGACCCCCAAAGATCGACGATCAAGCCGCGCGGCCAGTCGCCTTCGTCCTGCAGGTGGCGGCGGATCAACTCGGCCGCAAGCCGTTCGCCCTGCGCATAGGCCGCGCGGGTCGGGACCGACCGGGGATCGGTGGTGAAGAGGTTGCGGCCCGTGGGCAGCACGTCAGCGCGCCCGCGATAGGGCGAGCCGGACGGGCCAGACACGATGCGCCGCCCGTCGAGCGCGCCAAGAAGGGCGTCGCGTTCGGCGATGACCGACGCGGCGGTGTCAAAGCTGCCGGGCACGGCGGGCGGGCGGCCCCAGACGTGCAGCCCGTCGCCGAACTGGCTTTCCTTGATATCGCAGACGAAGCGGTCGATGCGGGTGATCGCCTCGGCGCTGCAGGCGGCGCGGTCCAGGCCCAGATCCTCCTCGACCCCCAGCGCCTGCGCCTCGTCCCGGATGTCGGTCTGCAGCCGGTCGCGGCGGCGCGGGTCGAGCCCGTCGGCGTTGGAAAATTCGTCCAGCAGCGCCTCGAGCCGGGCCAGCCGGTCGGGCGTACCGCTGGCGCGCAGCGGCGGCGGGATGTGGCCCAGCGTCACCGCGCCGATGCGGCGTTTGGCCTGAGCGGCCTCTCCGGGGTCATTGACGATGAAGGGGTAGATGACCGGCAGCGCGCCGGTAAGCGCATCGGGCCAGCAGTTGCGCGACAGGGCCACGGATTTGCCCGGCAGCCATTCCAGCGTGCCGTGCGCGCCGATGTGCACCAGCGCCTGCGCGCGCTGCTGCAGCCACAGATAGAAGGCGACATAGCCGTGCCGGGGCACGCGGGACAGGTCGTGATAATCGTCGTCGCGTGTGCGCGGCGTGCCGCGTTCCGGCTGCAGGGCAATGAAAGCCTGGCCAAGCTTCAGCGCGGAGAAATGGAACGCGCCGTCGTGCTGATCGGGATCGTCTTCGGGCGCCCCCCAGGCGGTGTGAAGATCGTCGCGCAGGGTTTGCGGCAGCCCGTCCAGCGCGGCGCGATACTCGGCCAGCGGCCACGCCAGACTGCGCGCCTGCAGCGCCGCGCCAAGATCGGCGGGCGGGGCGGGGATGTCATAGCCCGCCTCTGCCAGATCCTGCAGGATCGCGGCGCAGGAGGCGGGCGCGTCCAGACCCACGGCATGGCCCATCTGCCAGTCCTTGCCCGGATAGGTCGACAGCACCAGCGCTGGGCGGCGATGCGCGGCGGGGGTTGCGGCGAGCGTCAGCCAGCCGTGTACCCGGTCGGCGATGGCGTCAATCCGGTCCGTCTGCGGCACGTGCGAGAAGCGCGAAAACTGCAGGTGATCGTCGCGCCGACCCGGTTCCTTGAACGACGCGACGCCGCCCATGATGCGGCCATCGACTTCTGGCAGGACCACATGCATGGCCAGATCGGCGGGCGACAGGCCGCGGTCGGCCTCGTCCCAGGCCTTGCGGGTCGAGGTGGCCAGCGCCACCTGAAACACCGGCACCTCGCCCGCATCGAGCGGCGAGGTCGCGTCGTCCCCACGACCCGAAAAAGCGGTGGCGTTGATTATGGCGCGCGGGGCGAGGTGGCGGATCTGGCGGCGCAGCCAGCCCGCCGCATCCGGGGCCTTGAGCGACGGTGCAAGAAGCCCCAGCACGTCGTAACCGCGTGCGCGGAAAGCGTCGAAAAGGGCGGCGATCGGGGCGAGATCCGCAGAAACGAGATAGGACCGGTAGAAGGTGACGATCAGACGCGGCTTTGTCTGATCGAGTGCGCGCAAAGGGCAGCAGACGCCATCCTCGGGCGTCCAGGCGCCGACCTGCGGCAGAACCTTCGATCCGATGACTGGCCCCGCGTAAAGCCCCGCCGCCAGCGCCATCTGTGCCAGTGCTGCCTGCGCCGCAACGACCCCGCCAGTGTCGCACAGATGCGCGAGCCGCCGCAGCGTCGATGCGGGCAGGGTCGAGGCGTCGTCCAGCCGCGCATCCGGCCGCCCGTCAGCGGGCAGTACGGCCAGCGCAATGCCGCGCGCGGCGGCCAGCGCCTGCACCTGCTGCAGCCCGTAGGCCCAGTAGGACACGCCGCCGATCAGGCGGATCAGAATGCCCTTGGCCCCCGCCAGCGTCTGGTCGACATAGGTGTCGACCGACAGCGGATGCTTGAGTGCGGTAAGGTTCGCCAGCCGCAGCGTCGGCATGCGCCCCTGCGGCCCGCCGCCGCGATGCCAGCCTTCGCTGAACGCGCCAAGGTCGCTGTCGGAAAACGACAGCACCACCAGTTCCGCCGGGCTTTGGCCCAGATCGCTCGGGGTCTCGGCCTCGTCCAGCCCGTGGCTTTCGCGAAAGATGACATGCATTGCCGGGGTCCACCTGCGGTGGGTTACAAACCCACCCTACACCTATTCCGCCGGTTCGCTGACCGCACCGAGCGCCGCCTGGATCGCGCGCGTGTCGATGTCGTCATGTTCGGCGATGACCACAAGCCGGCCCTGACGCGCCTCGTCCGGTTTCCAGGGCCGGTCGAACTGGTGACGCACCCGCGCGCCGACGGCCTGCACCAGCAGGCGCATCGGCTTGCCCGCGACCGCGGCATAGCCCTTGACGCGCAGGATGTTGTGATCGCGGGCCAGTGCCTCGATCGCCGCGACCAGATGCGCGGGGTCGGCCTGTTCGGGGATGTCCACAACGATGCTTTCGAAATCGTCATGGTCGTGATCATGCGGCGTGTCGTGATGGCTGGGGCGCGCGTCCATGTCATCCTCGGCCGCGGCCTCGAGGCCCAGGATCACGCGCGGATCGATCACGCCTTCGGCCACCTCGATCACCGGCAGGGGGCGGGGGGCCTCGGCCGCGATTATCTCGCGCGCTTTGGCCACGCCTTCGGGACCGGCCAGGTCGGGTTTGGTCAGCAGGATGATGTCGGCGCAGGAGATCTGATCCTCGAAGACCTCGGACAGGGGCGTTTCGTGGTCGATGCTGTCATCGGCCAGACGCTGCGCGTCCACCGCTGCCACGTTGGGCGCGAACCGGCCCGCCGCCACCGCCTCGGCATCGGCCAGCGCAATGACGCCGTCGACGGTGATGCGCGACCGGATGTCGGGCCAGTCGAAGGCCTTGAGCAGCGGTTTCGGCAGCGCCAGGCCGCTGGTTTCGATCAGGATGTGATCGGGGCGCGGGTCCAGCTTCATCAGCGCCTCGATCGTGGGAATGAAATCGTCGGCCACGGTGCAGCAGATGCAGCCGTTGGCCAGTTCCATGATGTTTTCCGCCGGGCAGTCGGGGATCGCACAGCTTTTCAGGATCTCGCCATCGACGCCGACATCGCCGAATTCGTTGACCACAACGGCCAGCCGCTTGCCCCCCGGGTTTTGCATCAGCGACCGGATCAGCGTGGTCTTGCCCGATCCCAGAAAGCCGGTGACGACGGTTACGGGGAGTTTTGCCAGATCAGTCATGTTCGCTCTCCTGCGGGGGAATACGGGCAACACAGTTGCGCTTGAAATGTTCGGGCCGTTCGCGCCAGGGGATCAGCCCGTCCTGGGTCTGCTGATAGCGCCGCGCGCCGTCAAGGATCATGTCCGGATGCGACACCTCGTCGACATTGGCGAACACGTAGGTCCAGCGCGCGCCGCCGCGCAGCGCCACGGTGCAGCCAAAATCGCAGTTCTGCAGACAGTCGACTGGGGTGACACGCAGGCCGTGGGGCGCCTGGGTCGCGGTCAGCGCCTCGAAGAGCCGCTGGCCGGGGCGGCGTTCATCGGCGGGAATTTCCCGACCGCGACGGCATTTCACGCAGACCAGAAGCTCGGCCTGCGGCAGTTCGGGCGGTTGCGCCGTTTCGGTCATATCCTCGGTCCCATGGGTCATGGGACGCGGGTCAGATGGCGAGGGGCCCATGGTCGTGCGCGGGCTGACCCCGACACCGGAACACCCCGTCCGGTCTTCGTCGTTTCTGCGCTGGCAGGTCTCCCGGCTTGCGGATCACGGCGGCCCGGTCGGTCGGGCGGCCCGCGGTTGTCCGGCCTTCCCGGCGAACGCGCCAGTGGCATGGGACGACCTTTCCGGTGACGGTCGCGGGGGCGGCTGTACCTGGCCGGGCATTTCCCGGCTGCACATTCCCTTTTCACCTGTTTACACAGGCACCAGCAGAATGGCAGATGCGCCGAATCCGCCCCGCTTGTCAAGAATGAGGATCGCCAGATGACCGAAGACGTGAACGCCCGCCACGCCGAGAAAATGCGCAAGATCAAGGCGGCCCGCGACAGGATGATGGAGACCAAGACCGAGGAAAAGGGCCTGATCATGGTCCATACCGGTTCGGGAAAGGGCAAATCGTCGGCCGGGTTCGGGATGATCATGCGCTGCATCGCGCATGGCATGCCCTGCGCCGTGGTGCAGTTCATCAAGGGCAACTGGGACACCGGCGAAAAAACCTTTCTTCGGACACGCTTTGCCGATGAGTGCCGGTTCTTCGTGTCGGGCGAAGGCTTTACCTGGGAAACCCAGGACCGCGAACGCGACATCGCCGCCGCGCAGAACGGCTGGAAGATCGCGCAGGAACAGATCCTCGACCCCGAGATCCAGTTCGTGCTGCTGGACGAGATCAACATCGCCCTGCGATACGACTACCTCGACATCGACGAGGTCGTGGATTTCCTGCTGACGCAAAAGCCCTTCATGACGCATGTCTGCCTGACCGGCCGCAACGCCAAGCCGGAACTGATCGAGGCGGCGGACCTGGTGACCGAGATGGCCCTGAGCAAGCATCCGTTCCGCGACGGCGTGAAGGCGCAGAAGGGCGTGGAGTTCTAGGGCCATGCCCAGGGTCGACACTATCCGTACCGAGGCGGGCGAGGATAAGATAGGCCGCTGGCAGGCCGATCTGCTCAGCGACAGCGGCGGCCTGACACAGTTCGGCGCCTTTGTTGAAACGCTCTGGCCCGGTGGGCGGTCGTCGCGGCCGCACTGGCACCGCAGCGAGGACGAGATGGTCTATGTCCTGCAGGGCGAGGTCACGCTGATCGAGGATGGCATGGCGACGCCACTGACCCCGGGGCAGGCCGCCTGTTTCAAGGCCGGGGTGGCGGTGGGGCACTGTCTGGAAAACCGCGGCGCAGCCCCGGTGCGCTATCTGGTGGTTGGCACCCGGTCGGGCGATGACGAGGTGACCTACACCGATGCAGAGGGCGGCACGGTAACAGTGAAAGATGGCGAAAAGGTCTACCGCGATGCGATGGGCGCGGTAACACAGCGCAAGCCCTACCATGTCGGATAAGGGGCCAGGCTGGTGACACCTGCGCTGATCGTCTGGGATTTCGACGGCGTGCTCAACGCCAATGTGGTGCAGGGCCGGTTCGTCTGGGCTGACCGGCTGCAGGCCGATCTGGGCATCGATCCAAAGGCGTTTTCATCGGCCCTTTTCGGATCGGGCGTGGCACGTCGGGTCATGCGCGGGCAGATCGACCTGCGGAAATTCGTGGCCGATTGGCTGGCGGCGCAGGGCCACGATCTTTCGGCAGAGGCCTTCCTGGACTATTGGTTCACCCGCGATGTCCACCCCGACGCGCAGGTGCTGGGCTGGCTGACGGCGCATCCCGCGCGTCACGTGATCGGCACCAACAACGAACGCCACCGGGCGGCATTCATCGAAGGGCCGATGGGGTTCGGCGCGCGGGTCGATCATATCTTCGCTTCGGGCCGGATGGGGGTGGCAAAACCCGATCCGGGCTTTTTTGCGCAGATAGAGCGATGGGCCGGTCTGCCGCCGCGCGACATCCTGCTGATCGACGACACCGCCGCCAATATCGCCGCCTGTACCGCGCGCGGCTGGCGGGGGTTTCACTTCACCGATCAGACCCGCGCTGACCTGCCGCGCGTACTGGGGCTGGCATGACCCGAGCGCTGATGATCCAGGGCACGGGGTCCAATGTCGGCAAGTCGATGCTGGTGGCGGGGTTGTGTCGGGCGGCGCTGCGGCGGGGCCTCAGCGTCGCGCCGTTCAAGCCGCAGAACATGTCCAACAATGCCGCCGTCACCGCCGATGGGGGCGAAATCGGGCGCGCGCAGGCGTTGCAGGCGCTGGCCTGCGGGCTGGCGGCGCATACGGATATGAACCCCGTGCTGCTCAAACCCGAAACCGATGTGGGCGCGCAGGTGGTGGTGCAGGGCAGGCGGCTCACGACCGCCAAGGCGCGCGACTATGCCAGGCTCAAGCCGACGTTGATGGGCGCGGTGCAGCAAAGCTTTGAGCGGCTCAAGTCCCGTCACGATCTGGTCATCGTCGAAGGCGCTGGCAGCCCGGCCGAGGTCAACCTGCGAAAGGGCGACATCGCCAACATGGGCTTTGCCGAGGCGGCAGGGCTGCCGGTGGTGCTTTGCGGTGACATCGACCGGGGCGGGGTGATCGCGCAGATCGTCGGCACTCAGGCCGTCATGCCTGCGGAAGATGCGGCGCGGATCAAGGGCTTTCTGATCAACAAGTTCCGGGGCGATCCGTCGCTGTTCGACGATGGCTATGCGCTGATCGCGCAGCACACCGGCTGGCGCGGCTACGGGGTCGCCCCCTGGTTCGCCGAGGCCTGGAAACTGCCCGCCGAAGATGCGCTTGATATCGCGGCGGCCCCCCGAGGTCAGGGGCTGCACGTGGTCTGTCTGCGCCTGTCGCGCATCGCCAATTTCGACGACCTCGACCCGCTGTCGCAGGAACCGGGCGTGCGGGTGACGATGCTGCCCCCCGGCCAGCCGATCCCGGCGGATGCCGATCTGGTGATCCTGCCCGGCTCCAAATCCACGCGTGGTGATCTGGCGTTTCTGCGCGCGCAAGGCTGGGACATCGACCTGTTGGCGCATTACCGGCGCGGCGGGCGGGTGCTGGGCATTTGCGGCGGCTACCAGATGCTGGGGCAGGTGGTGGCCGACCCGGACGGGATCGAGGGGCCCGCGGGCGAAACGCCGGGGCTTGGGCTGCTGGACATCCGCACGGTCATGGGCGGTGACAAGAGCCTGCGCGAGGTCAGCGCGCGGCATGCGCGGCTGGAGCAGGCGTTTTCGGGCTACGAGATTCACATCGGCCAGTCCGATGGCCCCGACCGCGCCCGACCCTTTGCCCAGATCGACGGGCGGCCCGAAGGGGCGGTTTCCGCCGACGGACGGGTCGCAGGCAGTTATCTGCACGGGATGTTCGCCGACGATGGTTTTCGCGCCGCATGGCTTGCCGAAATGGGTGCGGTGCCGTCGGAGCAGGGGTATGCCGCAACGGTGGAGGCGACACTGGACGCGCTGACAGACCATCTTGAGGCGCATCTTGATGTCGCGGGGCTGCTGGCGCTGGCGGGCTAACGTTCGTCCCACTCGGTCCGCAGATTGGCCTGCCAGTCGGCGCGGTGCAGCAGCGGGGTGTCATCCTCGAACTCCGTATGGCCGATGCAGAGATAGGCCGTGAACCGCCAGTCATCGGGCACGTCGAACAGCGCGCGCATCCGGCCGGGATCAAGGATCGACACCATGCCAAGCCCCAGATTCATCGCCCGCGCGGTCAGCCAAAGGCCGTGGACCGCCATGGCGGTCGATTGTTCGAGCGTTTGAGGCATGGTCCGCCGCCCCAGCGCGCGCCCGGCGTCGGGCGCGGTGTCGGTGAAGACGGCGAACTGTTCGGGTGCGCGGTCGAGGCCCGCGAGCTTGAGTTGCGCATACTCGGCGCGGGTCGCGTCGTCATATCGCTCGGCCGCCGCGGCGTTGCAGCGGTCGAACTCCGCCCGGACCCTGGCGCGCAGATCGGCGTCCCGCACCCGGATCACCCGCCAGGGCCGGGCGTTGCCGACCGACGGCGCCATGTCCAGCGCGGCGCGCAACCGGTCCAGCTGATCGGGCGTCAGCGGATCGCGGCGGAAATGCCGGGTGTCGCGCCGCCAGGTCATCAGGTCCAGCAGCGCGGCGGCGTGCCCGTCGTCCATCTTCATGGCAAGAGCGCTGCACTCAGCCGGTCCCAGCCCGCTTCGGTGCCGGGCAGGCCAAGGCGCAGCCAGATCGACGAGTAGGGAAAGATCCGGCTCCAGACTCGGGCGCGCGCCAGCTTGTCCTGCGCGGCGGCGGCATCGGGCGTGGCATAGGTGCGAAAAAGCGGCGTGCCGCCGACCAGCGTCCAGCCGGCCGCCGCCGTCAGCGCGTCCAGCCGCGCGGCGTCGTCCTGAAGCCGGGCGGCGGTGGCCTGCTGCCAGTCACGGTCCGCATAGGCCGCGCGGCCCGCAGCGATGGCCGGTCCGCTGACGGCCCAGGGGCCGGCCCTGTCGCGCATGTCCCGCAGGATCGGCGTATCCGACAGCGCAAAGCCCAGCCGCAGCCCGGCCAGACCGTAAAATTTGCCAAAGCTGCGCAGCACGACCACAACCGCGCCCTGCGGCAACCGGTGCCAGTGCGGCAGGAACGACTCTTCCGGCGCGGCATCGGCAAAGCTTTCGTCGATCACCAGCAGACCGGTGGAGGTCGCGATCGTGATCAGTTCCTCGGGGCTGTACCGCCTGCCGTCGGGATTGTTCGGAGTCACCACGACCGCGATGTTGGCATCCGCCAGCGCCTCGGGCGTCTCCACCTCCTCGACCGTCCAGCGCGCGGCGCGCAGCGCCTCGGCATGGCCGCCATAGGTGGGCGAGAGGATGCGCGCGGTGCCCGGGCGGCGGCTCAGGCGCGGGATGATCTGGATCGCCGCCGACGCCCCCGCGAGCGCCAGGCAACCGCATTCGTCGCGGGCGCCAAAGCTGTCGCGCGCGGTGCGTTCCAGCGCCGCGACATCATCGGCAAGCGGCAGCGCGCCCAGCACCTCTGGCCCGAGGTCCGGCATCGGATAGGGCCGGGGGTTGATGCCGGTCGACAGGTCGAGCCAGTCGGACCCGCCATAGTCCCGCCGCGCGCGGTCCAGATCGCCGCCGTGTATCTGCATCGCTGCCTCCCGTGCCTCAGGCCAGTGCGATGACCGCCAGCCCCGCGGCCAGCAAGACCATGGACCGGCGGTAAAGTGCAAGGCCCCGCGCCACGTCCGATGGGGAGGGATCGGGGGCGGCTGCGTTGACAAACGGCTCTTCTGCGATGACGTCGCCGTAAAGCCGGGGGCCCGACAGCCGCACGTTCAATGCGCCGGCCATCGCCGCCTCGGGCCAGCCCGCGTTGGGAGAGCGGTGATGGCGCGCATCCGCCAGCACAACGCGCAGCGCCCGGCCCGCCGCCCGGCCCGAGGTCAAAGCAAAAAGCAGCGCCGTCAGCCGCGCGGGCGCCCAGTTCACCACATCGTCCATCCGGGCGGCGAACTTGCCGAACGCCTCGTACCGGTCCGACCGGTGGCCGATCATCGAATCAAGCGTGTTGATCGCCTTGTAGGCCGCGATCCCCGGCAGGCCCGCGACGCAGCCCCAAAAGATCGGCGCGACGATGCCATCGCTGGTGTTTTCCGCGAGGCTCTCGGTCGCCGCCCGCGCCACGCCTGCGTCATCAAGCTGCCCGGGATCGCGCCCGACGATCATCGCCACGGCCTGCCGCGCGGCCGTCAGATCGCCAGCGGCCAGCGGCAACGCCACGTGCCGGACATGGTCGTGCATCGACCGCACTGCGATCAGCGGCCAGGCCAGCACGCCGGTCAGGATCAGCCCCACCGCGCCGTCGGGCAGGGCCGCCTGCACCAGACGCGCGGGCAGGATCACCGCGATCACGCAGACCGACAGGGTCACCGCGCCCATCCTCAGCCGCCGGTCGCGGGGGCCGTGGTTCCAGCGCCTCTCGCAAGAGCTCACGAGCTTTCCCAGCCAGGTCACCGGATGGCCGATGCGCGCATAGACCGCGGCGGGCCAGCCCAGGGCCGCGTCGAGGCACAGGCCGATCAGCATCATCGCGGCAAAGCTCATGCGCTGCCGCCCGTGGGGAAGTGCAGCACGCCGGTCAGCCCGGCCTCGGTCAGCGCTGTGGCGGCATGCTCCGGCACGTCGCCGGGGGCGAAGATCAGGCCGCGCGCCGATCCGGTATGCGCGCGCAGATGCCCCAGGGCGCCCAGGTCGCGGGCCAGTTCGGGCATCGGATCCTGTGGGCCGCGTGACGCGGTGCATCGGCGGGCCGAGGTCGCGGCCAGTGCTGCGGCGCGCGCCAGATCGCCGTCGCGGCAGGCGGCGTCCCAGTCCGGGATCAGGTCCGCGATATCATCAAAGGCGGTGTCCGCCGGGTCGGTGCGCTGCGGTGCGCCCCAGTAGCCGCCGACGATCACCGCCCCCGGTGGCGGGGGCAGGGCTTGTAGGCTCCGGCCCTCGCGCGGGGCCCAAAGCACGCTGTCGGGAGCGGGCAGCATCAGGGGGTCGGTCGCGCCCTCGACCCTGACGCAGGCGCGCGCCAGCTCTGCGTCCGTTCCTGAAAAGCTGGCCCAGCGGGCCAGCGCGACCAGTGTCGCGGTGGAGGCACCGGCGCCGCAGCCGAAGGGCATGTCGTATTGCAGCGTTGGCCAGGCCGGGTCGCGCAGGCCAAGGTCCGCCGCAAAGCGCGCCAGCTGTGCCGCGTCGAACAGCGGCACGGAGGCAGGTCCGGGCCCGGTGCGCACCTGCAAGGCGGGGCAGGCAACGGTGACCAGCGCCAGCGGCCCGTCGGCGCCCAGACGCCCTTGCAGCCATTCACCGAAATGCCCGGCCACGGCGACCCCGGTCACGGCCATGTGCGGTTGGCCTCGATCACGGAAAAGGCGCCCTTGGCCCCGACCCGCAACCGTGTGACCGACAGGTTCGAGACCTCGAACGCCATGGCGGCGGGGCGGTGCGCCAGAACCTGCGCCAGCGCCGCGCGCACGATGCCCGCATGCACCACCAGCGCCAGCGGCGCGCTCAGCGCATGCGCCCGGGCCGCACAGTCCGACAGGGCCGGAAAGGCCCGGGTGCACAGGTCGTCAAAGCTTTCGCCGCCCGGCGGGCGATAGGCCGCGATCTCGGCGCTGCTCATCGGGCCAAGGTCGGGCAGGTCGGCCAACGCCAGCCCGTCATGCGCGCCGAAATCCTGTTCCCACAGCCGCGCATCCGTGGGGGCATCGACCTTTGGCCAAAGCGCTGCAGCGGTCTGGCGGCAGCGCCGGGCCGGGCTGGTGACGACCCCGGCGACGCGGCCCAGCCCCTCTGCCAGCGCGGCGACGGCCTTGGCGTCGATGCGCGCGTCGGCATCGGTGCGCCCGACCAGGCGACCGGCTTGCGCGACCGGCGCATGCCGGATCAGCACCAGTTGCGCGCCGGTATTGCCTGGCTGTGACACGGGCCTTCCGTCCTTCCGCTTTCGCGCTTTCCATTCCGGTTGAAATTTGCTTTCTCACGGAGCCATGGAAAAGTCGATACTGATCACGGGCGGCGCGCGCTCTGGCAAATCCGCCCTGGCAGAGAGGCTGGCCCTCCGCGCCACGGGCCGCGCGGTCTATATCGCCACGGCAGAGGCGCAGGATGACGAGATGTCGGAACGCATCGCCGCGCACCGCGCCCGGCGGGGGGCGGAATGGACGACGCTGCAGGTGCCGCTGGATCTGCTCGGCGCCTTGCGCGAAAGCGACAATGAGGCTGGCGATCCCAGACTGGTGGATTGCCTGACTCTCTGGCTCAGCAACCTTATGCTGTCTGGCGCTGACTGGCGCGCGGCGGGGCAGGACCTGGCCGATGCGCTGGCCGCGCAGCGCGCACCGGTGGTGTTCGTCACCAACGAGGTGGGGGCCGGCATCGTGCCCGAAAACCGCCTCGCCCGCGAGTTTCGCGACGCGGCGGGCTGGCTCAATCAAACCGTTGCGGAGGCGGCTGAAGCTGTCTGGCTGTGCGTGGCGGGCTATCCGGTGAAGGTGAAACCGAATGACCATCCTTTCTGAGATCACGGCGCTGGCGCAGATTGCAGGCCTTGCCGAAACCCTGCCGCAGGCGGACGCCGAAGCGACCGCCGCCGCGCGGGCGCGGCAGGACAGCCTGACCAAGCCGCCCGGCGCGCTGGGGCGGCTGGAGGAACTGGCGGTGTTCATGTCCGGGTGGCAGCGCACCGACAGGCCGCGGATCACCCGGGCGCAGGCGCTGGTCTTTGCCGGCAATCACGGCATCTGTGCGCAGGGTGTGAACCCCTTTCCGCAAGAGGTGACGGCGCAGATGGTCGCGAATTTCGAGGCCGGCGGCGCCGCGATCAACCAGCTGTGCCGGGCGGCCGGGGCGGATCTGTCGGTGGTGGCGCTGGATCTTGACCGGCCCACCCGCGACTTCACCACCGCCGACGCGATGGACGAGGCCGAGGTGCTGGCGGCACTGCGCCGTGGGGCCGAAGCGGTGGACCCCGAGGCGCAGGTGCTGATCCTTGGCGAAATGGGCATCGGCAATTCGACCGTCGCGGCGGCGCTGGCCCATGCAGGCTTTGGCGGCGCCGCGCAGGACTGGGTCGGGCGCGGCACCGGCTCGGATGCCCAGGGGGTCGAACGGAAGGCGCAGGTGGTCGCGAAAGGCGTGGCGCGTCACGCAGGCCAGCGCGGGCTGGCGCTGTTGCAGGCGCTGGGCGGTCGCGAACAGGCGGCGATTTGCGGCGCGGTGCTGCAGGCCCGCGCACTGAGCATTCCGGTCATCCTCGACGGATACATCTGCACGGCGGCCGCGGTGCCATTGTTCGATGCGGATGCCGCATTGCTGGAGCACTGCCTCGTCGGTCACCGCAGCGCCGAGCCGGGCCACGCCCGGCTGCTCGAGGCGATGGGGAAAGACCCGATCCTGTCGCTCGACATGGCGCTGGGCGAAGGGTCGGGCGCGGCGCTGGCGCTGGGGGTGCTGCGCGCGGCGTTGGAGTGTCACAACGGCATGGCCACCTTTGCCGAGGCGGGGGTGTCCGGGGGCTGACCAGCGGGGGTCTGCCCCATCAGTCCCGGCGCAGCGACAGCCCCGTGTCGGTGTCGAAAAGGTGCACCTCTTCGGTTTTCGGGGCGACGCGCAGCGTCTCTCCGATCGTGGCGCCGATCTGGCCGGGCAGGTGCAGCGTCAGGGCGGTGCCATTGGCCAGCGTGCCGTAAATGTAGGATTCACCGCCCAGCTGTTCGACGCTGCGCACGGTCATGCCGGCCGGGCCGTCTTCGGCCATCGTCATGTGGTTGGGCCTCACGCCCAGCGTCACAGCCTCGCCCGGGCGCTGGGCAAAACCGTCAGCGGGCAGCGGCACCGTCTCTCCGCCCTCAAGCTCGAGCAGGCGCGCATCCTGCGTCGACACGCGCCCCGCGAGAAAGTTCATCTTGGGCGACCCGATGAAGCCCGCGACAAACAGGTTGCGCGGCCGGTTGTAGAGGTCGAGCGGGCGGCCGAACTGTTCCAGCGCCCCCAGCCGCAGCACGGCGATCTTGTCGGCCATGGTCATCGCCTCGACCTGATCGTGGGTGACATAGATCATCGTGTTCTCGAGCCGCCGGTGCAGAGCGGTGATTTCGCTGCGCATGTCGACACGCAGTTCGGCATCGAGGTTCGACAGCGGCTCATCAAACAGGAACACCCGCGGTTCGCGCACCACTGCGCGGCCGATGGCGACGCGCTGGCGCTGGCCGCCCGACAGGTCCTTGGGGCGGCGCGCCAGCAGCATGTCGATCTGCAGCATCTTCGCCACCTCTTCGACCTTGGCGTCGATCTCGGCGCGGGGGGTGTTGATGTTCTCAAGCCCGAAGCTGAGGTTCTGGCGCACCGTCATGTGCGGATAAAGCGCGTAGGACTGGAACACCATCGCCAGCCCCCGGTCGGCGGCGGGGATGTCGTTGACCACCTCGTCGCCGATCACGATGTCGCCGCCCGAGATCGGCTCCAGCCCCGAGATCATCCGCAGAAGCGTGGACTTGCCGCAGCCCGACGGGCCGACGAAGACGCAGAATTCGCCATGCGCGATATCGAGGTCGATGCCCTTGATCACCTCGGCGGAGCCGAAGGATTTGCGCACCTGTTTCAGTTCGACCCTGGCCATGTCACGTCTTTCCCATTGGTGTCATCCCGGTCATTTGCCCCCCGTCGAGGCGATGCCGGTGGCGATATAGCGTTGCAGAAACATGAAGACGGCGGCAATCGGCAGCAGCGTCAGCACGGTCATGGCCAGCAGGCTGGGCCAGTCGGTCTGCAGCTCGCCCTGAAACGAGTTGAGCGCCAGCTGGAGGGTGAAATTCTCGGTTCGGGTGAGCACGATCAGCGGCCAGAGGAAATCGTTCCAGCGCCACATGATCGCGAGGATCGCCAGCACCGCGATGGCGGGGGCCGAGAGCGGGATGATGATGCGCCAGAAGATCTTCCATTCGCTGGCCTTGTCCATGCGCGCGGCGTCCAGAATCTCGTCCGGGATGGTGATCATGTACTGGCGCAGCAGGAAGACCCCGGTGGGCGTGGCGGCACCCGGAATGATCACGCCCCAGAGCGAGTTGAACATGCCCAGTTCCGTGACGATCAGGAAGAGCGGCACCAGCACCACGGTCTGCGGGATCATCAGCGTGCCGATCACGATCAGCAGCACGGCGTTGCGCCCCCGGAACTTGTATTTCGACAGGGCAAAGGCCGCCATGGAGTTCACCAGCAGCATCAGCAGCGTCGCGGTGATGGTGATGAAGGTCGAATTCCAGAAGAACTGGAGAAAGTTGAAGCGTTCGAAAAGGCCGGTGTAATTCTCGGTCGCAAAGGCGACGCGTTCCAGCGGTTGCAACTGGTCGGTGGTCAGGCGGATGCGGTCGTCGGGGGCGTCGGGCACCACGACCTCGGCCCGGCCCGCGGCGCGGCGCGTCTGGCCAACGACCTGCCCGGCGAGATCGCCCTCGGTCACGGTGAAGGCCAGAAGCGGTTCGTCAAATCCGTCGATCACCAGCCTGTCCTGAGCATAGGGCAGAAAGCGCGGCGGAAACCGGTCCAGTTCGTTCTGGTCCTTGAAGCTGGACAGCACCAGCCAGACCACCGGCCCGAACATCAGGAAAATCCCCAGCGTCAGGTAACCGTAGCTGACCCAGTCGGTCCAGTGCAGGCGACCCCGGCCCCGGGTCGCGGTGAGGAAGGACAGGATGTTAGACATGGGCCGGTCCTCGCAGTTGGTGCGCGTTGTGCCAGCGCAGCCCGGGGGGGCGGATCAGCGCTGACAAGGCGGCCTCAAGCGGCCTCGGGTCCATGCCGGAGCGCGGCTCGATCCGGGCGATAACAAGAGCTTTGTACTCGGGCCGCCCGGTCTTGAATCTAGCCATCGACATTCCTCCGGTTGGCCCAAAGCTGCACCAGCGTCAGCACCACCAGCACGCCCGCCACCAGCAGCGAGGCGGCGGCCGCAAGGCCAAAGAGCCTCGGCGCCCCGGCAAAGCCTCGTTCATAGATGTACTGGATGATGAAGGTCGTGGCGGTGCCCGGCCCGCCGCCGGTGAAGGCATAGATTTCATCGAAGGTCTGCACGCCCTTGATCAGCGCCAGCACCAGCACCACCAGCATGGTGGGCGACAGAAGCGGCAGCGTGATCCGCCGGAACGTCCGCCAGGCCGAGGCGCGATCCATGATCGCCGCCTCGTAGACGTCACGCGGGATCGCCTGCAATCCCGCCAGCAGGATCAGCGTGTAAAAGCCCATATGCGCCCAGACAGAGATGAAGACCGACCAGCCAAAGGCCCATTGCGCGTCCACCAGCCAGTTCACACCGCCCACGCCGGTCCAGTCGAGAAAGGCGTTGAGCACGCCCTCGCGTTGCAGGATCCATTTCCAGATCAGCGCCACGACGACCGGCGACAGCAGCACCGGAAAGAAGAAGACCGACCGGAAGAACCCGCGCGCCCGGATGTCGCGGTTGAGGATCAGCGCGGTCAGCAGGGAAAACCCGACCATGAAGCCGACCTGCAGGGTGACGAACCAGCAGGTGTTCCAGACCGCGCGCCAGAACTTGTCCTCGCGGCAGGCGTTGGGATCGAGGTAATTGCCGCAATCCAGCAGGTTGGCAAAGTTGCGCGCGCCGACATACGGCCGGTCGGCCAGCAGCACGTTGTCGCCGCCGCTGGTGGCGTAGGACACGTTCAGGATCACCGGCAGAAAGGCGAAGATGCCGAACAGCAGCAGGTTGGGCAGCAGGAAAGCCCAGGCCAGTCGGTTGATGCCCAACAGCCGCTGCAAGGCCAGCATCGGGATCTCGATGATCCGCATGATCGGCGTGAGGATCGTCAGCATGGCCGCTTTGTCCCGAAAACAAGCCCCCCGCGGCGCATGGCGCGCGGGGGGCCGTTGTTCTGGCTTACTTGGTTTCGGCCATGGCGGCGGCCAGGTCGTCCGACATCCGCGCCAACGCTTCATCCACCGTCAGTTCGCCGACGATGGCCTGGCTCAGCCGTTCCACGGTGATGCCGAACATCGCGCGGTTCCCCGCATAGCCCTGATAGGCAAAGGCGATGGGCGACACGTTGGGCAGGTCCGCCGCAAAGGCGTTGAGCGCGGCCTGCGCGGCGGGCGAGGCATCCTCGAACTCCACACCTGCCGCCGCGACGCCCAGGTGGGCGGGCAGGTTGCGGGTGCGGGCCGCCGCTTCGGCATAGATCTCTTCCTGCGCGAGGAAGTCGATGATCGCCGCGACGATTTCGGGATGTTCGGTCTGTTCGAAACCGACCACGCCGGCCCCCCCGGGCATGCCCGAGCACGCACCTGCCGGCCCGCAGGGCGATCCGACGACCTTCCAGTCGAAGAAATCCCCGACCTGTTCGTCCATCCGGCCCACTTGCCAGGAGCCGGAGTAGTAGAACGCGATCTCGCCGTTGATGAACTCCTGAGCGGCATCCGCATAGGTGGCCCCACCCTGGCTGGCCCAGACGTCGCGCGCCATGGTGCCGTCCTCGTTCCAGGCGACGAACTGTTCGGCGAACGGGCCGAAGCCTTCGAAGGACCCGTTGCCCTCTGCGTCGAAATACTTGGCGCCGTAGGAAATCGCGGGGCCTGCGACGCGGTGGCCAGAGCGGTCGATGGCCATCGGGAAATCGGCATCGGTCGCCTCGGCCACGGCGCGGGCGGCTTCGGCCCACTCTTCCCATGTCGCGCCTTCGCCCGGCATATCGACCCCGGCCTGTTCGAAAAGCGTGCCGTTGACGAAGGGGCCGGTGATGGTCAGCTGCGTGTGCAGGCCATAGTATCCCTGCCGGTCGCCCACGCGGTACCAGTTCAGCGTGTCGCCGAACGAGTCGTCCCAGTACCCGGTGTCGATATGCGGCGTCAGGTCGAGGTAATATTCATTGAGCCCGCCAAGATCGGTGATCTTGGCCATGTCCGGGCCGGTGCCTGCGGCCAGCTGCACGGGCAGGTTTTCCAGGATCGCCTGATAGGGCACCACGTCCACGATCACGTCGACACCGTCGTTTTCGGCCTCGAACCGGCTCAGCAGATCGTCGTAGACCTCGCATTCATTGCCGTCCGAATAGCACATGAACCGGATTTCCTGCGCCGCGGCAGCGCCTGCCAGCAGGCCCAGACCCGCCGCCATCGCGGTCGTCTTCAGTATGGTTCTTTTCATCGTTCAGGGTCCTCCCAAGTTTCCTGATGTGATCGCTCCCGGTTACCGTACTGCCTGCATCCATCCGTTGTAAAACGCCGAATCCGTTTCAAGCGGCAGGCTGACCGGCCCGCCACCGCGCAGCGCCGTGTAGAGCGCTGTCACCAGTTCGATCGACCGGCGGCCATCCTCGAGCGTTACCTCTTGCCCCGGTCGCCCCGCCAGCGCCTCGGCCACCGCCGCGAGATACCCGGCAAAGCCCGCATGACCCGTTGGCACGCCAGTCAACACCTCGTCGATGCGGGCCTGTTGCGCCGGGTCGCGGGCGATGAAGCGCCAGGTATCCTGCGCGGGCGTGTAGGGCGCGGATCCGCTTTCGGCGGTGAAGCCTTCGAAACAGAAGCGCAGCCGCGTGGTGTCGTCGCCCGCACCCAAAGTCACCGAACTGGTGGCCAGCGCGCCGCTTTGCATACGAAAGGCGATGGCGGCGCAATCCTCGGTCTCGATCGGGTTGACGCGGGTGTCGGCGAAGGCGGCGATTTCGGCGACCGGGCCCAGAACGCGGCACAGCAAGTCGTGGGCATGGATCGCGTGTCCCAAAAGTGCGCCGCCCGATTCCCCGGCCCAGGTCCCGCGCCAGGGGATGTCGTAATAGGCGGCGCCGCGGTTCCAGTGGGTTTCGATGCTGGCGACAAATGCCTTGCCCGCGAGGCCTGCGGCCATCAGCGCCTCAAGCTGGGCCATTGCCCGGCCATAGCGGTACTGGAACACAGGAAACACCCGGCGGCCCGCACTTTGGGCTGCGGCCTGCAGGCGGTCCGCCTCGGCCAGGGACCGCACGATGGGCTTTTCGCAGATCACGTGCTTGCCCGCCTCAAGGGCCTGCACCGACACCGGGAAATGCAGATGCGGCGGCAGGCAGACATCCACCAGATCGATGTCGGGATCGGCCAGAACCGTGTCGAGATCGGCGGTGATCCGGATCGCCGGATCGCGGCCCGTGGCGGCGGTGGCCCGCGCGGTGTCGAGATCGCACAACGTGGTCACGGCAAAGCGGTCGGGCAGGGCGCGGTATCCGGCCAGATGTTCGGCCCCGATCCCGGCGCCGACGATGGCGGCGCGGATCATTGCGCCGCCTCGGCCATGGCCTGCGCCTGCAGCGACAGGTCGCAGACCCGGAACGCATGCTCTTGCGTCATCGCGGTTTCCGTCCGGTCGCGGATGTCCGCCATCAGCCGGGCAAAGAACGGCAGGCCAGCGCCCGACGCGTCGATGCGGTCGCAGCGCGTCCCGTTCACGAGGATCAGGTGGTCGGTACCCTCGTGCCCCACGTCCACGTATTTGCGCAGCTCGATATAGCCTTCGGTGCCGAGGATCGTCAGCCGCCCGTCGCCCCAGGTGGGCAGCGCGTCGGGGGTGTACCAGTCGACCCGGATATAGCCATGCCCGCCATCGCCCCGCAGCGCGATTTCGCCAAAATCCTGCAGGCCGGGGTCTGCGGGATTGGCGTAATTGGCGACGGTGGCCATGGTCACTTCGGCCTCGGTCGAACCGGTGAAGAACAGGAACTGGTCGATCTGGTGGCTGGCGATGTCCGTCAGGATGCCGCCATAGGCCGCCCGATCGAAGAACCAGTCCGGGCGGGTCGCGCGGTTGAGCCTGTGCGGCCCGATGCCCAGCGTCTGGATCACCCGCCCGATGGCACCTTCGGCCACAAGTTCGGCGGCGCGGGTGACGGCAGGCACCTCGAACCGTTCGGAAAAATCGATGGACCAGATGCGCCCGGTGCGGGCGACGGTGGCGCGCAGGGTCTCCAGCTGGTCAGGCGTGGTGCAGCCGGGCTTGTCGCTCAGCACGTCCTTGCCCGCCTCCATCGCCTTGACGGCCCAGCCCGCCCGGTCGCGCGGGATGCCGGACAAAAGCACCAGCCCGATGGACGGATCGTCCAGAAGCGCTTCGGCGCTGGCGGCGCGGGGCACGTCGGGAAAGCGGCTCAGGAACCCCTCTTCGGTGTTGGGGTGGCCGTCGGTCCACCAGCCCGCGAATTCTGCACCCGCGTCGATCATGTTGGCTGCCATGCCGTAGATGTGCCGGTGGTCGATGCCGATGGCGGCGAAACGCAAGGGGGTGGTCATGTCTCGATCTCCTCGATCCAGCCGCTGCGGGCAGAGCGGATGGTGGCGTCAATCAGGGCGTGGGCGGGCAGGGCGGCGGCACCGGTCACGACAGGGTCGCGGCCTTCGGCCAGCGCGGCGGCAAAGTCCTCGATGATCCCCTGGTGCCATGCGTGGGTAAAGGCCATGGGATCAGCCCCGCCGCCGGTGCCGCCTGCGGCGCCTTCAGACTCTTCCCGGCCATCGCGCCAGCGGGTGACCAACTGGCCCGAGGCCAGGTGCAGGCTGGCCTTTTCGTAATGCAGGGTGATGGATTCGGCCCCGCCGGGAAAGCTGGCGGTGCTGGCCACCATCGACCCGACCGCGCCATTGGCAAACGTCAGCCCGGCCACGGCGAAATCCTCGGCCTCCATCGTGTGAAAGCGGGTGGTGGCGGCCATGGCGCGCACCGACGTGACCGGCCCGGCAAGGCTGAGCGCGAGGTCGATCGTGTGGATCGCCTGGCTGATCAGCACCCCGCCGCCGTCGCGCGAATAGGTGCCGCGGCCCGGGTCGTCGTAATAGCCTTGCGCCCGCCACCAGGGCACCGTGATCTCGACCAGCCCCAACGCCCCCAGATCGCCCGAGGCGATGCGCCTTGCCGCGGCAAGAGAGGCCGCGCGCATCCGGTGCTGAAAGACCACGCCCAGCGTCACGCCCGCGTCGCGGCAGATCGCGATGACCTCGCGCGCCTCATCCGCGTTCCGGCCCATGGGTTTTTCCAGCAGGATGTGCTTGCCCGCTTCTGCAAGGGGGCGGATGATCGACGCGCGCGCATCGGGCGGCGTGAGCACGATGGCAAAGTCGATCTCGACGTCCGCCGCGACGGTCGCAAGATCGCTGGTGGCGGTGACGTCCTGGCCGGTCTGGTCCGTGGCGTCTCGGGCCAGCGCCGTGGCCTTGTCCAGACCCCGCGCACAGATGGTTTTAAGACGGACGGTGTTGCCTGCGGCAATCGCGGCCACATGGGTTCGGGCGACCATGCCCGCCCCGATCAGCGCGGCGGTCTTGCGTGGCGGTTGGGTCAATTCAGGCAGCCTCCCCGTCGTTTACGCCAAGGCCTAGCACACCGGACAGGGGATGAAATCGGAAAATGCCTGCCGCCTCGGTGATGTCAGTGGCAAAGGGTTCGGTGCAGGAAGGTCAGCACATCGGCGCGCATCTGTGGGGTTTCTGCATGGCCGGTGTCGGGCGAAACGTGAAACGTCAGATGCGCCTCGGCTCCGGCGGCGCGGTAAGCCTCTTCAACATCGGCGCGGGCGCATTCGAACGCGTCTTTCGGCGTCGACCAGTCTTGCAGCCCCACGCAGATTTGCAGGGCGCGCGGCGCGGCAAGCCCGGCGATCTGGCCGCTGCGCGCGACCGGCAGCAGGCCCGGCACGGTCATGTAGATGCCGTGCCCGTCATGCGCGCCAGAGCTGACGAGGTGCCCCAGATCGGCGAAGGAACAAAGCGCCGAGGCGGCCCTGATCCGTGGATCGAGCGCGGCCAGCCACCAGGCCAGCGTGCTGCCCATCGAAAACCCCAGCGCGCCGATCCGGTCGGCGTCGATAAAGGGCTGGTTCTCAAGATATCCGACACCGGCCTGAAGCTCGTCCAGCATCTGCCCGAAGAGCGTCCGACCCTGCCACAGCAACGCCTTGGCCCGCGCCGCCTCCCCCGGATGCTGCCGCGCGCCGAAACACGGCATCTCGAGGCAGAGCGCCGCGATGCCCAGCCGCCGCAGGTCGGGCGCATAGGGGCCTTGCAGGGACGGCCTGCCAGCCGTCAGTTCGTCACAGCCCCGGTCGTAGCGGTTGCCGTGGGCATGGGCATAGAGGACCGCGGGCACCTTGGCATGCCCGTCGGGCGGCCGCAGGAACAGTGTCGGGATATCCTCGGCCCCGTCGGCGCTGCGAAAGATCAGCCGGTCAAGCGGCCAGCCATCCAGATCGGTCCTGGTCTCTGTCCGGGCCTCGGCAAAGCCGGGGCCGGGCAGGGAGTTGCCCAGAAGGTGCCGCAGGGCGTCGCGCATTTTCAGCCTCCTTGGCCCCGTGAATACTTGGGCACGGACCGCGCTTAACCGGCAGCCCGGGCAGCGGCGCGGGCGTCCTCCCATGTGTGACACAGCCGGGCGTAGCGGTCGGCCATCTGATCGACGGCTGCGCGATCGATCAACTGCCCCTGCAGCCAGGCGCGCGCCGCATCGCCGAAGATCGTGCGCCCCACGGCGAATCCCTTGACCAGCGGTTGCCGGGCGGCCAGCGCGAAAGAGGCGGCAAGCTCTTCCTCGGGCGCGTCCAGCCCCAGCACCACGATCCCGCGCGTGCGTGGGTCGTTGCGTTCGATGGCGGCGACGGCACTGGCCCAGGCGGCTTCGGTCTTGAACGGCTCCAGCTTCCACCAGTCGGGAAAGACGCCCGCGTCATAGAAGCTCTGGATCAGCGTTGCTGACGTGTCATCATCGACCGGGCCGACCTTCGACGGGATGATTTCCAGCAGGAATTCCAGCCCGTTGCGCCGCGCGGCGGTAAAGAGCCGCTTGACCCGCGCGATCTGCATCTTGGCGGTCTTGTCGTCGTCATCGGGGTGGCAGAAGACCAGCAGCTTGACGACGTTTTCCCGCGCCCATTCGCGCAATCCGCCCAGATCGTCGCCCAACTCGGGCTCGAACGCGATGGGTCGAGACCCCGGAAGCTCGGTCGGGCGACCGATCCAGAGGCCGCTGCCGGTGGCCCGGTGCAGGGCACTGCGCCCGATCCGGTTGTCGCAAAGAATGCCGTAGCCGGGCTGGCCATTCTGAACTTTCAAAGCCGCATCGAGGCACAGTTCCTTGAATTTCCCGCCCTTTTCCGGCGTGTAACCCTCCATCTCTTCAAGCTGAAGGCGGTGGTCAAAGGCGAAGGTCTTGACCGAAGACCAGTCGCCATGCCGGTTGGTGGCCCAGTGCACCTGTTCCAGCTCGGCATCGTTGCGCAGGTCTGGCCGCTTGATCCCGCGTTCAAAGAAGAACTGCAGCTCATCCCAGCTGGGGTAGGCGGGGGTGCAGCCATGACGGCTGACCGCGAAGGCACCGCAGGCATTGGCGTATTTCAGCGCCGTGGGCCAGTCCGCCCCGTCGAGCCAGCCTTTCAGCAGGCCGGACATGAACCCGTCGCCGGCCCCCAGCACGTTGAAGACCTCGATGGGAAACCCCGGCCCGGCCTGGCCATCGTCGAGGCTGTCGGGGATATCGCCGGTGAAGGCCACCGCGCCCGCCGCCCCGCGCTTGCACACCAGCGTCGCGCCCGACACGGCCCGGACCGCACGCAAGGCGGCAATGGTGTCGGTGCTGCCGCCGGCGATGTGGAACTCCTCTTCGGTGCCGACGATCAGATCGAACAGATGCAGCGTCGACTGCAATTTCGCCGTGACCGCCGCGCTTTCCACAAACCGGCTTTCGCCGTCGCCATGTCCCGCCACGCCCCACAGGTTCGGGCGGTAGTCGATGTCGAGCGCGGTCTG
Organism: Thalassococcus sp. BH17M4-6; assembly: GCF_049323015.1. Lineage (NCBI taxonomy): Bacteria > Pseudomonadati > Pseudomonadota > Alphaproteobacteria > Rhodobacterales > Roseobacteraceae > Thalassococcus > Thalassococcus sp. BH17M4-6. Next base: position 121,508 of record NZ_JBMPGU010000014.1, read on the forward strand.
CTGCCCGTTCGCCCGCGCGATTTCGAGCGCCTTGATCGTCGCGGCCTCGACCTCGGGGTGGCTCAGATGCGTGCCGGTGGCCACCACCGCCCGGGCAGAGCGGATGTAGTCGGGGTCGATATCGTCCTCGGTCAGCCCCATGTCCGCGCAGTTTTCGCGATAGAAGATCAATGGAAAGCTGTCCTGATCGCGGATGCCCAGCAGTACCAGCGCGGTCAGCCGGTCCGGGTCCGTCTTGACGCCGCGGGTGTCGACCCCTTCGCGCCCCAACTGCTCGCGTATGAACCGCCCCATGTGCTCGTCACCCACGCCGGTTATCAGCCCCGATTTCAGCCCCAGCCGCGCGGTGCCGCAGGCGATGTTGGTGGGCGAGCCGCCGATGTATTTGTCGAACGACCCCATATCCTCAAGCCGCCCGCCAATCTGCGCGCCGTAAAGATCGACCGAAGACCGGCCAATGGTGATCAGATCAAGG
>NZ_JBMPGU010000015.1:0-112772 GCF_049323015.1 Thalassococcus sp. BH17M4-6
CGCGCCGCGGCGGCGGCCCAGGGCACCGCCCGGTGCGGCGCCAGCTTGCCGTCGAGCGCACCGGCGGCGGCCATCTGGCCCAGCCGTTCCGCGGCCCCCCGCTCCCCGAGCTCGGCCGCACGGCGATAAAGCGCGATGGCCCGGTCGGGATCGGGCTCGGTGCCGCGCCCGGTCTCGATCATCGCGGCCTGGGCGGCCATGGCGCGCGGCAGATCGCTGTCGGCGGCGCGTTCGAACCAGCGATAGGCGCGGGCATCGTCCTGCGGCAGCAGGTTGCCGACCAGGAACCCCTGGGCAAGGTTGAACATCGCGCCGGGATCGCCGGCCTCGGCCGCGGCCTCGAGCCAGCGCAGCGCCTCTTCGGCATTGGGTTCGACATCCTGGCCCAGCAGGTAGTGCGTGCCCAGGGTGCGCTGCGCGATGGGCAGCCCGGCCTCGGCGGCACGGCGATACCAGCGCCGCGCCTCGGCGGGGTTGGCATCGACGCCGGTGCCGCGCTCATAGGCACCGGCCAGGAAATACTGCGCCTGCACGTGGCCGCCCTCGGCCGCCTGTTCGAGCCAGTGCAGTCCCTGTTCGACATTCTCGGGCTTGCCGTCGCCCTGCAGGTAGCTGCGCGCCACCGCGAACTGCGCCTCCAGATGGCCCTGTTCGGCGGCGGCCAGATACCAGTCGAAGGCGGCCTGCGGATCGCGCTCGACCCCGTCGCCCGCGGCCAGAAGCCGCGCCAGCATGACCTGGGCATTGGCATCGCCCCGGGTGGCGGCGCTGCCCAGCAGATCGGCGGCGCGGGCGGGATCGCGCGGCACCGCGTCCAGCCCCTCGGCCAGCAGAATCTGCGCCAGCAGGGTGGCGGCCTCGGCATGGTTCTGCGCCACGGCCTTTTCCAGCCAGCCCACCGCCGCCGCGATGTCGCGCGGCCCGCCGCGCCCTTCGACCAGCACCCGGCCATAGCGGTACTGCGCCAGCGGCGTGCCGGTATCCTCGGCCAGCCGTTTCAGGCCGTCGCGGACGAACCCGAAATCGCCCCGCGCCCAGGCCTGTTCGACCTCGGCCATGCTGGGCAGGTCCGGCGACGGCTCGGCGGCGCTGTCGGGGGCCGGGTCGGGCGCGGTCTCTTGCGCGAAAAGCGGCGGCGCGAGGGTCAGAAGAACAAGGAACAGGCAGGCGGGCAGGACAGAGGGGAAAAACCGGGGCATTCAAGGCCTATTCTGGCATAATCGACGGGGTTCAATGGGCGTACCCCGCCGCGGGGACGGGATCTGGGGCAAAGGTTAACGCGGAACGCCGGACCGTGCGAGCCTCAAATCGCGCTCAGTTGCCAGAGCCAGACCGCCGCCCCCGCCGCACAAAGCGCGGTGCCGAAGGGCAGCCTGCGCCGCGCCCGCAAGCCGCCCGGGGTCAGCGCCGCCGCCGCCAGCGCGCCAAGCGCCGCGACCAGCACCAGCGCCGCCAGATCCAAGGGGCCGACCAGCGCCCCCAACCCCACCATCAGCTTGACGTCGCCCAAGCCCAGCCCCTCGCGCCTGCGCAGCGCCCGGTAGCCCAGCCGCAGCAGCCAGAAACTGCCCGCACCCAGCACCGCGCCCCAGGCGGCGAAACCCGGATCGCCCCCGGGCCGCAGCGCCCAGGCCAGCGCCAGCAGCGCCAGCGTCGCGGTCAGCGGATCGGGCAGGCGGTAGTGCCGCGCGTCGATCACCGCCAGCGGCCAGAGCGTCCAGAGCACCGCGGCGATCAGCGTTTTCTCGAGCGGGCCCTGGCCCAGGATCACCGCCAGCACCGCCGCACCTGTGGCGATGATCTCGGTATAAAGCCAGAGCGGCGGGATCGCCGCGCCGCAGTGGCGGCAGCGGCCCCGGTTCCGCGCGAAGGACAGGATCGGGATCAGGTCGCGCGGCGCCAGCGGCGTGGCGCAGCTGCGGCAGGCCGAGCGCGGGGTGATAACGCCGATGCCGCGCGGCCAGCGGTCGATCAGCACGCCGAGAAAGGACCCGATGGCGGGGGAAACAAGGATCAGCAGCAGGGCGACGGCGGCGGGATCGGGCATGGCCGCGATCTAGACCACCGGTCGGCGCGGTTGGCAACGGCGGGCGGCATACCTGCGGCATGCGAGAGACGCCGTCCATTGGGCGTGCGCAATGGCGCATCAAGCGGCGTGCTCTCGTGCTCTCTGAGGTATTTTCGAACCAGAGAAGAGGGATAGGGGGCTTTCTGGTTGGCGATTGCTCCGCCCCTTCGGGCATGGTTACATGGCGCCGAGCGAGAGGATTTTCAGCAATGCATAACACGACGAACGCTGAGCGCCGCGAGGCGGGCTTTTCCCTGCTGGAACTGATGGTGGTGGTGGTGATCCTGTCGATCCTGGCGCTGGTCATCGTGCCGCGGGTCATCGACCGGCCGGATCAGGCCCGGGCGGCGCGGGCGCAGTCCGACATCGCCGCGATCGCCAGTGCGGTGAACCTCTACCGGCTGGACAACTTCCGCTATCCCACCACCGAACAGGGGCTGGCAGCCCTTGTCAGCCAGCCCTCGGCCCCGCCCGAGGCGCCGAACTGGTCGGGCTATATGGACCGGCTGCCGCAGGACCCCTGGGGCCAGCCCTATCAGTACCTGGCCCCCGGCGTGCACGGCGATTTCGACATCTTCACCTATGGCGCTGACGCCGCCCCGGGCGGGTCTGGCGCGGATGCGGATATCGGATCATGGATGGCACAATAGGCCCCGGATCAGACCCTGATACGGCCGGATTCACCCTGATCGAGCTTCTGGTCGCCGTCGCCGTCCTGGCGGTGCTGGCGGTGGGGGCGAGCCTGGCCGCGACCCGGGGCGCCGGGGAGGCGGACGACGCGCAGCGCTTTGCCGACCGGTTCGCGGCGCTGCGCCAGCTGGCGGTGCAGGGGCAAAGCCCGCGCGGGCTGCAGATCACCCCGCGCGGGCTGCGCATGGTCACCCGCCGGGACGGGGCCTGGCAGGAGGCGGGGCACGAGATCCGCTGGCGCGGGGGCGTGGGCTTTGCCCCGCAGGAGCCGCCCGGCACCGGCGATGCGCCCGACATCGTGTTCCTGCCCAACGGCCGCACCAGCGCCTTTTCGATCCGGTTCGGCAGCGGCGCGGGCCGGCTGTGCCGCAGCGACGGCTGGACGGGGCTGACATGCGACGACGCCTAGGCAACAGCCGCGGCCTGACGCTGCTGGAACTGGTGATCGCGGTGGCGGTGCTGTCGATCGGGACACTGGCCGCGCTGCGCGCCACCGACCAGTCGCGGCTGGCGCTGGCGGGGGCGCAGACCCGGCTGCTGGCGCAGGTGGTGGCGCAGAACCGCGCCGAGGAGTTGCAGCTTTACGGCAGCACCGGCGGGCCCTTGCCCGGCACGGTCGAGATGGGCGGCCGCCGCTTTGCCGTCACGGTCGAATACCAGACCACCGCGGCGGGGCTGCGGCAGGCCAGCATCCGGGCGCGGGCAGACACCGGCGAGGGCGCGCTGCTGGTGGCGGTGCTGCCGCCGCCGGGGGTGCGGTGATGCCAAGGGACCGGGGCCTGACGCTGATCGAACTGGTGGTCGCCATGGCGATCTTTGCGCTGATTGCGGTGATGGGTCTGCAGGCCCTGACAGGCGCGATGCGGATGCGCGACCGCTTGGCGGATATCGACACCAACACTGCCGAACTTGGCCTTGCCCTGGGGTTGTTGCGGGCCGATCTGGGGGCGGTGGCGCCGCTGCTTTTCTATCCGCCCGACGGGCCGCCGCTGTCGGCGCTGCGGCTGGATCCGGCGGGGCGGGTACTGGGGCTGTCGCTGACCGGACAGCCCAGCCTGCCCGCACGGCCCGGGCCGGGGCTGCAGCGCGCCGAATGGCGGCTCGATGCGGGCCGCGGCACGCTCAGCCGCCGGGTCTGGCCGGTGTTGCACCCGGCCGAGGCGGGGCAGGTCGCCCCCGAGGTGGTGCTGATGACCGGGCTGCGCGGCTGGTCGCTGCGCACCTATTGGGAGGGGATCGGCTGGGTCGCGGGCAGCACCGGCGGTCTCCAGCCCACCGCCCCCGAGACCGGGCCCGCCGATGATGATGAGGCCGCCGAGCGCCAGCCCGAAAGCTATTCCAGCAGTCTGCCCGAGGCGGTGGAGCTGACCCTGCAAACAGCCGATCTGGGCGAGATCGTGCTGGTGGAGAGCCTGAAATGAGCCCCCGCAACGGTTTCGTGCTGGTCAACGCGCTGGTGCTGGTGGCCGCCCTGGCCGGGATCGCCACCTTTCTGCTGGCCCGGGCCGAAGGCGCGCGGGCCCGGGCGTTTGAGGCGCAGGGGGCGGCACAGGCGCGGCTCTACCTCGATGCCTTCGAGGCGCTGAGCATCGGCGTCCTGACCAGCGACCGGGCCGGGGGCGCGATGGATCATCCGGGCGAGGACTGGGCCAATTCCGACTACGACGTGCCGCTGGATCGCGGCCGCGTCGCCGGCGAGATCGCGGATATGCAGGCTCTGTTCAACGTCAACTGGCTTGCCAACCCGTCCGATACCCTGGCGCGCGACGGGTTCGAGTTGCTGGTGACCCGGCTGGGGCTGCGGCCGGGCCTTGCCGAGGAGATCCCCGCCTTCCTGAGCCAGAACGGCCCCGCCGACAAGAGCGCCTATGCACGGGCCGACCCGCCGCTGCGGCCGGTGGGCGGGCCGGTAGTGTTTCTCGATCAGCTTCTCGACATGCGCGGGCTGAGCCTGCGCGATCTTGACCGGTTGCGGCCCTATCTAACGGCGCTTCCCGGCGCGCAGCCGCTCAACGTCAACACCGCGCCGGCGCTGGTGCTGCAGGCGATGATGCCCGAGATCGGCCCGGTGGTGGCCGATCGGCTGCTACAAAGCCGCAGGCTGGAGCCTTTCGTGTCGGTCGACGATTTCATCATGCGCCTGGGCGCCCTGGGGGCGACCGCGGTGCTGAGCGAGGATGATCTGCCGCGCTTTGCCGTGGGGTCGTCCTGGTTCCGCGCCGACATCCGCGCCACGCTTGACGGTCACAGCCGCCACAGGGTGACGGTTTTCGAACGTCCGCCGCTTCCCGCGGGCATCCGGGTGGCCTATCGTCTGGCCGACGTGCCGTGATCCACGCGGCCCCAGAGCAGGAGAGACGAGGCCCGTGAGTGCCGGACAGGACATCGCCCTGCATGCGCTGGGGGCAGAGACGCCCGCGGGCCGCCACGTGGCGCTGGTGCCGGGGGCGGAGGTGCCGCTTTTGGCGCTGGACCTGCCCGAACGCCTGCGCGGCCCGGCGCGCGAGGACGTGGCCCGGCGCCAGCTGCGCGACCGCATCGGCATGGATGCCGCGCGGATCGAGATGCGGCCCTTTCCCCCGCCGGGCGGCGGCGACGGCTGGCGCCGGGCGCTGGTCGCGGATGCCGAGGCGCTGGCCGGATGGCGGGCGCAGGCGGGGCCGGGCTGCCGCGCGGTGCTGCCCGATTACCTGGGCCTGCCCGCCGCCGCCGATCTGTGGTCGATCAACGTGACATCAGGCTCTGTTCAGGCCCGACTTGGGCTGGAGGACGGGTTTTCCGCCGATCCCGATCTGGCCCGGCTGATGCTGGACCGGGCGCTGGAGGAGGGGGATCCGCCCGCCCCCAAGGCAGTGCTGCTGAAGGGCGAGGATGCCGGGATCGGGGCGCTGTTTGCGGCGCGCGACATCCCGGTCGTGTCCGAGGCGGCGGCGCTTGATCCGCTGGGCATCACCGCGCCGCAGGTGCTGGGGCATGGCGAAATGAGCTTTGATCTGCGCACCGATCCGCGCGCCGCGCGCGACCGGTTGCGCGCGCGGGTGCTGCCCTGGCGCTGGCCGCTGCTGATCGGGCTGCTGGCCGCGGGCCTTTGGGGTGCGGCACAGGTTGTGGGCACCCGGGCGCTGGAGCGGGAGATCCGCGCCGAACGCGCCGCGACCCTGGCGCTGGTGCGCGAAAACTTCGTGCCCACCGGCCCGGTGCTGGACGTGCGCACCCAGGTGGCGCGGGCGCTGGCGGCGCGGCAGGACGCGGCACGGGACTGGCGCGGGCGGGTGTCGCCGCTGACGCTGCTGGGCCAGATCGCCCGGGTGGTGGATGACAGCGGCGCGGTGTCCGAGGACTACGGCTTTGACCGCGACGTCTGGACCGTGGTGCTACGGCTGGGGGATTTCGCCGCTGCCGAGGCGCTGGTGAGCGCGCTGCGCGAGGCCGGGCTGCAGGTCGAGGTGGCGGATCTGCGGGTCAGCGACGGCGACAGCGGCGTGCGCGCCGAATTGCAGGTGAGGGCCGGGGAATGAGCGAGAGGCTGATCGACCTGCTGCTGCAGCGCGCGCCGCGCGAACGTCTGCTGCTGGGGCTGCTGGTGATCGCGGTGCTGCCCGCCGCCCTGTGGTTCGCGGTGCTGGAGCCGATGGCGGCGCGCCGCGCCGAGGCGCGTGCGGAACTGGCCGAGGTCCGTGCCCTGCAGGGCTGGGTCGCGGCGCGGGCCGCTGAAATGGCCGCCCTGGGCCAGGCCGAGAACACCGGCCCCGCCGCGCCGATCGGGCTTTCCGCGCTGGAACAGAGCCTGATATCGGGCGATCTGCGCGCCGCCGTCACCGGCCTTGCCAACCGCGACGGCGGCGGCATCGACCTGCGGTTCGAAGCGGTGGAATTTGCCGTGCTGATGGGCTGGCTCAGCCGCCAGGACCCGGGCTGGGGCTATGACATCGCGGCCTTCCGCATCACCCGCGGCGAGGAACCCGGCGTGGTGGCGGCGGAATTGCAGCTGGTACCGCAGGTTTGAAAAGGGACGGATGAGCGGGGATCGCCCCCGGTCGGGGGCGATACGAGAGACGCTGTCTCTCGTGCTCTCTGGAGGTATTTTGCCAAGAAGAAGGGGGTATGGGTGGGTTTGTGCCCGTCAGCCCAGGGCCTTGAGGCGGACCTTGATGCTGGCCTGACGGCCGGCAAGGGCACCCAGAGGGTCAAGCTCGGGATCGGATGTCAGCACTTCGGTGATCGCGGCGTCGGCGGCGCGCAGCAGGCTCTTGCCGGTGGCCGGATCGCCTTGCTGGATCGCGATGAGGCCCAGTTCGTGTTCGGCGGTGGCGGCGACCGACAGGGCGGCGCGGCGGGCGGTGCCTTGCTGGCCCTGGGCCAGAGCCCGCGCTTCGCGCCGGGCGGCGGGGAAATCGCCCGCGCGCAGCAGGGAATGGGCGTATTCGAGCCGGATTCGCGGCTCCAGCGGGCCCGCGCGGGTCAGAAGCCGCGCATAGGTGCGGCTGGCCTGATCGAACTTGCCGTCCTCGAGCGCATCGCGGGCGGCAAAATACTGGTTGCGAAAGCCCGCGTCGGTGGTCGAAGGGCCTTCTTCGCAGCTGACGAGCGTCAGCACGGCGAGGAGAAGAACCCCCGCCCGAACGGTGTGATATCGCTGCATTGCCTGCTCATTTTCGGTTTTTTATGTTTTTGGTTTTGAATAGTATTTTATCATGTAAGCCTTTGCGCGTCTACGTGTTTCACCGCCCGGTTTCGGGGCTCCTGTCGGATTCTTGCTGCGTCATGCGTCTTTTGGCCTTTCTTGCCGCCCTGGCCGCCCTGGCCGCCACCGCCCTGGCGGGGCAGGAGCTGTGGCAGACCTGGCAGGATCCGGTGCCCGAGCGCGCCGTGGCCGTGGCTGCCGCCAGCCCCGAGGCGCTGCCCGAAACGCCCCGCAGCGCCGCCCCGCCGCGCGACTGGCCCGCGCTTTTCGGCACCCGCGTCGTGCCCGAACCGCAGCCCCCCGCGCCGCCGCCGCCCAAGCCCGAGCCGCAGCCGCCTGCCCCCCCGGCGCCGCCTATCGAGAGCCTGGGCTACAGCCTCAAGGGCGTGGTCAGCGACGGCGACAGCCGCTGGGCCATCGTTTCGCACCCCACCGGCGAGGAACTGCTGAAGGTGGGCGATCCGCTGGGCGAGACCTATACCGTCACCGCCATCGACGTGCAGGGGCTTTGGGGCGTCAGCAGCCCCGGCGCCGAGCCGCAGCTTCTGGGGTTTGCCAAATAAGGCACAGGTCGCGAAAAGCCGCTGACGCGCGGGCATCCGGCGGATGCCTTTTGTGCCGAGCTCCGCTAGAGTGATGCAAAACAGACCGCAAGACGCCCCGGAAGAGGCGCCCCAGAGACGGCAGAGAGCAGGACATGACAGGTGTGAAACGGATGCGGGCGGCAGTGGTCGCCCTGATGCTGGCCCTTGGCGGGCTGAGCCTTGGCCTGCCCGGCCCCGCGCGGGCGCAGGTGGCGCTGGATCTGCGCGACGCCGATCTGCGCAGTTTCGTGCAGATCGTGTCCGAGGCGACGGGCCGCAACTTCGTGCTTGACCCGCAGGTGCGCGGCACGGTGACGGTGCTGGCCCCTGGCACGATGAGCCCGGCCGCGCTTTACGAGGTCTTTCTCAATGTGCTGGAGCTCAACCGGCTGACCATCGTCGAGGGGATCGATGCCGACCGGATCGTGCCGCTGGGCACCGCGCGCGAACTGTCGCCCGGGGCCGGATCGGGCGGTTACGAGACCCGGGTGATCGAACTGCGCAGCGCCACCCCGCAGGAGGTGATCGAGGTCATCCGGCCGCTGCTGCCCTCTGAGGCGGTGGTGTCGAGCGTGCCGGGCTCGCGGCTGATCATCCTGTCGGACCGGGGCGGCAACCTGCGCCGGATCACCGACCTGATCGCCCGGCTGGACGCGCCGCGCGCCGATCCCATCGAGATGGTGCGCCTGCGCAATGCCGATGCGGCGGAGGTGCTGCAGGTGGTGCAGGCGATGGACCTGGTGCCGCAGGGCGCCAGCGTCACCGTCGACCGGCGGTCGAACGCGCTGGTGGTGTCGGGGCCCGAGGACCTGCGGGCCCGCGTACGCGCGCTGGCCGGGCGGCTGGACGGGCAGCAGGGCACGCAGGCCTCGTCGGTGGTGCAGGTCAACTATGCCGATGCGGCGGCGTTGGCGGATGTGGTGCTGCGGTCCTTTTCGACCCCTGCCGCCGGGCCCGAAGCCACCGCCGGTGACATCCGCATCATCGCCGAGCCGCAGACCAATTCGCTGCTGATCACCGCCCCGCAGGACCGCATGCACGACATCGTCGCGATGATCCGGCACCTTGACCGCCGCCCGACCCAGGTGCTGGTCGAGGCGGTGATCTTCGAGATGTCGGTCGAGGGCTTTTCCGACCTGTCGCTGCAGTTCGGCGCGGTGCTGAACGACGCGGTGGTGGGCGGCGTGCAATTCGCGCTCGAAGGGCGGCCCAGCCTCACCAGCCTGGTGTCGTCGGTGCTGAAACAGGAGGGCAACGACGTCGGCGCGGGCGGCAGCCTGGGCGCGGTGTCGGGCAATTCCAAGGAAGGCTTTGCCGCGTTTCTCTCGGCCATCGCCCAGACCAATTCCACCCGGCTGCTGTCGACCCCGTCGATCATGACCGTCAACAACCAGGAGGCCGAGATCGTCGTGGCGCAGAACGTGCCCTTCGTCACCGGATCCTTTACCGCGACCGAAGGGGCGGCGCCGGAAAACCCGTTCCAGACCATCGAACGGCAGGACGTGGGCCTGACCCTGGCGGTCACGCCGCAGATCAACGCCGACAACACCGTGCGCATGACCGTCAAGCAGGAGGTCAGCAACCTGACCAACAGCCAAAGCTCCGCGGGCGGCGAGATCACCGCGCGGCGGGCGCTGTCGACCACGGTGCTGGTCAAGGGCGGCAACGTGATCATGCTGGGCGGGCTTCTGGAAGACGGGTTCGGCTCGATCAGCCAGAAGGTGCCGGGGCTGTCGAAACTGCCGCTGGTGGGCGGGCTTTTCAAGGGCAAGAACACCAACAAGAACCAGCGCGTGCTGCTGGTGATGCTGCGCCCGCGGATCGTCAATTCCGACGAAGAGGCCAAGCGCCTGACCCGCGAGGTCGCGCGCGACGCGAAAAAGGCGAGCCTTGCCATCCAGCCCCGCGATCAGGAAAGGTATCCGCGCACGCCTTCGGGGGTCCTGCCGTTCGACGGTGCGGATCTCAACCAACCCTTTGATGCCGGATTCATTGATGACGTCGCCCAAAGACGCAACTTCCCGCCGCTTCCCACCCGGCTCCGCTTCGCCGGAAACTGATCCGCGTCCGGGCGCCGTGGCGCGTCTGCCCTTTGCCTTTGCGCGCGATCACCAGGTGGCGCTGGATGGGACCACGCTCATTGCGGGGCCGGGGGCGTCGCTGCCCGGGCTGCGCGAGGCGCGGCGCCGCGCGGGCGGGCCGGTGCAGCTGTCGCAGCTCGACATCACCGGGTTCGAGGCGGCGCTGGCGCGGCTGTATCAGGGCGGTGAGGCAGGCGAGGCGCAGGACGATCTGCTGTTCGATCTCGAGGACAGCGCGCGCCCCGTGCGCGAACGCGACCTGCTCGAGGATGCAGAGGATGCGCCGGTCATCCAGCTGGTGAACCAGCTTTTGCGCCGGGCGGTGCTGGCGGGGGCATCGGATCTGCACGTGGAACCCTACGAGGGGGGCCTGCGCGCGCGCATGCGCATCGACGGATTTCTGCAGACGGTGATGGACCGTGGCGACGTGCCTGTGCGCCGCATCGTGTCGCGGCTCAAGGTCATGGCGGGGCTGGACATCGCCGAAACCCGGCTGCCGCAGGACGGGCGCATTCCGCTGCGTCTGGGCGGGCGGCTCATCGACACGCGGGTGAGTTCCCTGCCCGGCAATTACGGCGAACGGGTGGTGCTGCGGATCCTCGACCGGTCCACCGGGCTGATGCCGCTGGACGGGCTGGGGCTGTCGCGCGACCAGATCGCGCTGCTGGAACGCATGTCGGCGCTGCCCAACGGCATCATCCTGGCCACCGGGCCCACCGGGGCGGGCAAGACCACGACGCTTTATTCGCTGCTGAAGCTCGCCAACCGGGACGAACGCAACATCGTCACGGTCGAGGATCCGATCGAATACGACCTGCCCGGTGTGAGCCAGTCGCAGATCAATGCCGAGATCGGCATGACCTTTGCCGCCGGGCTGCGCGCCACCCTGCGCCAGGACCCGGACGTGATCCTGGTGGGCGAGATCCGCGACGGCGAAACCGCGGGCGTCGCCGCGCAGGCGGCGCTGACCGGGCATCTGGTGTTTTCCTCGCTGCACGCCAATGGCTCGGTGGGGGCGGTGGTGCGCCTGCGCGATCTCGGCCTCGACAACTTCCTCATTGCCGCGACCCTGCGCGGGGTGATCGCGCAGCGGCTGTTGCGCAGGCTCTGCCCCGAATGCCGCGAGCCGCATCCCCCGACGCCGTCCGAGGCGGCGTTCTTCGACAAGCATGGGCTGGCGCTGCCGCTGTCGATCCACGCTCCCGTGGGCTGTGACGCCTGCAACCAGTCGGGCTATGCGGGCCGGGTCGGCATCTTCGAGATGCTCGAGGTGACAGAGGATCTGCGCGCCGCCATCGACCGCGGCGTGTCGGAAACCGAGCTGCGGCACATGGCGCTCGATGCGCGCGAAACGCTGGTGGGCCAGGGGCTGGGCGAGGTCGCCGCCGGGCGCACGTCGCTGGCCGAAACCCTGCGGGTCGTGGGCGACGTGGCATGAGGAACGGGGCATGAGAGCCTGGGCCTATACCGCCTATACCGACACCGGCAAACGCCGCAGCGGCACCATCGTCGCGGAAACCGAAGCCGCCGCCGCGCAGGAACTCGAGGGCAAGGGGCTGTTCGTCTCGGAACTGATGGATCGCGGCCAGCGGGCGGGCGGGGCGCGGGGTCGGCGGCCGGGGCGGGCGAGGCGGCTCAACACCGATCTGCAGGCGGTCTTCACCCGCCAGATGGCGGTGCTGCTGAGCGCCGAACTGCCGGTGGAGGCAGCATTGGAAGCGGTGCGCTCGGGCGGCAGTGCCGGCGCGCTGGATGCGGTGGCGGCGCAGGCGCGCGCGGGCCTGATGGAAGGGCAGGCGCTGTCGGATGCGCTCGAGGCGTCGGGCGCGGGCTTTGCGCGCTATTACATCGCCGCCCTGCGCGCGGGCGAACGGGCGGGCGATCTGGCGGCGGTGTTTTCCGAACTTGCGGATTTCCTGGAAACCCGCGGCCAGGACCGGGCGCAGATCGGCGCGGCGCTGGTGTATCCGGCCTTCGTCGCCGCCGTGGCGCTGCTGGTCTGCGGCATCCTGATGACCTCTGTCGCGCCCGAGATCGTGGCGATGTTCGAACTCTCGGGGCGGCCATTGCCCGAGATCACGCAGTGGGTGCTTTGGGTCAGCGACGGCATCCGCGCGCATCTGTGGCTGATCGGCGGCGCGGCCCTGGGGATCGCGGTGCTGATCTTCCTGTCGGGGCGGGTGGGGCCCTTGCGCGATGCGCGCGACGGTCTGATCCTGCGCCTGCCGGTCGCGGGGCGGCTGATGCGGCTGGGGGCGGCGGTGCAGTACCTGCGCACCTTGGCGCTGGTGCTGGGCAGCCGCCACGCGGTGCTGGCGGCGGTGGATTCAGCGGGCGAGGTGCTGGACGTCACCCGCTTCAAACGCCAATCCGATGCGGTCTCCGAGGCGGTGCGGCAGGGCGAAAGCCTGTCCATGGCGCTGGAGCGGCTGAGCTTCATCCCGCCGGTGGCGCGCCAGCTGGTCAGCGCGGGCGAGATGTCGGCGCGGCTGGCACGCATGGCCGAACGCGCCGCGGTCTTGGTCGAGAACGGCCTTTCGACCGAGCGCAAGCGCATCGCAGCACTTCTGGAGCCGATGCTGATGATGCTGGTGGGCGGCCTGGTGCTGGTGGTGGTGCTGGCGGTGCTCTTGCCGATCTTCGACCTGCAGGCGGTTGTGGCGGGGTGAGCAATCTCCCCGGAAACGCTCCGGGGGAGCGTTTCGCTTGCGAACGGGCGGAGCCCCGGGATGGCTTCCCCGGAAAGCCCCGAGGTCGCCCTCTCTAGAAACGCCCCCCGTCAGATCGGCCGGCAGAGCAGCGATGACATGATCGGCAGGTCGCGCGGGGTCGGATCGACCACCGACAACACCTCCCATCCGGTCCGCTCCAGAATCCCGGTCAGGTGGTCCAGCCGGTAGCTGGCCTTGAGATCGGGCTTTTCCGGCACCAGCTGCTGAAAGGGCGTGTCGTCCTCGTGCAGGAAGGCCGAAAAGAACAGGTGCCCACCCTCGCGGATATGCCGCCGCAGAAAGGCGAAGGTCAGCGCCGCCTCGGGGGGATCCTGGTGGGTGATGACCGAGAACATCGACACGATGTCAAAGCGTCGGCCGCCCAGGTCGACGCTGTCGTAGGGCGCCTCGGTTTGGCCTTTGCGGTTGTACATCCGGTTGGCAACGTTGACATGGTGATAGGCAAAGCGCGGGTCGTCCACCGCCTCTTGTAGAAACTCGATCAGCGGACGATGTACGTCGAGCCCTGTATAGCTGCCCAGTGGCAGGTCGAGGTTGAGGAAGCTTTCGCTGAACCGCACGCCGCAGCCGTGATCCAGAAGATCGCGCCCGGTCAGATCGGGAATGCCGATGCGTTCGCACATATACTCGATCAGCATGCGCCCGGTTTCAGCAGGCGTGTCATGCTCCCGCACCGTCTTGGCGTTGCGGTTGAATTCTTGCGGGACGATCAGCATGGTAGATCCTTTTGCAAAGGCGTATTAAGCAATAGCAAGGATCAGCACGCCCCGACAGGGTTCTTGTACGCCCGATACCAGTCGATGACCCGCTGCACCCTTCGTTCAGCAGCAGGCAAGGGCGGCGGGGGTGTTCGGTGAGTCCAATAATGAAGATTATGTAATTAAGTCGGCAAAACGCCGGATCACACCGGGATCGGACAAAGACGCTATTCCGCCAGTCCACACATCAGAGCCGACCGTGACCCGCCGTGCCAGCGCCGGACCGGGGACGGCGCGGCTGATCTTTGAGCGGAGGCGCTTTATGGCGGCCAGATCACTCTTCGCTCAAAGCGTCGGACCAGCGGCAGCCAAAGCGCCGGCCCATGGGGCCGGTCCGGCGCTGGCACGGCGGCCGCCCCGGGCGGCCTTGATCCCGTGCCGGGGAGCGAGAACAACCCTGTTCCCGAAGCCGTGGCTCGCCAAGCGTGACAGTCCGGCGTTGGACAAGACCCCCTTTGCCTGAGCCCGTACGGGCAAAAACGGTGGTTTTTGCCGGTGCCAGAAACGTATGCGTTTTGGCGCGGGCTCTATCCGCTTTTGTACCCAACCCAACCGGAAGATTAGATCAAACCGGCCCTAATCGCGGGGAAGGTCATTTAGAAGGAGGGCTTTGTCCTCCTTCTTTTTTCATCGGTGCAAGCCGTAATTTTACTTTTCTAGGCCTGAGAGGATCATCGAAAGTGTTTGCCTGATTGCATCCTCGTCAGTTTCTTCCAAGAGCTGATCGACTAGAGCTTCGTCTGACAGAACGCTGAGCGTCGCAATTTCGTCTGCTATGTTCCCCATGCCTTCCGCAAAAGGTTCTCTAGCAACGGATGCCATAGCCGGTTGGCTTTCGTTCTGGCTTTGCTGCTCTACAAGAAGTCCTTCACGTTGAGCCTTCTTCCTCGCTAATTTACGAGCCCGTCGGATCGACTCTGCCTTCTCACGAGCCTTCTTCTCTGAAGGTTTCTCAAAATGCTGTCTAAGCTTCATTTCGCGGAATACACCTTCACGCTGAAGCTTCTTCTTCAAGACTCTGAGCGATTCAGAAACTCTGTCAGTCTCTGAAGAACGCAAAATGTTCTGCTTGGAGTCGTTCATTGGACACCTCTTTCGCGGTCGCTCTTACTTGAAACCCTGATGAAGTCGTTTAGCGCGGGGCTACCCCGTGTTTTGACCCGATAGCGTATCTTGGCCTTGGCTGCGGCCACTTCTTTTCCGGAAAGACCTGTGCTTTGCGAGAGCTGTTTCGAGTTTTGCCAGTCCACGCCTTTTATGACGGCGATCAGTAACAGTCGCCCATGGCATGGGGCTGGGAACAGTGAGAAGAGATACACAATAGCTTTGCGATACTCGTTCTGTTCATTGGTCTTGATGAGCACTTGCTCAGTAGAGGGAGAGCGGTTGACCTCAGTGGCTTCAAGATGGTGCCGAAGCAGTTGTCTCTCCAGTTTCTGCTGCCGAGTTCTGTTTCTTAGATCATCACGTTCAGATCGATAGCTTGGAGCTACGTCTCTGGTTGAACCGTTTTTGGCCGGATCATGACGGCGCAAATATTCATCCGCCATCCTCTCGACTTCATTGTGACTGGACTTGCTCACTTTCCGTTTCGCTTGACTAGGTTTGCCTTGCTTATGTGGCGTGGCAGTTGAGCCAGGGCTTAGTGTATACTGCCGCACAGGTCTGGCTTCCTTCATTGTTATCACGCTCCATTAGAGACTTGTATCTTAGGGCTCAGGTGAAATCTAAATTAGAATATTTTTTCAGATTCTTTTTCTCAAACCACTCACGACCGAGCCCTTCATAGTGAAACCTACTTCCTCAGGTTAAACTAAGATGGAAAGTGATAACCCCATGTTTTATCTCGCCATTGGTGTTCTGTATGTTGCGATGGGCGGACTGTACCTTGCTCATTTTTCCGGCTGGTTGTGAGGCGATGCCATGGTATCGTGTTTTTCTGAAACCGGCCATAAACGGTCGTTTTTGTCACGACCCATAAGTCCCCCGAGTTTCAGGTATTTGGCTCTGCCAAAACCCCCTGACAAAACCGATCTGGTTCCGGCACGGTTTTGACCAGACTTTCGGCGCGGCGCGCCCCTACAGCCGTCCCAGCACCGCGGCGAGCCAGAGGGCGGCCTGGGCGGGCTTGCTCTGGCGGTAGAGGTGCAGGCGCGTCAGGCGGATCAGGCGCCGGGGCAGCGGGGCGGCGCGCATCGCGGCGAAGGCGTCGAGCAGCGCGCGGTTTTCGGGCGTCAGCCGGTCCTTCACCGCCCCGAGTGCTGCGATGTTGGTGGCGTTCCAGTCGCGGAAATCGCCGCGCAGCAGCTGGCGGATGCGTTTGCACCGGGCGCGCAGATGATCGTTGGCGCCGATCTGGTTGCCGCTGTGTTGGCGGTAGAGCAGCGTCGGTGCGTCGTCATGCACCACCACGCCCCCTGCCCCGGTGACCAGCAGATAGGCCCACCAGTCGTGCACCACCACGTCCCGGACCACTTCGGTGGCTTCGGCCAGCAGCGCCGCGGCGGCGGGGTTGAGCAGGATGGTGTTGCCCGACGCGATGTTCTGCACCAGCGCGTTGCGGAACCCCGGCGGGCGCGGGCGCGGCACCGACCGGCGGCGGGTGGCGAGGTTCGCATCGGTGATCCAGGTGCGGCTGCAGTAAAGCGCGGGCACGCCCTCGGGCACCGAAGACAGCGCCGCGCGGCCCCGGCTCAGCCGGTCGGGCAGCCAGACATCGTCCTGATCGCAAAAGGCCATGAGGCTGCCCGCGGGCATCAGCCGCCGCCACTGCCCGATCAGGAAGAGAAAGTTCTGAGCGGCACCCCGTCCGGGCCCTTCAAGGCAGATGACCTGCCGACGTGGCATCTGGTCCTTGAATGCGGCAACCAGCGCCGCAGTCGCATCGCACGATCCATCATCGCTGATCAGAAGCCGCCAGTTCGAATCGTCCTGCACGACCAGACTGTCAAGCTGATCGGGCAGGTCCGCGGCTCCCTTATATACCGCCAGAAGAATACCAACAGCCGGAAGCTTTGGATCAAGCTGCTCCGCAGGGGGGAGGGGCATGTCTTGCAAGGTCACCTGTGAACTCATGCTGAAGCGCAATTTCCGCGGGGTCCGTCCATCTGGATGGTTGCTCTCCCTACATCAGCAGTGTTCAGAACACCTGGGCGCATTTCATAACCGGGCCACGTAGACGGCCCCCCTTCTGAAATCGTCCGTAAACCGATTTCGCGATGACATCCATGGAACACTCTGGCGTTTAGAATTACCAAGCAAGCGTCGATGAATCCAGTGGACAGGGCAGGACGCAGATGTCCGGTTCCGGACTCGCTGAGGGCCCCGCCATGCGGGCCATGCAGAGGCGCGCCCGACCCTCCTTCACCATCTCACGCAGGAACAAGGGCCGGCCGGAATTCTCGGACGCGCATCGCCCGCCTCCAAAGACACCATCGCCGCCTTCCGGACGGTGGCATTCGGATCAAAAGTTGCTTAAGCGAGGGCAAAGCAATCGACACAGGAACAGGACATGACACGACGCAAGGGCATCATCCTCGCCGGAGGATCAGGAACCCGGCTCTACCCGATCACCACCGGGGTCAGCAAACAGCTCCTGCCGATCTACGACAAGCCGATGATCTATTACCCGCTGTCGGTGCTCATGCTGGCGGGCATCCGCGATATCTGCATCATCACCACCCCGCAGGACCAGGAACAGTTTCAGCGCACCCTGGGCGATGGCCACCAGTGGGGGCTGTCGCTGAGCTATATCGTGCAGCCCAGCCCCGACGGGCTGGCCCAGGCCTATCTGCTGGCCGAAGGATTCCTTGCCGGGGCCCCTTCGGCGCTGGTGCTGGGCGACAACATCTTTTACGGCCACGGCCTGCCGGAACTGCTGGCCGGGGCGGATGAAAAGCCCGAAGGCGGCACCGTCTTCGGCTACCGCGTGGCCGATCCCGAACGCTATGGCGTGGTGGATTTCGATGCCGAGGGCCGCGCCACCGCGATCATCGAAAAGCCCGAGGTGCCGCCGTCGAACTACGCGGTCACCGGGCTTTACTTTCTCGATGGCACGGCGCCTGCGCGCGCCAAGGAGGTAAAGCCCTCGGCACGCAATGAGCTCGAGATCACCACGCTGCTGGAAATGTACCTGCACGACGGGCTTCTGGACGTGAAACGCATGGGCCGCGGCTATGCCTGGCTCGACACCGGGACCCACGGGTCGCTGCTCGATGCGGGGAATTTCGTGCGCACCCTGGAAAAGCGCCAGGGCCAGCAGACCGGCTGCCTGGAAGAGATCGCCTTCGACCAGGGCTGGATCGACGAGGCCGCCCTCGAGGCCCGTGCGAAGGTCTTTGAAAAGAACGACTACGGACGCTACTTGCGACAGCTTATCACTCGCTGACATTCGCTTGTGAGGCCCAGACCAATCCCATAGTCTCGCAAAAACCGAATGCCCGGGGGAGCCCAGTCATGACATATGCCGCCGCGTCCTCCGAAGCGGATCAGCCAGAGCCTGACCGGAGCGGGACGGCGCACCTGCCTGTCGAGTGGGATGCAGGCTTTGCCGGACTGCCCGATCCTTCGACGTTTGACGTCGCCGACGGATCGGGCGCGCTGCAAGATGCGCCCCTGTATTTCTGGCTGGCGAAGCTGCAGCAGCCGCGTACGCTGGTCGAACTGGGCGCGCACCGGGCAATCCCCTATTTTGCCGCCTGCGCCGCTGTGGCCAACTCCGACCGACAAAGCCTGTGTTATTCCATCGCCGAACCGGATGACGACCGGACGCTACATGTCCGAACCCAAGCGGGACAGGATCACAACGCGGCCCTTTATGCCATGCGGTCGCAACTGCTGTACTGTCCTTTCGCCGAGGCCGCCGAAAGCTTTGCCCCCGGCAGCATCGATCTGCTGATGCTGGATACCACTGTCCTGACCGATGATCCGGCGTCTTTGATGCAGGACTGGCGGGCGCGGCTTTCGGAACATGCGGTGCTGGTGCTGAACGGGCTGGACCACACCCCGGCGCGCCAGCTGTTCGACAAGCTTCGAGCCGAACGCCCGGGGCTGGCGATCAACGGCGTGGGTGTGCTCGCTATGGGCACGGACTGTCGGCTGGCCGAACCACTGGCGGCGTTGGCTTGCGATGCGTCGCGCGCGCAGGGATTTTCCACCCTCTTCGCCTGGCTTGGCAAGGCGGCGCAGGCGGCCCGTACCACGGCCGAACCTCCAGCCCTCGGCACCGCCGCTGACACTGACACAGAGGCAGAGGCAAGGCCCGAGGCCACGGCGACCGAACGCCGCCAATGGAGCGAAATCGCACGCCTGACACAGTCCCTGATCGCCTTGAAGCAGGAAGACGAATCCGAGGCGCTGCGTGCTCGGTTGAAGGATGCCGAAACCCGGCTGGCGGATCTTCAAAGCGCCGTCAACGCGCTGCAACACAACATCCCCGAAGCCCTGGCCGCCGTCGCCGCGCCAGAGCGGCCCCCCGGGGCGGTGTCGCGGCGTCTGTCAACGTCCCTGCGCCGCCTGGAAAAGCGGATTCGCGAGGCCGGCCTGATTGATGCCGAGTGGTACCTGCGACACAATCCGGACCTCTCGGATCAAGGGCTGGACCCTGTGCGACATTATACCTTACATGGCATCAGCGAGCGGCGATTGCCCCGTGATATGACCAAACCCTTTTCCAGGAAGACACGCTGAGGACCGGCCCGCAAACCCTTCCTGAAACGACTGAAAGGCCTGTGACAGATGCAATGCAACCTTTGCGGTGAAACCCGCTTTCTGGATCAAGGGGTACGAAAGAGCGTGCGCTGCGCCGGCTGCGGATCTCTGGAACGTACCCGCATGCTTTGGCTTCACCTCTCGGCGATGAACATCGGGCCCGACACCCGGGTGCTGCATATCGCGCCCGAGCGCGGAATCTTCAAGAAATTGCAGAGCCGGATCACACCCGAAAATTATCATTTCGCGGACCTCTTTCCGGAGCTTTTCAAATTCGCCAAAGGCTGCCGCAAGATTGATCTGACCGATCTCGATCACTGGCCTTCACAAGAATACGACCTGATCATACACAGCCACGTGCTCGAGCATATTCCCTGCAACCTCGCCTATCCGGTCTATCATCTGCACCGGATGCTCAAGCCGACGGGCAAGCATGTCTTCATCGTGCCTTTCATGCCCGGAAAATATGCCGAGAACTTCCAGGATATCTCCGAGGAAGAGCGTGTGCGGACCCTCTCGCAAAAGGATCATGTGCGCCGGTTCGGGCGTGAGGACGTGCCGACGCATCTGGGCTCGATCCTCGATCTGCCCGAAAACTGGAGTGCCGAAAGGACGGTTGGTGCAGAACAGCTCAGGGCCGCCAATATCCCCGAACGCGAATGGAACGGCTTTACCGGCTGCAGCGTCATGGTCCTGGACCGCGATGCCATGAAGTTTCTCGGCCGCGGCTAAACCTCAAGGACCCGTATGTACAGTAACCCCTTCTTCATCAGCCCCGCCACCGCGGTTCCCGATCTGGGTAGCGACACCACGCTCAACCATATGCGCGCGGTGGGCCTGAACACCGGCAACATGCTGTTTTCCCGGGCCCTGCAAAAGGTGCTCGCACCGACCAGCGGAACACCGGTTTCGAGTGCCAATCCCAAAGATCTTCTCAAGGTTCACAAGAACCATGACAGCATCGTGCTGGCGGCGGCCAACTGGCTGCAGCCGCGCACGGATCTCGGGGACAGGGCCGCGGTCATCGAACAGACCGACCTGCCCTGCTTCGTGATCGGCATCGGTGCGCAGTCGGGCAGCGTCACGCGGATCCCCGAACTCACCGAAGGGACCAAGCGGTTCCTCAAGGTGGTATCGGAACGCAGCGCCGCCATCAGCGTGCGCGGGGCCTTCACCGCCGAGGTGCTGGCGCATTACGGAATCCACAATGTCGAGATCACCGGCTGTCCGTCACTCCTGATGATGGATCCGGTGCCGCCAAAGCTGAACGGGTCCGCCACACCGCCGACCCGCATCTCGATCTCGGGCTCGCGCGGGCTGCCCAGCGAAGCGCAGCTCACCGCCAAATCCCCGACCCATCGCCTGTCGCGTCTTTTCGCCAAACTGATCCAGACCGACGACGTGGATTTCGTGGCGCAGGCCGAAATACCCGAGATCAACCTGATCCTCGAAGGGATCACCCGGGATGAACCGCACCGCGAGGAATGGCTGCGCTTTGCCGAGCAGTATTACGGCATGCCTCTGGACCAGCTGACGCCGCTGCTGCGCAAGCGCATGAAGGTCTTCTTCAACCTGCCCGACTGGCTGGACTATCTGGGCAGCCGCGATTTCGTCATCGGGACCCGCCTGCACGGTGCCATCGCCGGTCTGCTGGCGGGCACGCCTTCGGTGCTGATCGTGCACGACAGCCGGACACGCGAGATGGCCGAGAACATGGCGATTCCGGCCATCGAAGCCAGCCGTATCACGGACAGCATTCCCTATGCCGAAATCTACCAGGAAGCGAATTTCGATCGCTTCAACCTGGGGTACATGACCTATTATCACAGGTTCCGCGCATTTTTCGAACGCAACCGGTTGAATCACGCCCTCAACCCCAACGCCTGAGGAACAGGATTGGCGGGCCCTATGACGGGGCCCGCTCCACTTCGCACAACCGCCGCCAATCACTCTTGAGCACCCGGCTGTTGCGGTGTGAGATGCGCACCTTGTGCGCCGTTGCGGACAGCGCCGAATAAGTGCCCGCCGTCCCTTCGGGCCAGATCATCAGCCCCCCCGGCGCCAATCGCGCGGCAAGTTTGCCCCCCGCCTCGGATCCGGGATCCTCGGACAACACCAGCAGGCTGAACTCGCCCTCGGGCAGGGCCTGGAGCGTCTCGGCACGCGTGACCCGGAACATCCGCTCTCCGAGCGCCTTGGCCAGGGCCTTGTCAAAGCCCACAAGCCCGGCCGCCGCGCCACGATGCGCGCGCCAGTCGTGCGCGAGCCGCTGATAGAGCTTGCGCTCCAGCCCGTCGCTGCCGCAGGTCCCGCAGCGGCCTTGCGCATCGAAGGAATTCCAGGCTTCGCAAATGTTGCAGCGGGTGGTGTCGCGAAGTTGCAGCCGGTCCATGTCATGGACACTGTCCAACGTATGCGGATGGGCGATGGCCGTATGTTCATCCATCACCGCAGTCAGCCGCGGCAGCGTCTTGACGGTCAGCGACGAGATCGATGACATCGTGTCGAGCTTTTTGCCCCGGCTTTCCAGGAAATAGCTGAATTCCACATCGGTATTGCCCTGCGGAACATCGTCGGAAAACGCCGCCCCATGCCCGACCGCGTCGCGGCGCAGGATATAGACCCCGCCCTGTACGTGCCGGAAGGCATGACCGGGGTGCTGCTTGGCAAAGCCGGTGTGGCGGAAGCGCTCGAAATCGGGATGCGCGACGATCTCGTCGCCGCGGGTGAATTTCGGCATGTGGCACAGCGTGCCGCCCATGGCGGTGCCGGGATTGGCGCGCATCTCCTCGAGCAGGTGACGTTCCCAGCCATGCCGCGCGATGAACCCTTCCTTGGAGCACACATAAACCGTGAACACCGCATCGCTCGAGGCAAGGGCAAGGTTGGTCGCCGGTCCGCAAAAGCGGTTCTTGCGCAGCCGCAGCAACCGCATCTGCGGCATCGTCCGGGCGGTCTCGAGCAGCATGTCGCGGAACGCCGGATCCGATCCGTTGTCGACCACGGTCAGCGTATAGGGCGTGGTGGTGTGCGTACGAATGCGGCGGATGATCTCGCGCGTTTCATCGATGTCCTGATACTCGGGCGTATTGTAGGTCACCAGAACGATGTCGATCAGGTTTTCTTCCCAGGTATCGAAATAGGTCTGCATCGTGCGGCCCAGACCGACGCCCCGGTCGACAAAGCTTCGGGCGTCGCGCAGCATCCCGTCAAGCCGGTCGGGGGCCATCGCCGCAAGCCGCCGCACCCCGTCGGCCAGGGCGGTCGCATCAGCGGGCGGCGTCAGAATCGCGGTGATCTCGTCATCGAGGAAATCCGGAATCGACGACACCGTGGTGGTCACCACCGGGCGGCCCGCCGCCATCGCTTCGAGGATGATGGTGGGAAAGCCTTCGGTATCGCCGTTTTCCGCGACGATACTGGGCACCACGACGAAATCCGCCGCCGCAAGCGCGTCGCGCACCGCCTTGCGCCCATCCAGGGGACCGTGGAACACCAGGTTTGTCAGGCCAAGCGCCTTGGCTTTTTCGCGTACCTGCGCATCCAGCGGTCCGTAGCCGTAGACATCGAAGGCGACCTTGTCGTCCTTCAGTTCCGCGGCCGCCGCGATCAGCGTCTCGATCCCCTTCTTCTCGACGAAGCGGCCAACGAAGATCCCGCGGCGCGGCGCGTCCGCCACGGGCGGGGCCTTGGCCGCCACTTCACGAAAGATATCGAGATCGACGGCCTGGAAATTGTAGGCGATCTTCTCGGTCGGTACGCCGAGATTTTCCAGAAAGCCGCGGTGGTGATCTCCGTGCACGAAAAGCCGCAGGCAAAGCGGGTCCGCGACCACCTCGGCGATGCGGTTCCGAAGGACATTTTTTTCGTGAAAGATGTCGACCGCATGGGCAAAGAAGGTGAACGGGATCCCCGCCGCCTGACACGCCGGCCAGGCCATCAGCGTGGTCGCAGGATAGGCGAAATGCGCATGCACCAGACTGCGGTCGCGCTCGGTCAGCAGCCGCGCCAGATGCTCGTGGTTTTCGACCCGGTGAGCGGTGATCGGAAAGCCGAGGGTTGCGGCCTTGTCCGGGTCGACATGGTAGAAAACCTCGACATCGACCCCCTCGCGCACCAGCCATTCCAGTTCGGCCAGCACGAAGCTCTGGCTCAGCGCCGGCCAGTCCCAGAGCACGTAACCGATCTTCGGTGCCTCAAGCCCGCGGCGGAAACGTTCGCAGCGCAGCTTGGCCAGCACCGCGGCCTTGTTGTCCTCGAGCGACACGGTGCGGGTGATATTGCCAAGCCGGTCGCCGTCGAGGAAATAGTCGACCCCCACGAAGGGCAGGAAGACCGGTTCGTAAAGCCGCGTGTAGCGCAGGATCAGATCCCAGTCGACCAGCCGCTTCAGCCCTTCGTCGAACCCGCCATACTGATCGTAGATCTCGCGCCGGTGCATGAAGACGTTGAGGTCGATGAAATTGGTTCCGATCATCCGCTGGCGGTCGTAGGAGCGGCCGTTGAGATACTTGTTGTCGTTGTCCAGATCGTTCATCGCGAGGCCCGCATAGGCGGTCATGACCTCGTCGCATTCGGCAAAAAGCGCGCACATGATACGCAGGTAGTCCCGCCGCCAGAGGTTGTCGCTGTCGAGATAGGCGATCATGTCGCCCCGGGCCGCCGCCAGTCCGACGTTGCGCGCGCCGCTGACCCCGGTGTGATCGGATTCGAGCAACCGGATGCGGCCGCTCTTCAGTTCAGGTGCGAATTCGCGGCGCACCCTGGCGACGGTGTCGTCGGTGCTGCCGTCGTCGACCAGCAGGATCTCGAAGGGGGGCAGCGACTGGTTGAGCGCGCTTTTCAGCGCCCGCCCGACCACATCCGCCCGGTTCCAGCTCGGCATGACCACCGACACCTGCGGCGCGGGAGCTTCGGCAAGCAGAGCGTCGGCCACCTCGATTTCGGCCGGGCCTGGCTGTTCGAGCAGGTCGTCGGCTTCATTCGGCAGCGCCGCCAGCATGCGGCTCCGGCGCAGATCGGTCAGCCAGGGATCGGGACCGGTCGCGGGGGCCAGCGCTGAGGTCGGCAGATCATTGGCGCCTGCGCCGTTGCGCCGGGCGCGGCGGCCTTCGGCCCGGCCCGAACGCAGGTAATGCACCAGCGGGTTTACACCCGCGCGCGCGACATCGGGGTTGTCCTCAAGATAAAACCGGGTCGAAAACTGCGGTGACGGATCGCGCAGCATAAGCGCACCCACCCAGAGATAATGTTCTTCGGGCTTGAGGCCGGTCATATCGACATCGGGGAATTCGCTGACGTACCAATCGGCATCAAAGAGCGGCGACGCCGCCAGCTGGGCAACCTCTTGCGGATGCGGTCGCCTGACTTTCAGAAAGGGAGGTTCGTTGTGCTTCATCGTCGAAATATCCGTCATATCAATCTCATTTTCCGTCGTGGGACAAACCGTGAGCAATGTGGTCGGAACTGCAAAAGTGCACCCCGGCCAAAAATCGTCATGACCGACGCAAGAGTGACCCGAGCCTGCGTAGCGGCGCAGTGAATTTCCAAGAACTGCTGTCTTGCAAGGCCATCAAAGCATATTCCGCAGCTTCCAGACGCTGAGCCTGATTGGCAAGGGTCTCGTTCTGATTTTCGACCCGGGCCAGACTTTCTTTCAGTTCGTTTTCCCGAATGCTCAGTTTTGTTTCAGTCCGCAAAATCTTGTCTGCCTGATCACGGGCTTTCTTGGCCAGCTGGGTGTGCTCAAGCTGAGCTTGGTGAAGCTCCGCCTCTTTCTCGCCAAGCCGGGATTCGAGCCCGCGCAACCGCTCTGTCATCACCTGCTTGTCGGCATTGCCAAGCCGGGTGAGCCGCGCCAGATCGCCGTCGAGTTCGGTCACCCGGGACCGCGCCGCCTTCAACTCGGACGCGGTCGCACGATGCGCGGCGTTTTCTCGGTCGAACTTCTCCCGGGTCTCGCGCAAGGCCCGCTCGGCGGTTTGCTGCGCGCTGCGGATGCTGCGAAGTTCGGTTTCCAAATCAATGACCGCCCCGGTCAGGCGTGACATTTCCTCGGCGCGCGTCCGCAGCTTTTCGTCCTGTCTGGAGGTCTCTGCCCGCGCCATCTCAAGCGCCGCCCCGACCTCTTCCGCTTCGGCACGGCGCTGCTCCAGCGCACTCTGGGTCTGCGCCAGGCGGTCGCTCAGATCCTTGATCTCGTTGTTGGCGGTATCCAGTTCCGCACGGGCATCGTCCAGATCACCCGTCAACCCCTTGACGCGGTCGGCCGCGGCATCGCGTTCCTTCTCGAGCCCGGCGATCCGCTCGCCCAGAGAGCTTTCGGTCTGCGCCAGACGGTCGCTCAGGCACTTGATCTCGTTTCTGGCGGCATCGAGGTCCGACTGGGCAGCGTCCAGATCACCCGTCAACCCCTTGACGCGGTCGGTCGCGGCATCGCGTTCCTTCTCGAGCCCGGCGATCCGCTCGCCCAGAGAATTTTCGGTCTGCGCCAGGCGGTCGCTCAGGCCCTTGATCTCGTTTTTGGCGGCATCAAGGTCCGCCTGGGCAGCGTCCCGCTGGCGCTGCGCGTGCCGGGCGCGATGCGCTTCGGTCTGATGGCTTTCCTTCAGTTCGTCATATTTCGCCTTTTCTTCTTTGCGCTTGCTCTCGCTCTCCTGCAGCTTGGCCCGATTGGGCGCGTCATCGCGCACGATTTCAACGAGCTGAGCAAAGGCTGGCGCGGCTGCGTTGAACGCGGCGCGCATCTGGTCGAAAGCCGCATGGTCGGCTGCATCCTCGCCGGTCTCAGCCCAGCGTTCGAGAATCGAGAAAGCGCTGCGCACCCAGTCCGAAATGAAGGGATTGCGCAGCACCCGCGTTTGCGGTTCGTCGAAATGCCGAAGATCGGCCCGAAGAAACGCATCGATTTCGCGGGCGGAACCGGGCGACATCCTTGGCAGAAGCAGATCAAGATCCTCTTCGATCTGGCTCGCCATACTCGCCCAGTCCGACAGCAGGTGCCGGTAACTGGTGAAGGTCCGCGACATCCCGCGTGACCCGTATTCGGCGTCAAGCACGTAGCGCAGCCAGATCAGGACGCCAAGATCACGCGGCAAGCCGTCCCGCTTTTCCAGCGACGCGGCCACTTCCAGCGGATTGCGATGCGTGTGCACCACCTTTACCGCGCATCCCGCATCATCCAGCACACCGGCCCAGAACGGCACGAAACGGCAAATCCTCGGATCCTTGAGCAGAAAGAGCGGCGACGTACCGAACTCAGCCTGCAACGCCTCGGCGGCAGCCGCCCGAAATTCGGCGCCGCGCGGGCTGTCGAACCAGCGCGGATTGAACTCGGTCCAGTCGTCCCAACTGCTCCCTGCGGATTTCAGAAGCCGGTTGTGCAGCCCGTAAAGCACCTGAGATTCGAAATAACCCTGCTCATTCGAAGCGTTCGGCTTCATCTCCTGTGCAGGGCGATCGCAGCCAAGGATCGATAGCACCCCGCCAAGTGCCGAGGTGCCCGACCGGTGCATCCCCAGTACCATCACGGCAGTGCGCTTGGGCGCGACGGTGTTTTTTGTACTCATTTCGAGTTCCTCTGGTTCTCGCTCTTGCTGGTTCTCCAGCGCCTCTTCCAGCATCACGGTCGGAGCGGTCGATTCCGGCAGGCGCACCGTCCCGGTCGCCAGCCCCAACTCCGTTTGCAGAGCATCGACGCGCAGCCAGTCGATCGGCGTGATCTCCTTCAACGGGGTATCCGCGGTGATTTGAGGTGCAGCCACATCGCCGGCATCGGTTATGAAATCAATACCGAACGTATCGCGCAGATATGTCAGATTCTCTGTCGGCCGATCAAGCCAGGCCGCGAGAGCATTGTGCAGCTTCGGTGACGGAGCCGGTCCGAGTTTTTCCTCGGCCTCGCGCAGCGCCGCTTCGAAGGCGATGGTTTCGCGGCTGCGCTTTCCCCAACTGTCTTGCGGCAGGCTGGCGCGCCACTGTTGCAGCACATGCATTCCGGCACTGGAAAAGCTCTTGTTGGACCCCGGCCCACGGATATCGGACGGCAGATCGATGCCCAGGACCTGGCGGGCAAAATCCTGCACGATGTCACCCGAATAAAGTGCGGTGCGGTCGAAGTCGCGAACCTGCAGCCCGTAGTGGCGCCCCAAAGTCTCCATCACGAAGCGGTAACTTGGCGTGCTGGGGGTGATCACGCGATGATCCGCCTTGAGCTGCTGTTGCAGCGCAGACAGGTAATACGCCGACGGCCGACGCACATAACACATGACCTTGCAGCTTTCGAACTGCGCGCAAAAAGCCGAGAAAGCCGGATTCTCGGCGAAATAGGGTCGAAAGAACCACGCCTCGGACGACAGAACGACGGTATCGATATTGGCCTCGCGGGCCGTGACCTGCGCGTTCAGCCGGTCCAGCATGTCCTCGCCGATCCGGGCCAGGCCGCGCGGATCGCGCGCATAGATGTTGCGCAGGAAATTCGGGGGGCGGTCGCTTTCGTGCAGCAGGCACAGATGGGTATGCGCATGACCGGTTCCCGGAACCAGCGGATAAAGGACGCCGCGGTCGGCCAGAATATCGGCATTGTCGCGCAGCATGTGCTGAATCGCAGTGGTACCGGTCTTTGGCATCCCGATATGAATGACAAGCTTCATAGGCCCACTCCGCACGGCTCATCTTGACTGCCGCGTTACTCCGGCGACGGTTCGATACCGGCCCTCTGTAAATCTCAGCCAAGGCCTGCCGAACCGGTCGCGCCGACTGTTAGTGTATGCAGGCTTGGGTGTCCATCAACATGGTTGCGGCATCCCGGCACTGACAGGCTGCCGGTACAAAATGCCAAAAAACGCGCCGGTCTCCGCGTTGTCCTGCCCGCTGTTCGCGGCACGCCCGGGGCCTGAAAGCCGACTGGATCGGCCTTGATAAGATGCAGGGGCGCCAAGATCACGGCAGTCGCGGTCCAGATCAGGAAAGCGCGTTCAGATCCCGCAAAATGGAACTCAGGCCCGTGCGCCAGTCGGGGCGGGCGATGCCGAAGGCGGCCGTCAGCGCAGCGTTGTCGAGCCGCGAATTGGCGGGGCGCGTGGCAGGGGTGGGAAACTCTGTGGTGGGGATGTCCACGACCTCTGGCGACAACCCGGCCTGGGCAAAGATTTCGCGGGCGAAATCGGCCCAGCTCACGTCCGGCCCCCCCGAGAGGTGATAGGTGCCGGTCTTCGCGGGGTCGGCGATCAGCTGGTCGGCGATGGACAGGCAGGCGGCGGCGATATCGGCCGCAGGCGTCGGCCCGCCCACCTGGTCGGCGACGATGGTAAGCCGGTCGCGCTCGGCCCCGAGCCGCAGCATGGTCTTGACGAAGTTCGCCCCATGCGCCGAGACCACCCAGGAGGTGCGCAGGATCGCGTAGGCGCCGCCTGCCGCGCGCACGCCGTCTTCGCCCGCCAGCTTGGTGCGGCCATAGGCATTTTGCGGCGCAACAGGGTCTGTTTCCACCCAAGGGTCCGTGCCGCTGCCATCGAAGACGTAATCGGTCGAGATATGCACCAGCGGAATGCCCTGCGCCGCGCAGACCCGCGCCATGGCGGCGGGGGCGTCGCCGTTGATCACGGCGGCCTCGGCCTCGTGGTCCTCTGCCTTGTCGACGGCGGTCCAGGCGGCGGCGTTGATCACGGCGCGGGGCTTATGTGTCTCTATCGCTGCCGAACAGGCGGCGGGATCGCTCAGGTCGGCGGCCTCGCGGTCCAGGCACAACACCTGATCGCCCGCCTGCCGCGCCAGTTCCGTGGCCACCTGGCCGTTCTGACCGAAGACCAGGATCATGTGCCTGGGCTCCGCCTGTTCGCGCCTGACCCCGTCCCCGGGACGGGCGCCGAGACGGCGCTCACTCCCAGCCGTTCACCGACGCCCTTGCGGCTTTGCAGCGCGCGCCACCAGTCCTCGTTGTCCAGATACCACTGCACGGTGCGGCGCAGGCCTTCCTCGACCGTGACCGACGGCCGCCAGCCCAGTTCGGCGCGGATGCGGGCGGGGTCGATGGCATAGCGCGCGTCATGCCCAGGGCGGTCGGTGACATAGGTGATCTGCTCGGCATAGGAGTGGTTTGCCGGGCGCAGCTCGTCGAGGATGCCGCAGAGCGTGGTCACCAGTTCGAGGTTGGTGCGCTCGTTCTCGCCGCCGATGTTGTAGCTGCGCCCCACCTGCCCCTTCTGCACCACCAGCAGCAGCGCCTCGGCGTGATCCTCGACATAGAGCCAGTCGCGCACGTTCGACCCGTCGCCGTAGATCGGCAGGTCGCGCCCTGCCAGCGCGTTGAGGATGATCACCGGGATCAGCTTTTCTGGGAAGTGATAGGGGCCGTAGTTGTTCGAGCAGTTGCTCAGCACCACCGGCAGGCCGTAGGTCTCGTGCCAGGCGCGCACCAGATGGTCGGAAGAGGCTTTCGAGGCGGAATAGGGACTGCGCGGATCGTAGGGCGTGTCCTCGGTGAACTTGACGCCCGGGTCGGCGGGCAGCGAGCCGAAGACCTCGTCGGTCGAGATGTGGTGAAAGCGGAACGCCTCGGGCCGGCCCTGCCCCACCCAGTAGGCGCGCGCGGCCTCGAGCATGTTGTAGGTGCCGGTGATGTTGGTCTCGATGAAATCGCCCGGCCCGTCGATGGAGCGGTCGACGTGGGATTCCGCGGCCAGGTGCATCACCGCATCGGGTGTGTGTTCGGCAAAGGCCCGGTCCAGCGCCGCGCGGTCGCGGATGTCGGCCTGCACGAAGGTATAACCGGGGTGATCCGCCACGCTCGCCACGTTGTCGAGACAGGCCGCATAGGTCAGCGCGTCGAGGTTGATCACCTCATGCCCGTCGGCGATGGCGCGGCGCACCACCGCGGATCCGATGAAGCCGGCGCCGCCGGTCACAAGCAGTTTCATGGCTCAGCCCTCATAGACGAACGGCGTTTCGAACTCTGCCAGCGGCGGCGCGGCGGCATCCTTGTCCGACAGAAGCGGTGTGCCGTCGAACCCCCAGTCGATGCCGCAGCTGTCCCAGCGCACCGCGCCGTCGCACTCGGGCGCGTAGTAATCCGTGCATTTGTAGAGAATCTCGGTATCGGGTGCCCGGGTGACAAAGCCGTGCAAGAAGCCCGCGGGCACCAGCAGTTGCTTGCCGTTCTCGAACGTCAGCTCGCACCCTACCCAGTGGCCGTAGGTCGGGCTGCCGCGGCGGATGTCGACGGCCACGTCGAAAAGCGCGCCCTTGCCGCAGCGCACCAACTTGTCCTGGGCATGTGGCGGTGCCTGAAAGTGCAGCCCCCGGATCGTGCCGACCTTGGCCGACAACGAATGGTTGTCCTGCACGAAATCGTAGTCGAGCCCGGCCTCGGCCATGCGCTGACGGTTCCAGCTTTCGCTGAAGAAACCGCGATCGTCGCCGAACCGGCGGGGCGTCAGAATCAGAACCTCTGGAATGGCAGTCTTTTCAATTTCGAGCATCAAGAGCGGTCCCACGGAATGTCTATCGCGGCACCTCCCTTACACGGGATGACACCCAAGCGAAAGCTCCGGAAACGGGGAGGTTCCGGCCAGCCACAAGACCGGCCGTACGGTGGACTAAGGGGATGTTGATACCGCGCGCGCAGTTTGCACGGCAATAACAGACGGAGCCCACCCCATGGCCGATACCTCCCCCGCCCTGTCGCTGCCCTATCTGGCGCCCGCGCAGGCGCAAAAGCACGTCACCCACAACGAGGCGCTGACCCGGCTCGATATCCTGGTGCAGCTGACCGTCACCGCCTTTGCCGCCACCCAGCCGCCCGGCGTGCCCGAAGAGGGCGCGGTCTATGCGCTGGGGACAGGCGCGCAGGACGCCTTTGCCGGGCAGGACGGGCAGCTTGCCGCCTATCTTGACGGGGCGTGGCTGTTCGTGACCCCGAAACCCGGCTGGATCGCGACCGAGGCGGACACCGGCCTGCTGCGGGTCTACCGCGACGGCGACTGGCAGGAAGTGGCCCCCGATTTCGACGATCTGGACGGGGTCGGCGTGGGCACCGCGGCGGACGCCACCAACCGGCTGGCGGTGCGTGGCCCGGCCAGCCTCTTCACCGGCGACGGCGGCGGGCACCGGATCAAGGTCAACAAGGACGCCGCAGCCGACACCGCGTCGCTGCTCTTCCAGTCGGGCTATTCGGGCCGGGCCGAGATCGGGCTGGCGGGGTCGGAGGCGCTGTCGCTCAAGGTGTCGGACGACGGCAGCACCTGGACCGAGGCGCTGCACGTGCGCGGCGACAACGGCAATATCGGGCTGGGCACGACCGATCCGAAATACCCGCTGCACATCCACCGCCCCAACGGGCTTGGCGCCTCGATCCTGCTCAGCAACGGCAACTCGGGCAGCGGCGCCACCGACGGGTTCTGGTTCGGCTATTCCAACGCCGCCTATTTCTGGAACTACGAGGCGACGGCCACCAATTTCGCCACCGCCAACACCACGCGGATGACGATCACCGCCGCGGGCCGGGTCGGCATCGGCACCACGGCCCCGTCCTGCGCCCTTGACGTGTCCGGCCCGGTGCGGCCCGGCAGCTATGCCAGCGCCAGCCGCCCCGACGCCGCGGCGCAGGGCGCGGGCGCGATGATCTACGACACCGGGCTGGCGCAACCGCTCTGGAGCGATGGCACGATCTGGCGGGATGCCACGGGCACGGCGATCTGACCCAGGTTGCCGCGCGGCCCCTAGCTCCGCCGCGTCTTCACCCAGCCCAGAAACGCCGCATCGGCATTGCCCAGCCGCTTGCGCCCGCTCTCGGCCCACCAGCCGCGCCACTGCGCCTCGAGCGCATAGACATCCGCGCCGGGCACAAGGCTGCGCGCCTGCTCCAGCGCCTCCGGGCTCAGGCTGGGCGCGCCGATCGGATCGATCACCAGACCCCGGCGGGTGAACCGCATCAGGTCCCCCTCGGCTTCGGCCATGTCATATTCGGGCAGGTTGGCATCCTGGGCCATCCGCCGCAGCGCCGCGCGAAAGACCCGCAGCGGCGCGGTCGACCCGGCCTTCTTGTGCAGCGTGGCCACGCTGACCGTCCAGCTGGACTGGCGGCCGCAATGCTTGCGCGCCAGTTCGTAGATCCGCCGCTCCAGCGGTTTGCGCAGGCGGAAATACTCCCGGCTCAGCGTCAGCACCGACCGGCCCAGCACCGCGCGGTAGATCCATTCCGACAGCGTCACCGTCACGCTGATCATCCGCCCGCCGCGCGACCGGCGCACGATCTCCCAGCTTTCGATCAGGCCGAAGCCGCGCGTCGTCTCGATGCCGCCCGTCGCCAGATTGGTGGTGATGCGCGTGCCCGCCAGCCGTTCAAAGGCTTCCTTGAGCCGGGTGTAGGCATCGCCCGAGGTGTCGCGGTTGGTGGCCACCAGCAGATCATGCGCCCTGAGCTGCAGCGTCCGGCTGATCGCCCTGCCTGCGTTCATCGCCGCCATCAGCTGGCTCACGCAGTAGATCAGCACGTCCTTGTCGTGGATCGTCGCCCGGCCCTTGACCGAGGGGGTGACCTCCACCTGCGTGCCGTTGTGCTCGTAGCTCAGCACCCGCCGGTCGGGCCGGGTCGAGAGCGAAAAGATCGGATGTTCCATCGACCCCAGATCGTCCTTGGGGGAGGCGCCGAAGATATCGCAGACGAAAAAATCCGCCGTCGGATGCCGGTCGGGTAATCGTCCGCCGCCACCCGCAGTACCTGCTGGGGTCATGCCTTTTGCCTCATCTGTCCCGCGGCCTGCTCTGCCGCCCTGCCCCCGGTTTTTCTTGCGAATCTGCTTTCGGGGTTTCAGTGACGCCTAGGCTAAAGTTATCCACAGCCTGCGTCCAGCATCGCCTGCCCCGGCATCGGCGGATCGGAGTCGCC
Organism: Thalassococcus sp. BH17M4-6; assembly: GCF_049323015.1. Lineage (NCBI taxonomy): Bacteria > Pseudomonadati > Pseudomonadota > Alphaproteobacteria > Rhodobacterales > Roseobacteraceae > Thalassococcus > Thalassococcus sp. BH17M4-6. Next base: position 33,192 of record NZ_JBMPGU010000015.1, read on the forward strand.
ATAGCGGGGGATCGGAGTCGCGCCTTCGGGGGTTCAGAGTCGCCGTGGCTTTCCGGGCGGCGATTTGACCCATGAAAAACAGGGCTTTGCAGAAAGGCCCCCTACCCCGTAACGTATGAACTAACAGAAAATAACAGGGCTTTGGGTGTTAGCACCCCGACGGCCCCGGTGCCAAATCCCTGAAACCACGCGCTATTTGCTGAGAAAAGCACAGTGATGTGCGGGTTTTGCTTTCATGTACGCGGTTTTCTGGTACTCTGCCTAAAAGGGCGCACATAGAGGCGCCGGGGGGATATCCCCACAAAAAACACCCCTCTGGCACGGGACGAGCAGCAGATGAAATCCGACCCCCGGGGCCCCCTGCCCCCCTATTTCAACATCGACCCCGACGCGGCCCTTGCCGCGCTTGGCGCACCCACCGCCACCGACGGCTTTGGCCAGATCGCCCGGGCCTGCACCGCGGGGCGCGAAGACCTCGCCTCGCGCGGGCTCGAGGAAAACGGCGCGCGCCAGCTCAGGCTTTTTTCCACATGGGAGATCACCCGCTACCTCATCCCCGTCGCCGTGGGCCATTTCCGCCGGGTACTGAAGCAGAACCCCGACCTGCCGCAGGGCCGGTCCGAAACCGACGGCGGCGCCAAGTGGTTCACCCTCGACGAGGTGCTGCGCCTGCGCGCGCATTTCGGAACCGAAGGGTCGAAGGCCAAGGAATACCTGCCCTACCGGCCCAAGGGACAGTCCGCCAAGATGGTGGCGGTGGCCAACTTCAAGGGCGGCGTCGGCAAGACCTCGACGGCGGCGCATCTGGCGATGTCCGCCGCGCTTGACGGCTACAAGGTGCTGGTGATCGACCTGGATTCCCAAGGCTCCATGACCTCGATCTTCGGCGGCAAGGTGGCGGATGAATGGCAGACGGTGTTCCCGCTGCTGGCGCGCCACTACGCCCGTCACCAGCGCGTCGAAAACCAGCGCCGGATGGACCGGGGGGATGCACCGCAGCCGCTCGATGACACGCTGTCCGAAGCGCTGGAGATCAGGGCGCAAAGCCTCGTCCAGAAAACCCACTGGCCCAATATCGACCTCATCGGCGCGCAGCTGAACCTCTACTGGGCCGAATTCCAGATCCCCGTCTGGCGGATGCAGGGGCGCGGCTGGAAGCTTTGGGATGCGCTGACCGACAGCCTGGCCGAGGACGGGGTGCTGGATGCCTATGACGTGGTCTTCATCGACACGCCCCCGGCGCTTGGCTACCTCACCATCAACGGGCTCGCCGCGGCGGATATCCTGCTGGTGCCTTTGGGCGCGTCGTTCCTCGAATTCGACAGCACGGGCCGGTTCTTCGACATGCTGCATTCGACCTTTGGCAGCATCGAAGAGGCCGAGAACATGGCCGCCCGCGCCCTGGGTCGCGAGGGGCTGGCCTTTCAGTGGGATGCGGTGCGGGCCGTGGTCACCCGCTATGACGGCAGCCAGCAGGCGGAACTGGCCGCCCTCATGCAGGCTTATCTGGGCCAGACCCTGTCGCCCCACCGGCAGGATTTCACCGCGCTCATCGGGCAGGCCGGCGAACAGGTGCAGGGCATCTACGAGGCCGACTACCGCGACTTCAACCGCGAAACCTATGCCCGCGGGCGCGAAACCTTCGACGCCACCTATGCCGCCTTCAAGCAACTCCTGATCGGGTCCTGGCGGCGCGATGAGCTGGGTGCGCAGGAGGCGGCGGAATGAGCGGGTCATATTTGACCAGATGGTCAAAAGTTTCGCGCGCGAAACATCCCGGCGCGATGCTTTCAGACTCTGTTGAGGGCGCATGCGCTCTTATCCCGGGCAAAAGGAGCCTTTGACATGGCCAAGCGCAAACGCCTGACCCCGCCCAATCCCGGTTATCTGGACACCGCCCCGGAGCCGCAGGCGAAAGGCATGTTCGCCGCCGCCCCCATCGCCGATGTGGCGCGCGAGGCCTCCTCTGCCGCCGCCCTGGACGAGATGGCAGACACCCTGAACCGCGCCCGAAGTGAGGGGCGGATGGTGCTGACCCTGCCGCTGGGGGACATCCAGCTGGATTACCTCGTGCGCGACCGCACGCTGGTCGACGATGCGGATATGACGGCGCTGATGGAGTCCCTGCGCGCCCGGGGCCAGCAGACCCCGGTCGAGGTGGCGGATCTGGGCGGCGGCCGCTTTGGCCTGATTTCGGGCTGGCGACGGTGCGAGGCGCTGCGGCGGCTGGCGGCTGAGACCGGCGAAGACCGGTTCACCTCGGTCCTGGCCCTGCTGCGCCGGCCCGAAGAGGCGTCCGACGCCTACCTCGCCATGGTCGAGGAAAACGAGATCCGCGTCGGGCTGAGCTATTATGAGCGCGCCCGCATCGTGGCCAAGGCTGCGGAAAACGGGGTCTATGCCAGCGAAAAAGCCGCTTTGGCCGCGCTCTTTGCCGCCGCCTCCCGGCCCAAGCGGTCGAAGATCGGCAGCTTTCTGACCATCGTGGCACAGCTTGATGGCGCGCTGCGGTACCCCGAGGCGATCGGTGAACGCAGCGGCCTGACGCTGTCGCGCGCGTTGGAAGACGATCCCGGCCTGGCCCCGCGCCTGCGCACCGCCCTTGCCGCCACGCCGCCCGCTGATCCGCAGGCCGAACAGGCGCTGATCGACGCGGCGCTCAAGGCTCCGGCGACCGCGACGAAACAGACCCTGATCCGGCCCCAGACGCCGCCTCCGCCCGCCCCGGTCACCAACATCTTTGCCGATCCGCAGGAGGGCGAGCGCCTGTCCGAAGCGCAGGCGCGCAGCGTCCGGACAGGCGGCACAGAGATCGCGCCGGGGGTCTGGATGCGGGTGTTCTTCAACGGCGACATCGCCATCAGCGGCGACAACCTGCCCGCCGATCTGCACAGTGAACTGCGCGCCTGGCTGACCGACAGGCTGTGACCGGCTGGGCGCTTCCGCCCCCCGGCGCGACCTGCTAGACCGGGGCAGCCATGCCCGAGGATGCCATGCCCGACACCGCCGCCGCCCCTGCCGCCACGGCCACCGATACCGCCCGCGAGGTGCTGACGCTCGAAGCCCGCGCGCTTGATGCGCTGTCGGACGCGCTGCCCGAGGATTTCGCCGCCGCCGTCGATCTGATCTTGGGCACCACCGGCCGGGTGATCGTGTCGGGGGTGGGCAAATCGGGCCATGTCGGGCGCAAGATTTCCGCCACGCTCGCCAGCACCGGCACGCCCAGCTATTTCGTCCATGCGGGCGAGGCGAGCCATGGCGACCTGGGCATGATCGCGGGCGGCGATGTCTGCCTGCTGATGTCAAACTCGGGCGAAACACCGGAACTGGCGGACGAGATTGCCTATTGCACCCGCTTCGACATCCCGATCATCGGCATGTCGAGCAAACCGGACAGCACCCTGATGCGCGCCGCCAGCCTGCGCCTGACCCTGCCGCAGATGCCCGAGGCCTGCCCGATGGGCATGGCGCCCACCACCTCGACCACGCTGATGATCGCGCTTGGCGATGCGCTGGCCGTGGCGCTGATGAAGGCGCGCGGCTTCGAGATGGCGCATTACCGGCATTTCCACCCTGGCGGCAAGCTGGGCGCGCAGATGAGCCGGGTGGCGGACCTCATGCACGGGCGCGACGCTTTGCCCTTGGTAGACCCTGATATGCCGATGCAGGAAACCCTGCTGGTGATGTCGGCCAAGGGCTTTGGCATCGCCGCCGTGGTGGCCGAGGATGGCGCGCTGATGGGGATCGTCACCGACGGCGATTTGCGCCGCAACATGGACGCGCTGATGCAGCGCAGCGCCGGTCAGATCGCCACGAAACACCCCGTCACCGTGACGCCGGATGTGCTGGCGGCGCGGGCCCTGGCGATGATGAACGACCGCAAGATCTCGGTCCTGCTGGTGGTCGACGACAGCGGCCATCCCGAAGGCGTGCTGCACATCCATGACTGCCTGCGGGCGGGCGTCGCGTAAGGAGCCGTGATGAAAACCACCCTGATCATCCCCGCGCGCTATGCCTCGACCCGGTATCCGGGCAAGCCGCTCGCCGAACTGACCCTGCCCACGGGCGAGAAGAAGAGCCTGATCCGGATGAGCTGGGAAGCGGCCACAGGCGTGCGCGGCATCGACGCGGTATATGTGGCCACCGACGATGACCGGATCGCGGATCATGCGAAGGGCTTCGGCGCGCAGGTCATCATGACCTCCGAGGGTTGCCGCAACGGCACCGAACGCTGCGCTGATGCGCTGGATCGGGCCGGGATAGAGACGGATCTGGTGGTCAACCTGCAGGGCGATGCCCCCCTCACCCCGCCTTGGTTCATCGAGGATTTGATGGCCGCCATGGCGGCCGATCAGACCGCGCAGGTGGCCACCCCGGTGCTGCGCTGCGATGCGCTGACCTATGGCCACTTCCGCGAGGACCGCGCCGCGGGCCGCGTCGGCGGCACCACGGCGGTCTTCGGGACGAACGGCCATGCGCTCTATTTCTCGAAAGAGGTCATTCCCTATATCGACCCGGGCAAGCTGCCCGATCCGATCCCGGTCTTTCACCACGTTGGCGTCTATGCCTACCGCCCGGACGCGTTGCGCGCCTACATGGGCTGGCCCGTTGGCACGCTCGAGGCGCTGGAAGGGCTGGAGCAGTTGCGGTTTGTCGAAAACGGCGTGCCTGTGGCCTGTACGGAAGTCGATGGCCGCGGCCGGGTGTTCTGGGAGCTCAATAACCCCGCCGACATCCCCCGCATCGAAGCCGCATTGAAGGAGCTTTAGATGGATATCCTCGACACCCGCACCGTCACCGTGGGCGATATCGCCATCGGCGCGGCCCATCCTTTCGCGCTGATCACCGGACCCTGCCAGCTGGAAAGCCTGGATCACGCCCGGATGATGGCGGAAAAGATCGCCGAGGCCTGTGCCGCGACGGGCACGCGCTTCATCTTCAAGGCCAGCTACGACAAGGCCAACCGGTCTTCCCTGGGCTCTGAGCGCGGCCTGGGGATGGTGGCGGGATTGGAGATCCTGGGCCGGATAAGAGACGAATTCGGCTGTCCGGTGCTCACGGATGTGCACCTGCCCGACCATTGCGCCCCCGCGGCGCAAGTCTGCGACGTGCTGCAGATCCCCGCCTTCCTGTCGCGCCAGACCGACCTCTTACTCGCTGCCGGAGAGACGGGGCGCGCCATCAACATCAAAAAGGGCCAGTTCCTTGCCCCGTGGGACATGGCCAATGTCGCGGCCAAGGTGGCGAGCACCGGCAACAACAACATCCTGCTTTGCGACCGTGGCACCAGCTTTGGCTACAACACGCTGGTGAGCGATTTTCGCGGTCTGCCGACGATGGCCGCCACCGGCTATCCGGTGGTGTTCGACGCCACCCATTCGGTGCAGCAGCCGGGCGGGCAGGGCGCGACCAGCGGCGGGCAGCGCGAATTCGCGCCGGTGCTGGCCCGCGCGGCCTGCGCGGTGGGGGTGAGCGCGCTGTTCATCGAAACCCACCAGGACCCGGACAACGCCCCCAGCGACGGGCCCAACATGATCCCGGTGGACCGGATGGCGGCGCTGATCGGCCAGCTGCGCGCCTATGACGATCTGCGCAAGGGGCAGGATAAAATTTGATCAGATGGTCAAAAGTTTCGCGCGCGAAACGGCAGGAGGGACCATGAGACCCGGAATACGGCAGGCGGCGCTGATCGTCGCGACCCTGGCAGGAGGCACAGGCATGACCACGGCAATGGGCCAGAGCCCCGAGACATGGCAGGTGGCCTGCACCGCCGAAGGCCCCAAGACCGCCCTGCCCGACGGCATCTGCGCGGCCTTCGTGGCGCGGCTGGCGGCGGCCTATCCCGGCGCGCGGATCAGCGAAGGCACCCCCGCCGACCTGACGCTGGTGGTGGAAACCCACGACCGCTACACCTTTGCCGCGCGCATCGACCGTGGCGCCACGCGCGGAGAGCTGCGCGGCACCGCCCGGCGTGGTGCGCCGCTGGACATGGCGGGGCGGACGCAGCTTCTGGACCGGCTGATCGCGGAACTGTCCGACTGATCCGGCCGGATTGAACCAAACTGTCATCAAACGCCCGCTTTGCGCCATGATTCCGGGCCACTGAGACCCTGCCCCTCTGCCACACCCGCATCCTTGAGGATGCATGGGGGTGCAGCAGATGCCGGTCACGGCCCGTTTCACAGGCACGATCACGTCAGGGGCCTTTGGCCAGCCCGCGGGGGCGGTGTCGATCGTGCCGGTCGCCACCGCCGCGGGCGACCGGATCGCAGTGGCGCAATACGGCTATGGCGCGACGCTTGACTTCGATCTGGCGCGGCCCGGCCTGCCGTCGGTGCTGGCCACCCACTGGCACAGCCCGGCCAGCCGCGTCGCGCTTTCCATCCCCGGAGAGGCGGGGGCCGCCCTGCCGCGCAGCGTCATCGCCACCGCCCAGGCGGCGTGGGAGACGGGCAACCGCGACGGCCAGCTGGCCTATCTGAGCCCCGGGGCGCTGCAGGGCAGCGCCGCCACGGTGCTGGCGGTCGAACACGGCGCGCAGGATCTGCTCTTTGTGGCGCCGGCGGACGGGTCGGGGATCAGCGCCTTTGTGCTGGGGGCCACGGGCAATCCCGGCGCCCGGCAGGTGCGCGCCGACAGCGGCACGCAATACCTCGGCAATGTCAGCGATCTGGCCGTGATAGAGACGGATCAGGGCCGGTTTCTGTATGCCGGATCGGCCAGCGAACACGGGGTCAGCGGCTACCGCATCAGCAGCGGCGGCAGCCTGACCCCGGTGGCGCATCTGGGCCGCGAACAAAGCCTGCCGGTGCAGACCGTCACCGCGCTTGAGGCGGCAGAGGTGGCGGGCCAGGATTTCCTGATCGTCGCGGCGGCGGGGTCGAACAGCCTGACGGTGCTCGAGGTTGCGGCGGGTGGCACGCTTTCGGTCAGCGATCACCTGATCGACGGGCGCGACACGCGCTTTGCCGGGGCGACGCAGCTGGATGTGATCACGATCGACGGGCATGTCTTCGTCATCGCCGCCGGATCCGATGACGGGTTCAGCGTCTTTGCCCTGACGCCGCAGGGGCGGCTGGTGCATCTGGACACCGTCGAGGATACCAACGGGGCCGCGCTGCAGGGTGTGTCGGGGCTCGCGGCGCAGGCGGTACCCGGCGGGTTCGAGATTCTCACGACCGCGGCGAACGAGCCGGGTTTGAGCCTGTTCAGGGTCGATTTCAGCAGCCCGGGGCTGGTGGTGTCACAGGCGTCGGGCCGGGTCAACGGCAGTGCTGCGGATGACATGCTGTCGCTCGACACCGGGGCCGGCACGATCCTGGCCGGGGCGGGCGACGACATCCTGTCGGACGGGCCGGGGGCGGACCGGCTGACGGGCGGGGCAGGGGCCGACACCTTCGTGCTGCAGGCGGATGGCCAGCGCGATGTGATCACGGATATCCGGCCCGGGCAGGATGTGCTCGACCTTTCGGCCTGGGGGTTTCTCTACGACATCGACCAGCTGCAGATCACCAGCATGCCCTACGGCGCGCTGATCGGCTTTGGCGACGAGGTTCTGGAGCTGCGCCGCGACACCAATGCGCCGCTGACCGAGGCCGATATCGCGCGGCTGCTGCCGGTCATGCTGAGCCGCATCGACGTGCGCACCGGCGCGCTGCAGGAGGCGGTGGCCCCGCCCGATCCGAACCCCGATTCCGGGTCGGTGCCGCCGCCCGACCCGATCGCGCCCGCGCCGGCACCCCCCCCTGCGCCGCCGCCCGCACCGACGCCGCCGCCCGCGCCCGCACCGGCGCCAGCACCTGTCCCGCAGGGTCAGAACCTGCGCGGCGGCGCCGGGGCGGACAGTCTTTCGGGCGGCAATTGGGACGATACGATCGACGGCGGGGCGGGCAATGACACGCTGCGCGGCGGGGCCGGGAACGACGGCATCAAGGGGCGCGGGGGCAACGACATGATCTATGGCGGCCCGGGCGACGACCGCCTGCCCGGCGAGGCCGGGAACGACAGGATCTATGGCGCCGAGGGCAACGACCGTCTGGGCGGCGGGCCGGGCCACGACCTGATGGTCGGCGGCGACGGCAACGACCGCGGCGGCGGCGGCGATGGCAACGACACCCTGCAGGGCGATGCGGGCGACGACATCTTTTCCGGCGGCGCGGGCACCGATCTTGTCGAAGGCGGCGACGGCAACGACCGGCTGGCGGGCAGCTGGGGCGACGATTCGGTCAATGGCGACGCGGGCGACGACACCATGGGCGGCGGCGCGGGCAACGATTTCATGCGCGGCGGCCCAGGCGACGACGTCATCGGTGCGGGCGAACATCACGACACCGTTCGCGGCGGTCCGGGCGACGATTTCATCGGCGGTGGCGCCGGAAACGACTACCTGCGCGGCAACGAAGGCGACGACACGCTGAACGGCGGTTACGGAAACGACACGCTTTCAGGCGGAACAGGGTCTGATACCTTCGTCTTCAACGCGCTGTCGGGGGGCGGGCGCGGGCTTATCACCGATTTCGAGGACGGCACCGACCTGCTGCGGCTGGTGGGCCGCAACCTGCCGGGAAGCGACCCTGTCAGCCGACTCGACATCACCGATGTGCGGGTGGACGGCGAGGATGCGGCGCGCATCCTTTACGGCGATCACACGATCCTGGTGCTGGGGGTGTCGGCGTCGGACCTTGATGCGGACGATTTCCTGTTCACGTGATCTTCGCCACTTTGGTGTGAGACGCGGCTTTCGGATGGACATTCGGAGGCAAGATTTCGATAGTGCGCGCGATAACCTGCTGTGAGGTACAAACCGTGACCGCGATCCCCCCGCCTTCCCTGCTTTCCGGCGCAAAACCCGTGCTTCCGACCGAAGGTGCGACGCGCCAGGCGGTGGTGACCGAAAACAGCGGCGATGCCCCGGCGGGCACCGGCACCGGCTACAGCATCGCGGTCGACGACACGTTCAACGGCGCGCTCAGCAACGGCGACACCGACTGGATCGCGGTCGAGCTGGTGGCCGGGCAGGGCTATGTCATCAACGTCTGGGGCCGTGGCGGCACTGCCAACGGGCTGGGCGACCCGGTGCTGCGGGTCTATGACAGCGCGGGCAACGAGGTGGCGTTCAACGACGATGCGCTGATCGACCCGCTGACCGGGGCGCCGATCAACACCTTTCCGCTGATCGAATACACCCCGTCCGTCACCGGCACCTATTACGTCGGGGTGACCGGCTTTGCCGGGGATTCCGGGCTTTATACCCTGCAGGTGGCCGACGACGTGTTCAGCGCCGACCAGGTGGCGAGCTATCTGACCGATTTCGACTGGGGGTACCCCGCGCCCTACCGGTTCGACGTGAGCCCGGGCGACACCATCACCGTCAACATCAGCGCGCTGACCCCGGACGGCCAGCAACTGGCCCGCTGGGCGCTGGACAGCTGGAGCACCGTGCTGGGCGTCACCTTCCGGGAAACCACGTCGCCTGGCGCGATGATCATCTTCGACGACAGCCAGAGCGGCGCCTTCGCGGGGCCCTCGAACTTCAACGCCAACGGCATCGTCAGCCAGGCGTCGGTGAACGTCGGGACCGACTGGCTGGCGGATTTTGGCACCACGATCGACAGCTATTCCTTCCAGACCTACCTGCACGAGATCGGCCATGCGCTGGGGCTGGGCCATGCCGGGCCCTATGACGGCTTTGCCAGCTACGGCGACGACAACGTCTATCGCAACGACAGCACCCAGCTGACGGTCATGTCGTATTTCACGCCCGAGGATAACACCTTTGTCAGAGGGGATGACGTGGCGATCATCACCCCGATGCTGGCCGATATCCTGGCGATACAGAGCCTGTACGGCACCGCCCAGGCCTATACCGGCAACACCGTCTGGGGGGCCAATTCCAACGTCGGCGGCTGGCTGGGCGAGTTGTCGGCGATCTTGTTCGACGGTGCACCGAGCAACCCCGACCTTTACGGCGGTGGCGCGATCGGTCTGACGATCTACGACACCGGCGGCATCGACACGCTGGACCTGAGCACGGTCGAGGATCCGATGCGCGTCAGCCTGGTGCCCGAAAGCGTCTCTGACATTGCCGGATTCGACGGAAACCTGGTGATCGCCCGGGGCACGGTGATCGAGAACCTGATCGGCGGCACCAGCAACGACATGCTGATCGGCAACAGCGCCAACAACCGCATCGAGGGCGGTGCGGGCAACGACACGGTGCAGGGCGGCGCGGGCGTCGACATTGCGGTGCTCGACATCGCCTCGACCGGGATCGTGGTGCTGTCCAGCACCAGCAGCACCCTGCGCGTGGCTTCGGTGCTGGGCACCGATGTCTATACCAACATCGAACTCTTCGAATTCACCGACGGCGTCTTCAGCGCCGCGGAGCTGCTGAGCCTGGACCCCACCCCCGAACCCGATCCGGGTCCGACGCCGGTCCCCGATCCGACGCCGGTCCCCGATCCGGATCCGACGCCGGATCCCGACCCTGGCCCTGAGCCGGGTGGCACGCCTACAGAGGGCGACGACAGCCTGGTGGGCACCGACGGCGACGACCGGATCGATGCCCTGGGGGGGGATGACACGGTACTGGGCGGCGCCGGGGATGACGGGCTCAAGGGGGGCGCGGGCAACGACCTGCTGGACGGTGGCGCGGGCAACGACCGGCTGCCGGGCGAGGCGGGCAACGACACGGTGCTGGGCGGTGACGGCAACGACCGGCTGGGCGGCGGCGACGGCAACGACAGCCTGAATGGCGGCGCGGGCAACGACCGCGGCGGCGGCGGCTTTGGCGACGACACGATCCGCGGCGGCGACGGCGACGACGTGTTTTCCGGCGGCGCCGACAGCGACGACATCGACGTGGGCGCGGGCAACGACCGCGCGGCGGGCAGCTTTGGCAACGACACGGTGATGGGCGGGTCGGGCAACGACACCATCGGCGGTGGCCGCGGCAACGACCTGATCGACGCGGGCACCGGCAACGACGTGGTCGGCGCGGGCGATTTCAACGACGTGGTCTATGGCCGGGAGGGCAACGATTTCCTGGGCGGTGGCGCCGGGGACGACTTCCTGGACGGTGGCGCGGGCAACGACACGATCAACCCGGGCCTGGGCACCGACACGGTGCTGGGCGGCAGCGGCGCGGACACCTTCGTGTTCAACACGCTGTCGGGCGGCGGCACCACGGTGATCCGCGATTTCGAAGAGGGCATCGACCTGATCCAGGTCACCGGCCTGCGCGGCGTCTCGGACGAGCTGGGGCGGCTGGGGCTCGAGGACATCTTCTTCGAAGGGCAGATGGCGGTCGAGATGACCTATGGCAATCACCGCATCGTGGTGCTCGAAACGACGGTGTCGGACTTCAGCGAGGATGATTTCATCTTCGGTTGATATCCCGTACCTGTCCGGGGTGGGGCTTGTGTCCGGCCCCGGGGGTTTCTAAAACATCCCCGGTCCGGCTTGGCCGGGGTCCGGATCGTTTCACCCGTCCCGGCAAAGGCGCAGCATGGCCAAGACCCTTTATCTGCACGTGGGCATGCCCAAATGCGCCTCGACCTCGATCCAGGGGGCGCTGCGCACCCATGCCGAGGTCTTTGCCGCGCAGGGCAAGTTCTACGGCACGCCGCCGCGTGACAAGACCGAAGGGCAGGGCAACGTCACCGCGCTGCTGGCCGACATCCGCAACAACCGAAAATCCAAGGTGCGGGAGTCACTGGACTTTTTCCTCGATCGCGACAGCGACGTGATCCTGAGCAGCGAAATGTTCATCGGGCTGGCGCGCACCGCCCTGGCGGATGAATTCATCGCCCGGGCGCGCGAGGACGGGTTCGCGCCGCGGCTGATCGTCTACGTGCGGCGGCAGGACCAGTGGATCGAATCCGATTACAAGCAGCACATCAAGGGCGGGTCGGACTGGACCGGCAACATCGCCAGCCTGGTGGCGCAGCGCACCCGGACCAAGGTGCTGAACTACCACTGGCTGCTGGAAAACTGGGCCCGCTCGATCGGGCGCGACCACATCACCGTGGTGCCGCTGCGCAGGGGCCAGGCCGAGCATTATCCGCTGGAGCGGTTCCTGTCGTTTCTGGACATGGATCCGGCGCTGGCGGCCGGCCTGGCGATGCCGCGCCAGAACGTCAGCCCGCCCACCGGCCTGATCGAGCCGCTGCGCTATCTCAAGCTGGCGCTGACCGCCCGGGGCATGAAACCGCTGAGCGCGGCGCAGCACCTGCGCCGCTTCCTGAACGAGGCGCCGGAGCGCATCGAGGTGCCGCAGCGCCGCTTTCTGCTGCCGCTCCAGCGCCGCGAGGCGCTGCTGGCGCGGTTCGAGAAATCCAACGCCGCCCTGGCGCGCGACTACCTGGACGGCGCGCCGGCCTTTGACGAAGGGGTCGAAGACGAGCCCGACCGCCTGCCGCCGCTGGCAGAGGAGGCGGCGGCGGTCCTGGCGGCCTGGATCGTCTCTGATCCGGCCCAACTCGCCCCGCCACCGGCCGAGGCGGCCGAGGTGGCGCGGATCGAGACCCCGCCGCTTTGGGCGCGGTTCTGGCGGCGCGTGCGCCCGAGCTAGAGCGCCGGGTGATCCAGGGTCCGCCCTGGATGCCTTAGCGGTTCAGGATGTCGCGGTGATAGCGTCGCAGCAGCATCATCCCCAGGGTCATCGGGATGCCCCCGAAGAGAAACACGTAGACATGCGACACATAGCTTGCGTCGTAGGTGGCATAGATGCCCGACCGCACCTGTCCGATCACATGGATCAGCGGGTTCCACCAAAGGTATTCGCTGTAGGGGCGGGGCACCGATTCAAATGTGAAGAGGATGCCCGAGATGAAGAACAGCGGTCGTGTCAGGATGCCCCAAGCGCGTTCCCAGACCGGATAGGTCGATGTCAGATAGCAGTTCAGCATCCCGACCCCCGCAGCCAGATACAGCGCCATGCCAAAGCCAAGCGCGATGGCCGCAGGGTCAAGGATCACGTCCACCCGATAGATCACCAGGATCGACGTCAGAACGACGCTGAAGATCATCAGGTGCGTCAGCGTGTTCAGCACCAGCCGCGCCATCAGCGCGTCAATGAACGTCACTCCGGGATAGGCCAGCAACTGGCGCGAAAAGCGCAGGGCGCTCGCGGTTTTCTGGCTGAGATCGGTATAGGCCATGAAGGGCAGCAGCCCGGAGGCGAAGAACAGCGGAAAGTTGGTGCCGATCGAGGGGGCGCGGAACGCCAGGCTGAAAATCGCGGTCAGCAGGATGATCCCCGCCGCCGGTTCCAGGATCGCCCAGAGATATCCCAGCGCCGACCGGCCGTAGGTTGTCGACATTTCGCGCATGACCAGCGCCACCAGCGTGCGCAGGTTGCTGGCCTTGCGCGGGCGCTGGCCTTCGCGCGGCATCGGCTCTGCGGTCGGGAAAGGATCAGCCTCTGGCATCGGGCCTCTGCGTTTGGTAGGGATTTGGCGAAGGTCACGCCTCAGGCGGCATCATATTCGAAGAGTTCAGATTTGGAAGAGACAGAGCAGGCCGGAGACGGTGCCAAGACGGCCCCGGCCCCCAAGAAACGACCGGCTGCCGTGGCGGCCGCGCGTCCGCCCGCCGGGGCGGCCCAGCCACGCCGCAGGCACTACCTGCTGCTGCTGACCTTCCTGCTTTGGGTGTTGGCGCCGCTCACGGTGTCGGCGGTCTATCTGTACGGGGTGGCGGCGGATCAATACGCCAGCCATGTCGGGTTTTCCGTGCGCAAGGAAGAGGTCGGATCGGCGGTCGAACTGCTGGGCGGCATCACCGAACTGTCGGGGTCAAGCTCGTCCGACACCGACATCCTTTATGAATTCATCCAGTCGCAGCAGATGGTGCGGGCGGTCGATGCGCGGCTGAACCTGCGCGCGATCTATACCAAGCCCGAGGATCCGGTCTTTGGCCTGAGCGAGGATGTGCGCATCGAGGCGCTGTCGGATTACTGGGGCCGGATGGTCAAGGTGTTCTACGACAGCGCCTCGGGCCTGATCGAGATCCGCGTGCTGGCCTTTGAACCGCAGGCCGCGCAGGACATCGCCCAGGCGGTGTTCGAGGAAAGCAGCAACATGATCAACCAGCTGTCCACGATCGCCCGGGCCGATGCCACCCGCTATGCCAAGGAAGAGCTCGAGCGTGAGCAGGCCCGGCTGCGGACCGCGCGCCAGGCACTGACGGCGTTCCGCTCACGCACCCGCATCGTCGATCCGACGGCGGATATCCAGGGACAGATGGGGCTCTTGAATTCGCTGCAGGCCAAGCTGGCGGATGCCATCATCGAACGCGAGCTGTTGCTGGAATCCTCGTCCTCGAGCGATCCGCGTGTGTTGCAGGCGCAAAAGAAGATCGAGGTGATCGAGGCCCAGATCGACGAGGAACGCGGCCAGTTCGGCAACGAGGGCGATGCCGATTTCTCGCGCATCCTGGCGGAATACGAGGCGCTGCAGGTGGACCGCGAATTCGCCGAGAAAAGCTATCTCTCGGCGCAGGCGACCTATGATGCCGCCCTGGCCGAAGCGCAGCGCCAATCGCGCTACCTGGCCACCCATATCGACCCTACTCTTGCGGAAACCGCGCAATATCCACACAGGCTCATGCTCACGGCGCTGATCGGTGCGTTCCTCTTCATCAGCTGGGCGATCATGGCAATGGCCTATTATTCGCTGCGCGACCGACGCTAGGGGGCGGGCGGTGATCGAACTGCGCAACCTGTGCAAGACGTATCACCTGAACGGGCGTCGCACGGTGGTGGCCGACAACATCAGTGCGGTCTTTCCCGACCGTGCCGCGGTCGCGGTGCTGGGGCGCAACGGGGCGGGCAAGTCGAGCCTGCTGCGCATGGTGGCGGGCACGCTCGACCCCGACAGCGGCGAGATCGTGACCAACGGCACGATCTCCTGGCCGGTGGGGTTTGCGGGATCGTTTCACCCGGAACTGACGGGGTTGCAGAACGTCCGGTTCGTGGCGCGGGTTTACGGCGTCGACACCGACGAGCTGGTGGATTTCGTGCAGGATTTCTCCGAGCTTGGCGAGCATTTCAACCTGCCGGTGCGCAGCTATTCCTCGGGGATGAAATCGCGGCTGGCCTTCGGCGTGTCGATGGGTATCCAGTTCGACACCTACCTGGTGGACGAGATCACCGCCGTGGGGGATCAGGCGTTCAAGAAGAAGAGCGAACAGCTGTTCGCGGACCGGCTGCGGACCAGTGGGGCGATCATGGTGACGCACGGTCTGGGGCAGGTGAAGCGGCTGTGCGATCACGCCGCGGTGCTGGAGGACGGGATCCTCTATTACTACACCGATCCGCAGGACGGCATCCGCCATCACCAGGAACTGATGAAGGCGGCTCCGCCTGACAAGAACCGGTCCGGATAACGCAGGATCAGTGACTGAATCCGGGCGAAAGGAGCGGTGCGCTCCGGGCGCGCAAACGCCCGGTCAAAGCATTGGCGGAGGGCGGCTCCTACCCCTTTGCCCCCTGGCCCCGGGAATAGACGTCCTCGTAGCGCAGGATGTCATCTTCGCCCAGATAGGTGCCGGTCTGCACCTCGATCAGAACCATCGGCACCTTGCCGGGGTTTTCCATCCGATGCACTTCACCAAGCGGCACGTAGACCGACTGGTTTTCGGTCACCAGTTGCACGTTTTCGCCGATTGTGACGCGGGCGGTGCCTTCGACCACGATCCAGTGCTCGGCGCGGTGGTGATGGCTTTGCAGGCTCAGCACGCCGCCGGGATTCACGACGATGCGCTTGACCTGGAAACGCGCCCCCAGCGCCAGTGTTTCGAAACGCCCCCAGGGACGATGTTCCCAGGGAAATTCCTCGGCCTGTGGCACGTCCTTGGCACGCAGTGCCGCCACCGCCTGCTTCACGTCCTGCGCGCGGGACCGGTCGGCCACGAGCACGGCGTCGCGAGTGGCCACCACCAGCGTGTCCGAAAGCCCCAGGCCCACGACCTCAAGCGCCGCATCCTCGGACCGCAGAAGGCTGGCGCTGCAGTCCAGCGCCGTTACCGCGCCGCTCAGAGTGTTCTGGTTTTCATCAGGATCCGCTTCGCGCGCCACCGCATCCCAGTCGCCCAGATCGGACCATCCCGATGAAAACGGTACGCAGACGATGTTCGCGGCCTTTTCCATGATCGCATGGTCGATCGAAATGTCGCGGACGCGGTCCCAGGCCGCCTGATCGAGGCGGAAGAAGTTGAGGTCGGCCTTCGCCGCGGCGACGGCATCGCCAACCGGACCGATCATGTCGGGGGCATGGGTGCCGAAGGCATCAAGCACGGTTTGCGCGGAAAACAGAAAGATCCCTGCGTTCCACAGATAGCGGCCCGAAGTCAGCATCTCGGTCGCCTGAGCCGCGTCGGGTTTTTCCACGAAGCGCGCAACGGCGCGGGCCGGGGTGCCGGTGTCGGCGCCCAGTTCGATATAGCCATAGCCGGTCTCGGGGCGGGTGGGGGTGATGCCGAAGGTGACGATACGCCCATCGCGCGCGTCCGCCAGCCCGTCCCGCAGAGTTTCCAGAAAGGCCTTTGCGTCCTGGATGACATGATCCGAAGGCGCCACCAGCATCAGGGCCTGTGGGTCGCGCGCCGCCTGCCAGAGCGCCGCCGCCAGCACCGCAGGGGCGGTGTTGCGGCCTGCGGGTTCGATCAGAACATCGCCTGTGGGCAGGCCGGCGTTGGTCAGCTGTTCCGTGACGATAAAGCGGAAATCCGCCCCGGTGATGACCAGAGGTTCGGCGAACCCGGGTCCGGAGAGCCGTCTCGCCGAGGCCTGGAAAAGGCTTTCCGTCCCGGTCAGGGCCGAGAACTGCTTGGGATAGCTCTTGCGCGACAGCGGCCACAGCCGGGTTCCGGATCCGCCCGCCAGCAGCACGGGTACTATGGACATGGATAATCCTCTTGCTAGACGGCCCCGCGGCCAAGATAGGCAGGGCATTTGGGCAATGCACGCGCTTATATGGCCGGTTCGGAAAATCCGGGCAGAGTGTTGTCATAGCCGAACGTTTCGCGCAGTGCCGCGTTCTGCGCGGCAAAGGCCGCTTCGATCCGGGCGATGCGGGACGGGGACCGGCCCGGGTCGGGGGTGCCCGCCAGGTGAAACGCCTCGCCGAAGAGCGCGCGGATCTTGTCCTCGGGCACGGACGGGTCGCGCATCGCAGCGGCGATGCGGTCGCAGTCGATCATCCGCAGTGACGGGTTGGTCTGGTGATGCGGCACCTCCCAGTCGATCGGCACATCCGGCCCCAGAAGCCCCTGCACCACGTCGCGGATGCTGCGGTGCCCGGACACGGTGATGGGCGCGCCGTCAAAGCAGCGCTGCCAGTTGCTCAGAAAGGTCACGGGCTGCAGCTTTTCGACCCTGCGCAGGGCGAAAGCGTCGAAACTCTGGCCGTCATAGGGGCGGCGGTCCTGCAGGAACCGTTCGAAGAACTGTTTCATGAACTGCGAATAATCGCCGAAGACGAATTCCGAAAACGGTCGCAGGAAGGCCAGGATATGCACACCCGCGCCGTCGCGGCGCACCAGCTCGGCCAGCGGCCCGCCGCGCCGGGCCATGGAATACAGATCCTCGTGGCTGAGGATGACCGTATGCACGCCATCGGCAAAGAGCGCCTCGTACCCGGCGCGGTCGAGCTTGTCGATCTCGGCGGCATTGCCCGGATGGCCGCCGCCGTCATGCGGATAGCGGATGCCGTGGTCCAGCAGCGGCGCCTGGTTGCGCAGCAGCCCCTGCTGCAGGAAGGTCGACCCGCATTTGGGCGAGCCGACGTGCAGGATCAGCCGCCGGATCATGCCGCGCGTCCCGCCGTGAGGCTGGCCAGCCGCTGCGACAGCTGGTCGATCAGCGCCGCCAGCGGCTGGCCCAGCGGCGCAAGGTCGATCTGCCGGTCGGCGGGGGCCACCGGCGGCAGGTGCCAGGCCTGCGACAGCGCTGCGGCCAGCGCCGGGGCCGTGGCCGCGGCCGACAGGATCGCGGGGCTGAACTGCCCCAGATCCTTGGGCCCGAAGGTGTTGGTGACCACCCGCACGCCGGAGGCCGCCATTTCCAGCGGCGGATGGCTGGGATGCGGCGAATACATCAGCGACAGGCCCAGATCGGTGCCCAGCAGATAGGCGGGGTACTCTTCCCAGGGCAGCTTGCCCAGGCTGCGCAGCTCGAGCCCGCGCGGCAGGGTGACGGGCGCGTGACGCAGGCCCACCGACACCAGTTCGATATCCTTGGGGGTCAGATCCTCGGCTTCGACAAAGCGGGCCAGCGCCTCGATCGCGGTGGGGTACATGTTGCGCGCCACCTCGGGCCGGCCATAAAGCGCCAGCCTGCGCGGCCCGCTGCGGTCCGCGCGCGGGCGTGACGCATAGCGGTCGATGTCGATGGCGGGGCGGAAGGCCGGCGCCTCGGGCCCGGCAAAGTCAAAGCCCTTGGCGTGGAAATGATCGCGCAGCAGGGTGGTGTTGAAGACCGGCTCGAAATTCAGATCGTAGCTGGCCATGGCATCGGCATATTCCTGGCCCCAGGCGTAGAAATTCGGCTCGTAATCCTGGATGAGGTAGAAAAAGCGGCTCTGTTCCAGCCCGAAACTGCGGATGAGCTTGTCGGCGACATGCGCGCTCCACCACGCCGTGGCCAGAAACACATCGCCCTTGTGGGCGGCGACGGTGCCGCCCTTGACCCCGCAGGCCAGGCTGATGCGGGCGGCGGTGCCCGCGGGCGCGTCGCCGGGCAGCCGGTTCAGCAGGAAGTGGCGCGAGGCGGCCTGCGACGACACCGGCAGGTCGGTGGCGATGAACCGTACGTGATGGCCGCGTGCCGCCAGCCCCAGCCCGATATCGAGCGCGGTGACGATCCCGGCGAAGACCTCGGTCGGGTTCAGCGTCGGCACCAGCACGGTCAGCGCGGGCGCGGGGGCGGTGAAATCGGGTGTCCAGCGCGGTTCCTTGCGGATGTCGGTCAGGGCTGCGTGCGGCACCGGGCGGGTGCCGACAGGGGCCGCGTTCTGCGGCCGGGCCGGGGGCATGCCGGGGCTGAGCGAATAGAGCCGGGTGTCGAAGCTTTCGATGGCGGCGGTCAGCCCCGGACCCAGCGCTTCGCGCAGGGCCCAGAAGATCCGGCCGACGCTGACCACGGCAAAGCCCGTGGCGATGCGCGCCAGCCCCAGGTGTCCGGTCAGCGCCAGCCGGGTCGCATCCCACAGATGCGCGCCGGTGCCGCGCAGCCGCTTGAGGTAGGGTTTGAGCGGTTTGCGCGTGACACGATCGGGGGTGAGCCGCCCGTCGGCCAGCGCATCGCCGATCCGGGTGTCGACCGACTGCGCCAGATAGCGCGCCAGCGCGTAGGACGCCGCCTCGCGGCGCATCCACATCGCATCGGGCAGCCGCCGCCGCCCGGCGCGCAGCCAGCCCTTTTGCCGGTCGACCGCGCCGATGGCATTGCCGCCGTGCTGGCGATAATCGACCAGCGCGTCGTCAATGAGCGCCACGCCGCCGGTGGCCGCCGCCAGCAGCCCGAGCCAGAGGTCGTGATAGAAATGCACCCCCGACTGCTGCGGAAAGGGCAGGGCCAGGCGCAGCACCCCGGCGCGCATCAAGAGCGTCATGCCGGTGATGTTGTTGCGGTAAAGCAGCCCGCGCAGCCCGGGGTGGCGGTGGCGGCGTTCAAAGCGGAACATGGACGGCTGCTGCACGCTGGTGCCGTCCGCCCCCACCAGCCGCGCATCCGAATGCACCAGCTGCGCGCCGCTGCGTTCAAGTTCCGAGATGCCGCGGGCCAGCCGGTCGGGGTGCCAGATGTCGTCCTGATCGCTGAGGGCGATCAGCGGTTCGGCCGGCATGGCCCGGGCCAGGGTCTGCGCTTCCCAGAGGCCCGCCTCGAAGGCGCGCACGGCATCAAGCTCGCCGTCGCAGGGCACGGTGACGGTGCCCTGCAGCCCGGCCTCTGTGGCGGTGCGGGTCACCAGATCCCCGGAGATCCCGTCGGCGATCACCGCGATCAGGCGCAGGTCGGCGTGGCTTTGCCCGGCGATCGAGGCCATCTGCGCGGCCAGATGCGCCGGATCGGGCCGGTAGACCGCCATCACGATCAGCACGGGCGGCAGGGCCGCAGAGGAAGACGAGGAGGGCATGGAATCCCGGGGCATGACGATACGCGCTGTCCCTAGCGGCCCGGATGGGGCGGTGCAACCATGCCCCGGGGGGCGGTCACGCAGAGAGGTCCGTACCGTGTCCCTGACGCCCGATGCTGTCATAGGCATCAAAGCCCGCCTCGGCGGCATCCTCGGCGCTGTAGATGTTGCGCAGGTCGGCCATGCGCCGGGTGCTCATGCCGTTGGCGATGCGGGCAAGGTCGAGCGCGCGGAATTCGTTCCATTCGGTGAGGATCACCAGCAGGTCCGCATGGGCGGCGGCGGCATAGGGATCGGGTTCCCAGATGACGCCGGGCAAGAGCGCCTCGCCCTCGTGGCGGCCCTGCGGGTCGGTCACGCGCACCTTTGCCCCGCCGCCCACGAGGGCCGGCACGATGGTGAGGCTGGGCGCGTCGCGCATGTCGTCGGTATTGGGTTTGAAAGTCACCCCCAGCACCGCGATGGTCTTGCCGTTGAAGCTGCCGCCGCAGAGGTCGCGCAGCTTGTCGATCATCCGGCGCTTGACCTCTTCGTTGACCTTGATGACGGCCTCGGTGATCTGCATCGGCACGGCGTGTTCCTGGCCAATCCGGGCCAGCGCCTTGGTGTCCTTGGGAAAGCACGACCCGCCATAGCCGGGGCCCGCGTGCAGGAACTTGTTGCCGATGCGCCCGTCCATGCCCATGCCCTTGGACACCATCTTGACGTCGGCGCCGACCTTTTCGCACAGGGCCGCGATCTCGTTGATGAAGGTGATCTTGGTCGCGAGAAAGGCGTTGGCGGCGTATTTGATCATCTCGGCCGATTCCAGGTCGGTGGTGACGATCGGGAAATCGCGCAGGTAGAGCGGGCGGTAGATCTCTTCCATCACCTTGGCGGCGCGGTCGGTCTGCACGCCGACGACGACGCGGTCGGGCTTCATGAAATCGTCGATGGCGGCCCCTTCGCGCAGGAATTCGGGGTTCGAGGCGACGTCGAAATCAAGCTCCGGGTTCGCGGCGCGCACGACCTCGGCCACCTTGCGGTTGGTACCCACGGGCACGGTCGATTTGGTGACGATGACCATGTAGTGATCGGCGGCCTTGGCGATTTCCTCGGCGGCGGCCATCACGTAAGTAAGGTCCGCATGGCCGTCGCCGCGCCGGGTGGGCGTGCCCACGGCGATGAACACCGCGTCGGCCCCGGTGATCGCGGCCTTGAGGTCGCGGGTGAAGGTCAGGCGCCCGGCCTCGACGTTCTTGGCCATGAGCCGGTCGAGACCCGGCTCGAAGATCGGCACCTCGCCGCGTTCCAGCATCTCGATCTTGCGCGGATCCTTGTCGACGCAGACGATGTCATGGCCGAAGTCGGAAAAACACACGCCCGAGACAAGGCCCACATAGCCGGTGCCGATCATTGCGATTTTCATGGGGTCTGTCCTTTGCCGATGCCGAATATGCCAAATATGCGGCGGTTAAATCCCCGTGCGCCCGCCGTGTCAACGTGGTCGCGCGGGATCGAAGGCGGCCGCTGGTGTGAAGAACCCGGCACGGAATCAAGGCCGCTTGCGGCCGCCGTGCCAGCGCCGACCCGCCCCCCGGGGCGGCGCTTTGGCCGGGCTTGGCGCATCGCGGGTATGGAGTCCGGATTTGGCAGGCATAAAGTGCCCCGCATAAAGATCAGAAGCGCCACCCCGCGGATCGGCGCTGGCACTTTGTTGCGTTTCGCCTCGGATTGGTTTTCCCGGCGGACCCCTCAGAACGTCTGGTCATAGTCCCCGACGCCGGGTTCTTCGCGGATCACCGCGTCCAGCTCGGCAAAGATCTGCCGCAGCTCCGCCTCGCTTTGCGAACTTTCGCAGACCACCACCAGGTTGGGGGTGTTGGAGGAGGCGCGGACAAGGCCCCAGGAGCCGTTTTCAAGGATGAGCCGCGCGCCGTTGACGGTGACCACCTCCTTGATCTTTTGCCCCGCCAGCGTGTCCAGCTTTTCGAGCCGCGCGACGGTGCGCTCAAGGATGTCGTATTTCTCGGTATCGGCCGCATAGGGCGAGAGGGTCGGCATCGACCAGGTGCGGGGCAGGGCGCGGCGCAGGTCCGACATCGACTTGTCCGGATTGCGGTCCATGAGCTTGCACAGTTCCACCGCGACCCGCATGCCGCAGTCGTAGCCGCGCCCGATCTCGCCCGAGAGGAAGTAGTGCCCGGATTTCTCGAACCCGGCAAGCGCGCCCAGATCGCGCACCCGGCGCTTCATGTGGGAATGCCCGGTCTTCCAGTAATCGGCGGTGATGCCGCCCTCGCGCAGCACCGGATCCGAGGCGAAAAGCCCGGTCGATTTCACATCCGCCACGAAAGTTGCGCCGGGATAGAGACTGGAAAGGTCGCGCGCCATGATCACGCCGACCTTGTCGGCAAAGATCTCCTCGCCCTCGTCATCGACCACGCCGCAGCGGTCGCCGTCGCCGTCGAAGCCCAGGGCGAGGTCGGCGCCCGAGGCGCGCACGCTGGCCGACATGTCGTGCAGCATTTCCATCGCTTCGGGGTTCGGGTTGTAATGCGGGAAGGTGTAATCGGGGGTGCAGTGGCTTTCCACCACCTCGACCCCGATCCGGCGCAAGAGCTCGGGCGCGAAGGCCCCGGCGGTGCCGTTGCCGCAGGCGCAGACCACCTTGAGCGGACGGGTCATTCTGAAATCCCCGGCGAGGTCGTCAAGATAGGCCTCGCGCACGCCGTCGACGAATGCGTAGGCCCCGCCCGGGCGCGGCTGGCCGCGGCCCTCAAGCACGATGTCCCTGAGTTCCGCCATCTCGTCGGGGCCGTGGGTCAGGGGGCGTTCGAAGCCCATCTTGACCCCGGTCCAGCCGTTGGGGTTGTGGCTGGCCGTGACCATGGCGACCGCGGGCACATCCAGGTGGAACTGCGCGAAATAGGCCATGGGCGACAGGCACGGGCCGATGTCGCGGACCGCGATGCCCGCCTGCATGAGGCCCAGGATCAGCGCGTTCTTGATCGACAGCGAATAGTCGCGGTAGTCGTTTCCGACGGCGATAACAGGCTCTATTCCGCGCAAATACATCTGTGTGCCGAGGCCTAGGCCAAGCGCCGTGACGCCGGGCAGGTTGATGCCTTCGGGATATTTCCAGCGCGCGTCGTATTCGCGAAAGCCGGTGGGGGCGATCATCGCATCGCGCAGGAAGGCCCAGCTGTTGGGGGTGACCGTGGAAAGCGGGGATGTCATCGCGGGCCTTTCGGAAATCATTTCGGCATATCGGTAGAAGCTTTGCGTGGGCGGTTCAACCGGGCCGGGGGATCGCCCGTTCCGGGCGATACGAGAGACGCTGTCTCTGGTACTCTGTGGCGTTTCAGCCAGGAAGAAGGGGCGGGTCAGCCGTCGCGCCGCAGGGTATAGAGCGCGCCCGCCGCGAGCGGGCCGGTGACTTCGGTTTCGCTGCCGTCGGCCCAGCGGATGTGCAGGCCGCTTGCGGCGGTGGCGCTGCCCAGGCCGAAATGCACCCGGGGGGCGTCGAAGGACATGAAACCGCCGCCCAGCTGCACCTCGCGGCTCAGGCTCTGGCCGTCCTGGAGCGTCAGGGTCAGCACCGCGCCGATGCCGTCGCGGTTGCCCGCGCGGTCGTCGAGCTGCACCGCAAGGGCGTTGCCCTCTTGGGCATTGTTGCGGAAGACCACCAGCGGACCGTTGACCGGGTGGGTCACCATGTCGAGATCGCCGTCGCCATCCATGTCGAAGGCGGTGGCGGCGGCGGTCATGAGGTAGTCTTCGAGACCGAAGGGACCCGAGGCTTCGGTAAAGGTGCCCTCGCCGGTGTTGTGGAAGAAGAGGTTCGAGGGCGAGACCTCGTTCGGGACCCAGGTGCCGTTGACGATATAGACATCCTGCCAGCCGTCATTGTCGAAATCCGCCACCTTTGTGTCCCAGGACCAGCCGCCGACCTCCAGCCCGCGCGGGCCCGCGGTATCGGCATAGGCCTGGCCCTCCTCCTCAAGCTCGAGCAGGACGTTGGAGCGCAGGATCTGCTGCACGCCGGCCTCGGCCTCGTCGGCGGTGACGGCGCGGACGGGCAGGAAATGCAGGTCGCAGAAGCTGCGCGGGCGCGGCTGGCTGTCGGGGATGAGGGCGCAGATCTTGGGATCGTTGCGCTGAATGGCGAGGTCCTTGACCAGCATCGCCTTGCATTCGGCCTGCAGCGCGCCGCTGAGCTCGGTGCATTTGCCGGCATAGGTCGGGTCGAAATTGTTGCCCGAGCGGTACCAGGTCTTGATCTGCATGTTGCGCGCGCAGGTGGCCTTGGCTTGCGGGTTCTCGATGCTGTCGCAGTAACGTGCCAGATCCTGCATCTTGAGCTTTTTCGACACGCCCGAGGAGCGGCCCGCGATCTGGGCGAAGTAGAGCTCTGGCATGCCGTCGTTCATCAGGTCGGCCACCTTGATCGCCATGGTCGTGGTGGTGGTGTGGGGCAGCTTGGCATCGGCATGGGTGATCTGGCGCAGCCCGCCCGCGCCGTCGCCCATGTAGAGGTAATCGGGGATTTCGAAATCGTTGCCCACCAGCAGGTCTGCGGCGCCGTCGCGGTCGACATCCGAAAACAGGATCGACAGGGTTTCGCCGGGAATGCCGGGCAGGTCGGTATAGGCGGCCCCGTCGAGCGTGCCGCCGGTGTCGTGGCTGTTCCAGACGATGCGGTTGCGGCTTTCCTCGCCCGGCACGCGGCGGTACCAGCCCGAGGTCCAGTTGCCCAAGGCGAGATCCAGGTCGCCGTCGCGGTCGGGATCGCCAAGGCTCAGGGCGAGCGACAGCACGGCGTTGTCGCGATTCTGAATCGGCGTGGGGGCGTCCGCAAAGCGGCCCTGCAGGTTGCGCCAGAGGTAATTGCCCTCGCCGTAGCTGGCGAGGATCAGGTCGCGCCAGCCGTCGTTGTCCACATCCGCCAGCACCGCGTTGAAGATGGCCATGTCGGCCAGCGGGCCCAGATCGACACTGATCCGGGCGAATTGCCCGGTGCCGTCGTTGGCATAAAGGTAAAGCCCGGCCTCGGTCGAGGCGACGACAAGGTCGAGATCGCCGTCGTTGTCGATGTCGCCCGAGGCCAGGCTGCGGCCTTCCCAGAAGGGCGGCCACATGTCGGTCATGGAGAATTCGAGCGGCTTGTCGATGCCGATCTGCGCCGCTTCCATCCGGGTGAAGCCGGTGTCGGTATCGGCGGCCGGGGATTTGGCGGCAAAGGGCGTGGCGGTGAGGCTGACGCGGTCCGCATCGGCGCTGGTCACGCTCCAGGGATCGGCGGTGGCGGCTTCGGCCGCCCAGATCAGCCGCGGGGCGTCGGTCTGCGCCTCGCCGGTCAGCATCCGCAGCGCCGCGTCGGATTTGTAGTCGTGCCAGGCCTGCGCGCCCCAGCCCGCGATCATGCCGAAGACCATCACCGTCACGGCCAGCATCCAGGCGGCGCGGCGGCCCACCGACTGCGCCACGATGAACCACGAATAGACACTGAAACTGCCCAATGTGAACAAGAGCGCCATGACGTAGCCCTGGCTCATGCCCGAGGAGAGCAGCACCCCCGCCATCACCACGTCGAACCCGATGGGCACCGGCAGGAACACCCCGACAGCGGCCACAGCGATCAGGATCAGAAGCGAAAAGCCTGCGCCCATCACCGCCTCGGTCGGCAGGAAGATCGCCACAACCGTGCCCAGGAACCCGGCGAGGATCATCAGCGGCACGGTCATCTTGACGATGTACCAGAGGTTCTTTGCATAGGCCTTGGCCACTTCCCAGACCGCCACGTGCAGACCTTCGGCGGTGGGCGCGCCCAGCCCCAGTTCCGCCGCCGTCCAGGGCGTGTCGATCCGGTGTTCGGGGGCAATCTCCACCCGCGGCAGGACCCGCGCCATCAGCGGCACCACCGCGAGGATGATGACGAGGCTCAGCGCGATCTTGGTCAGCGCCATGTAGAGCGGCAGCAGCGAAAAGAGCATCGTCAGCACCACGACGTTGAGCGTGGGCGAGGCGATCATCGCCGACAGCGTCGTTTCGGCCCGAAGCCCGCTGGTGTACATGCCCCGCGCGATCGGGGCGGCGCAGTTGACGCAGACCCCCAGCGGCGTGCCGATGACAAGGCCGAGGACCGAGTTCGAGAACCTTCCCTTGAAGCTTTTGGTGCGCAGGTAGCTGGCGGCGGTCAGAAAGGCGGCGGCGAAGAGCACGCCGAAGGTCATGCCCTTCTTGTTGGTGTTGATCCAGTTGAGCGTCGACCAGAAGATCCGCTCGTAGATCGTCATGTCGCCGGTGATCGGGAATTTCGCCTCGAAGCTCAGCGCGTCCTCGAGCTGGATCGCGCCCGACATCATCGCCTTTTCGTTGAGCGCGGGATAGCGCGAGCCGGTCCAGAAGAGATAGGCCAGAATGGCGACGATCAGGACGGCAAGCAGGAAGCGTTTTTCATAGGGTTTGGCGATGAGGCTGGACATGGCGGGTGTGTCACCTGGGGCTGTGGGAAATGGGTTGAGCAAAGGCAATGGACGACGCGGAAACCAATGGCGAAAGGTTAACGGCTTTGTCCGTTTCGCGCCAGTCCCAAGAGCAGGGGCCGACAGCCGGATGGGCGGCATGAGACGGGGCATCGGCGGGCCGCGGTGCGGCGATCCGGGCCTTTGAGCGGCGCGGTTCATGCCTGCCACATCCGGACTCCGTTCCCGCGGTGCGCCAGGCTTTGCCAAATCGCCGTGCCGGGGGGCGGCCCGGCGATGGCGCGGCGGCCTTCGGCCTTGTTCCGCGCCAGGCGTGCGTGCCCCCGGTCCGGCAACCAGATGCGGGGCTAGCCCGTTTTGTCGGCCTCCCGGATCGCGCCTGCCGCGCCAGCGATGAACCGGATCACCCGGCAGATCTCGGCCACGTCGGCCAGATCCGCGGCCCCGCCCCCGGGCAGCAGCATGACCCGGTCGCAAAGCGCCTCGGTCCGGGGCAGCGACAGCTCCGGGTTGGCGGCGGCATGCGGCGGGCTGCGGTGGCCGCCGGGATAGAAATAGCGCCGCGCCCAGATGCCTTCGGCGGTCAGCAGCGCGACCAGCCGGTCGCGGGTCAGGCCAAAGGCCCGGGCATCGACCTCGGTCACCACGTAGTGGTGGTTGTTGTCCTCGGCCTCGGGCGGGCATTTGAGCCGCAGACCGGCCAGCCCCGCCAGCCCGTCGCGATAGGCGGCATGCACCGCGCGGGCCGCTTGCCGCGTGGCGGGAAAGGCGTCGAGATTGGCCAGCCCCATCGCCGCATGCAGTTCCGACATCTTGGCGTTGACCCCCAGACATTCGACCCTGTCACTGCCCGAAAAGCCGAAATTGCGCGCCAGCCGCAGCTGGTCGGCCAGGGCCGCGTCGCAGGTGGTGATCAGCCCGCCCTCGCAGGCGTGAAAGGCCTTGGTGGCGTGCAGGGAAAACACCTCGGCCCGGCCGAACCGGCCCAGCGGGTGGCCGTTGTGACGCGCGCCGAAGGCATGGGCGGCATCGAAGAGCAGCGGAATGCCCGCCGTGTCGCAGAGTGCCTGCAGCGCGTCGATGTCGCAGGGGCTGCCCCAGACATGGGTGGCCACGACCGCGCCGGTACGCCCGGTCAGCCGGGCGGCGGCGTCGGCGGGGTCGAGCGCCATGTCGGCGCCGACCTCGCAAAAGACCGGGGTGAGGCCGCGCAGCGCCAGCAGATGCGCGGTCGAGATGAAGGTGTAGGAGGGCAGCAGCACCTCGCCGCGGATGTCCAGGCAGTGCATCACCAGATCGAGCCCGGCGGTGGCGTTGCTGGTCAGCACGCAGTCCGGCACGTCAAGAAATTCCGACAGGCGGTGTTCCAGCTCCTGCACCAGCGGGCCGTCGTTGGTGAACCAGCGCCGGTCCCAGATGTCGTCGATCATCGCGTCAAAGGCGGCGCGGTCGGGCGCCATGGGGCGGTTGACGTGGCGCGGCGTGTCAAAGACCGGCGGCGCGCCGAACAGCGCCAGATCCTCCGGCCCGGCGAGGGGCTTGTAAGTGTACGCGGGGGCGGGGCTGTCGGGCATTCGGGATCGCGCGCTGGGAAGGTTCGAATATCCCTGACACGTTTCCCCGGGCATCTCAATCGTGCGGGCTGCGGCTCAATCGCCGGAAAACGCCGCCCCCGGGGCGCGGTAGGCGGGAAAGAAGCCACCCGTGGGCACGGCCCCGCCGCACAGGTCGCGGTACCGGGCCGCATCCAGCACCTTGCCGCAGATCAGCGCACTGCGGGTGTCGGTGGTCCAGCCTTTCTTGAACCGCGCCAGCCCGTCGCGGGCGGCGTCGTCATGTCCTGCGGCTCCGCCCAGGTTCGCGTGGTGCAACCCGCGTGCCTCCAGCTCTTCAAGCGTGGCGTGGATCAGCGCATAGCTGGTGTTCTGCCGGTGCGCCCGGGGATCCAGGAACATCAGGTGCAGATTGGCGGTGGCCCCGTGGCAGAAGGTCAGCATCGCCCCGGCCAGACCCGTCGCGTCATGCGCCGCCATCAAAAGTCCGCCGGGCACGGCCAGTTGCTGTGCCACGACATCGCGCGACAGGGCCTGGATGCCGCGCACGTCGTGGCGGGCCACCGTGGTCTGGTAAAGCGCCCAGAGGGCATCTGTCAGCGGCACCGGGTCGGCGACGATCTGCATCTCGTGCGCTTCGAGCGCGCGGCGGGCGATGCGCCGCATTTCCTTTGGCCGGGCCCGACGCCAGTCGGTGCGCAGGTCGGTGACATAATGGGTCTTGAAGGGCCTGCAGAGCGCCCAGTCGCCGGTCGCCTCTTGCACCTCAGCTGCGGCAAACGGATCGCCCACGAAGGTCACCGACACCGCGCCGGGCTGCGCCAGATCGGGCAGGTCGGCGGCCAGTGCGGACCAGTCGGCGCACATGGCGTAAGGATAAAGGCCCATGTAATCGAAGCTGTCCGCCCCCAGCGGTCGCCGCAGAAGTTGCAGGCCGGAGCGGGGCAGCACGAGAGATGTGCCGAATTCCGCGTAGCTTTGTCCAAAGGCGGGCGACAGGTAGCCGGTCATCGCCCGATCAGGATGTCGTGCCGATACCAGGCTCCGGCGACGGCCGGATCGACCGGCGCGAAGCTGGCCGAAAGGCCCAGATCGGCGCAGATCCCGCGCACCTCGTCCTGGCCGTACCAGTGGGTGACAAGGTCCCGGCCCAGCCAGCGGCGCAGCCGCAGTGCAAGGCCTGGGTTCAGCCGCTGGTCGAACTCGGCGCGCCGTGCGGCATCGGGCACGAAGGCAAAGAGCATCTTCGCCCCCGGCGTCGTCATCTCCATGAGCCGGGTCAGCAGCCTGCGGAATTCGGATTTGGAGAAATGCTGGAGGGCGGCGTTCATCAGCACCCGGTCAAAGGGGCCGTCGGCGGCCAGGCCCGTGGGCAGGCTTTTTACATCCACGACCTTGTAGGTCAGATCGGGTGCGGTGCATTCGGCTTGCGCCACCTTGATCATCGCGGGCGAGAAATCCACCGCCAGGGTGCGCGCCACGCTCTGCGCCAGCGGCTTGGTAAAGACACCGTTGCCGCAGCACAGTTCCAGAAGGTTCGTGTCTGGCGCAAGGTCCAGCTGTGCCCTGAGCGCACCCAGCATGGCGTCGAACTGGTCGGGGGTGATCGGTTTGCCCGCCTTGGTGTGGCCGACCTGCCAGAACAGCCCCTTGTCGGCCCCGGCGGCGACGCGGCGGTCGTAATATCTTGAGACCCAATTCATTTGTCGGCTTTCCGGTAAAGACGGCTTTGCAATTACCGTGCGCGGTTTCGTCTTGTCCAGTGTCCATTGCGAAGGGGTGGACGTGCGGGCGCCGCGCGCGGTTTTGGCGGCATCGGAGGGGACGCTCGATTTCCCCTGTCCGAGAATTGTTCTATGACGCAATGACAGGGGACGATGCCGGAGACGATTGAGCGACATGAAGCTGGAATTTTTGCTGTGCGGCAGCCCCACCGACGGGTTCTTTTCCCAGATGGCGTTCTTCCGGCTGTGCCTTGATGCGCTTGGCGGTGACGAGGCGCAGGCGCGGCTGGTCTGTACCTTCGGCGATCATACGGTCGAAGAGATCCCGGCCCGCTGGCAGCCCTGGTTCGAGCGGATCGAGGTGCATTGGGCGCATCCCCCGGGGGCGCCGAACCCCGCCCATATGCATCAGCACGAGATGCGGTTCGACCTGCTGGATCCCGGGGCCGATCTGTCGGTGCTGTGCGATGCCGATGTGACGGTGCTGGCGCCCGTCGGTGCGATGGCGCGGGAACTGCTGACCGAGCAGGCCCTGGGCGGGGTGATCGCGCATTACCATTTCCCCTGGGAGGGGCGTGACCGGAACCCCGGGCGCGACTGGCCCGAGATCGCCCGGGCGGTTCTGGGGCGCGATATCGCCACGCCTTACCGCTATACGCTGGTGCCGCAGGAGGGCCCGCCGGAGACACCGTTCTACATCAACTACGGCATGTTTGCCGGACCGCCGGCGCAATTGGCCGCCTTTCATGCCCGTGACCGGGCGCTGCGCCCCGGGGTGGTGGCGCAGATTGGCGACTGGTGGGCACCGCAGGTGTCTCTGGCGCTGACCTGCATCGATCTGGGCCTGCCGGTGCGCGCCCTGCCGATGCGCTGGAACTTTCCCAACGACCCCATCGCCGACCGGCTGTATCCGCAGGAACTGGAGCAGATCGTGTTCCTGCACTATCTGCGCAGCCGGGGGTTCCGCCGCGACCGTGTGTTTGCCGATGCGCAGGCCTTTGCGCAGTTTCTGGATCAGCCCATGGACGGGTCGAACGCGGTTTTCCAGCGCGCAGTCGCCCGGATCACCGGCGGCCGCTATCCATTCCCGGGATAGGGCCTGCCGCGCCGGGACCCAGTGCCTGTACCTGTGCAAAAAGCCGGTCGCGGGTGGCGTCGTCATGGCGCCGTCCGCCCAGGTCGCCGGTCTGGCATGCGGCATGCGCGGGGTCCAGAAAGCTGCGGGCAAAGCGCCTGTTGCTCTCGGCGAAGTCTGCGCGGATGGCGCGGGCCTGCGCGGCGTCCAGCAGCACCGCGGGCAGATCGCCCGCCGCCTCGAACCCGGCAAAGAGCTTGCGGTAAAGCGACTCGCGGCCCTCGATCTCGATCCCGTTGAGCAGCCGTGCGGCCAGCAGCGCCCGCGCCCCGACAGAGCGGTTGGCATAGGCCGCATCGCCCGCGGGGTCGGGGGCGGGCAGGCCGCTGACCGGCAGGCAGGACAGAAACTGCGCCACCGCGTCGCCCGCGGATGCGTCGTAGACCCGGGCGTGGATGGCATCCGCGCCGAAGCGGTCCCGCCAGGCGGTGCATTCGGCGTCGTAATCGGCCCCCTCCATGGTGGCGGCATAGGCGTCAACGCTGCGTGTCTCGCGCTTGAGCTTGACCATCTGGTTGTACTCGGATTCCGCCAGCTCGTCCTGCGAGCGCACCAGAAAGATCACCTCGAACCGCAAGCGCACCGGCAGGGCGTCGAACCAGGCGCGCAGGTCGCCCAGGTTGGCCAGCGGAAGGTTTTCCGAACTGAGCAGGATCGCGGGCGCGGGGCTGGCGCAGATCTCGGCGGCGGTCTGCTCGCGGATGCCCGCCGGATCCCTGGCGGGGATCATGATGCCGGGCATGTCGGTGATGAAGCTCTTGGCGAAGGCCTGGTGGCCGACGCCGCGCCCGCGGTCGCCCGCCAGCAGATAGTCGACCCCCGCGGCCAGCAGCGCGTCGCGGTTGCGCCCCAGGTAGGCCTGTTGCGCGGTGGTGCCGGTCTTGCCGCGACCGATATGCAGATAGAGGGTTTTCAAGGGGCCGGGTCCGCTGCGAACATCGGCGCCATAGGCCCCCGGGCGGGGACCGCTGTCAACCCCGCAGGCTCAGTCGCGCCGGGCCAGATGCGCCTCGACCGCGGCCAGCCGGGCCTCGAGCTCGGCGATGTAAAGATGCGCTTTCTCCAGCTCGTTGAGCATGCCGCCGGTCATGGCGGTGATGTTGAAGGGGCCATCCTCGGGCGTCGGGCCGACGGCGGGCAGGTGCTTGTTGACGCGCATCATCGCCGCCTGCTCGGCAATCGTGGGCAGCGGATAATCCGGCTCAAAAACCCGGTCGCACCCGGCGGCACAGGACCCGGCGGTAAAAAGCTGGCCCTGGATCGTGAGGTTGCCGCCCGCGGTCAGGCTCATCTCGGCGCCATCGGCCACCGCGTCGGCGATGATGAAACGGTTGGGACTGGCCTGTTCATGGGTGAAGAACCAGGTGGTGCCGGC
Organism: Thalassococcus sp. BH17M4-6; assembly: GCF_049323015.1. Classification (NCBI taxonomy): domain Bacteria; kingdom Pseudomonadati; phylum Pseudomonadota; class Alphaproteobacteria; order Rhodobacterales; family Roseobacteraceae; genus Thalassococcus; species Thalassococcus sp. BH17M4-6. Next base: position 65,584 of record NZ_JBMPGU010000015.1, read on the forward strand.
CTGGGTGTTGTCCATGGTGAAGAACGACCCGCCGTTGCTGCGCATGGTGAACATGCCGCGCGCCGCAGAGGGGCCTGCGGTGTTTTCCACCAGCACCTCGGCTGTGCCATTGGCGCGCTGCACATGCAGCGGTACGGCGGGCGTGCCGGTGCCGATGCCGACACGGGTCGTGCCGGCATCGGCATAGATCAGCGGGGCGAGGCTTACGCCTCGAACCTCGAAATCGTAGTCGTGCCGCCCGGTGTTGAACGAGGTGACCGAGGGTCCGATCACCTGCGTCAGGTCCGGTGCCGAGACACTCAGGGAGAATATCCCCTCTTCGCTGGTCGGGCGTTTGATGGCGAACGCCCCGAAATCCTCGATACCGATCTCATAGCTCAGTCCCCCACCCGCACCGATGTCCGTCCGGTCGATCCGGATCGCGGAGCTGGAGGCTGTCAGCATGTTCAGCCGCGCCTGGGGGAGCGACGTGCCAAGGCCCAGATCGCCATCGGGGGCAATGAAAAACGCGTTGGTGGGGGCCGCGGCGCTGACGGTCAGCGGGGTGGTGCCGTTGGTCAGATCCTGCAGCATGAACTGATCGCGCTGACCGCTCAAGACCTCGTTGGCCTGCAGCGCCCAATCGGCGGTGGGAAAGCCGGAGGTCGTTGAAATGTCTTCGAATTCGATCCGGTTCACGGCGCTTTTCAGCTTGATCTGATTGAAATCGCTGCTGAAGCTTTCGTTGACCGCACAGGCACTGCCCACACACAGATTGTTGAAGATGGTGGGGTTCGTGCTGGACAAGACCTCGGCGCTGGTCAGGCCGGGCAGCAGGCAAAGCGTGGTGGCGAAAAGATGTCTGAAGGTCATTTTACGATCTCCGCCCCTGGGCTTAGCGGGTGGCTTGCAAAAGGGTTTCAATCTGCGCGAGCCGGGCCTCGATCCCGCGCAGGCGGGTCAGTTCGGCCTCCTGCTCGAGCGTATAAAGCGTCAGCTCCTCGACCTTTTTCAGCAGCGCCATCTGCATGGCGGTCATGTCGAGGCCGGTGTCGGCGATCTCTGCTGCCGAGGGCACGTCGGGCAGGTGGGAATGCGCGTCGATGAAGCTTGCAACCTCCGACAGCGGTCGCAGGGCATAATCCTCGGCAAAGACGTAGTCGGGCACATTGAGCGTGGTATTGCCCGAGATGAAGTTGCCCGGGATGGTCACGTCGCCTCCGGCCGTCAGGGTGAACTCCGGCCCGTCGGCCACCGCGTCGGCGATGATGAAGCGGTTGGGCGATGCCTGTTCATGGGTGAAGAACCAGGTGGTGCCGGCGTTCGTGTTGTCGAGCGTGAAGTAGGACCCGCCGTTGTTGCGCATCGCGAACATCTCGCGCGCGGCGACGGGGGCGGCGGCGGTGTTTTCCACCAGCAGCCCGGCGCTGCCGTCGGTGCGCTGGACATGCAGCGCGGCGGCGGGCGTGGAGGTGCCCATGCCAACCCGGTTGCCACTGGTGAGATAGAGGCTGTGGGTTCTCGCGCCGTTTTCAACCGTGAAAGGCAGGAGGCTCAAGATGGTCCCGACGTCGACCAGTTGAAACCCGAAGTCGGACACCTGCACATCCCAGATCTGCGATCCGTTGCCTTCGGACGCATCCTGTTCGAGCCGCAGGGTCGCACCCACGCCATCGACCACGTGCAGTTCGCGCTGCGGCAGGCTGGTGCCAAAACCCACGCCCGCCGGCTCGACGACAAACGACGAGTCGGGCGACTGGCCGTTGATCAGGAACGGCGTCGTCGTGCCGCCGGTCACGCGGGTCGCGGACAGGGCAAAATCCCTGGCCCCGCCGTTTGTCGCAGACCCGGTCAGGGACCAGTCCGTCACCGTGCTGTTGCCGCTGTCGAACAGGATCTTGGGCACTGCGGATTTGATGATGATCCCGTTATAGGGCGCGGCATCGCCATCCCCGGCCACGCATTGCGGACCGATACAGGCGTTGCCGATCACGTTCAGATTGTCGTTGACGAGGTCTTCGGCACTGGCCTGCGTGGCCAGGGGCACGGCCAGGGCAAGGGCGAACAAGGTGGAAATCGGGCGGGTCATGCAATGCTCCTGTCAATCAAATATCGGGCGCCCCCGGGGGCGCCCGGTGGGTCCGGCTTTATGTCAGTCGGCCGTCTCGAGCGCCTCCAGCCGCGCGACAAGCATGACCGACAGCGCCTGTTGGTCTTTTATCACCTCTTTCATCGCGGCGATGTCGTCGTCGCGGGCGGTCAGCCGTTCCTCGAGCTCGGCGATGTAAAGATGCGCCTTTTCCAGCTCGTTGAGCATGCCCCCGGTCATCGCGGTGATGTTGAAGGGGCCGTCCTCGGGCGTGGGGCCGACATTGGGCAGATGCTTGAGATCGCGCATCATCGCCGCTTGCTCGGCGATCGTCGGCAGCGGGTAATCCGCATCGAACACCCGGTCGCATCCCGCCGCGCAGGAGCCGCCGGTGAAAAGCTGGCCGGGAATGGTGAGGTCGCCATCCGCCGTCAGCGTCATCTCCGGCCCGTCGGCGACGCCGTCGGCGATGATGAAGCGGTTGGGGGAGGCGTCTTCGTGAGTGAAGAACCAGGTGGTGCCCGAGGCGGCATTCTCGAAGGTGAAGTAGGACCCGCCGTTGTTGGAGAGCTTGAACAGTTCCTGCGCGCCCGACGCGCCGGTATCCTCGACCAGCACCCGCGCGCTGTTGTCGGTGCGCCGGACGTGCACGGGGGCTGCGGGGGCGGACGTGCCCATGCCGATATTGCCGTCGCTGTCGATGTCTATGGAAGATGAGGGCGCGCCCGGACGGACCTGAAAGGGCAGCCGTAATGTCGTGGCATCGTAGAGATAGAACCCGCTGCTATTGCCCCTCAGGTCCCAGATGTAGGGCGTGCCGGTATTCTCCTCGAGGCGCAGGCGGGCCTCACCGAAAAAGCCGGTGTCGACGATATGCAGGTTCGATTGCGGAATGGACGTCCTCATCCCGATATTGCCGTCGTCGCTGATGAAAAGCGCGTTGCTGGGCGCCTCTTCATCGATCACCAGCGGGTAACGGAACAGGCTCTCGTTCTTGATCGAAAAGCCGTTATTGACCCCCGAGGAGGTGTCGTCGACGGTCATGGTCCAGATGCTGTCACCGCTCGTGGTGTCGTGGAACTGGATCTCGGGGATCGATCCCTTGATCTTGATGTCGGTGGCGCCGAAGCTTTCCCCGTTCTGGCACGTGTTTTCGCCTGCGCAGATGTTGCCGGTGACAATGAGATCGTCGGTGATGACCTGGTCGGCCTGCGCGGCGGAGGACAGGAAAAGGACAAGCGCGCCGCTGCTGGCAATCGGGCGGAACATGAAAAAACTCCTTTGAACATTCTGAAAATGAATGCGTCCGCCCCCGGGGGCGGTGCGGGCACAAAGGTTAACGCCTTCGGGAAACCTGTCAACGCGCGTGGTGCGGCGTCACCGCTCCCGCGCTTCGAGCCGTTCGAGACGGGCCAGCAGGGCCGCGTTGGTGGCATCCTGCGCGGCGATCCGCGCCTCCTGTTCGAGCGTGTAGAGCGTGAGCTCCTCGACCTTCTGCAAGAGCCGCATCTGCATGTCGGTCATGTCGAGGCCGTCCTTGGCGATGTCCGCCGCCGAGGGCACGTCGGGCAGGTGGGAATGCGTGTCGATGAAGGCCTGCACCTCGCTGAGGGGGCGCAGCGCGTAGTCCGGTTCAAACACGTAATCCGGCACGTTGAGCGTGGTGTTGTTCACCACGAACCCGCCCGGCACGGTCAGAATGCCGTCGGCGCTCAGGCTCATCTCCGGCCCGTCGGCCACGGCGTCGGCGATGATGAAGCGGTTGGGGGCATTGTTCTCATGGGTGAAATACCAGGTGGTGCCGGAGTTGGTGTTGGCCAATGTGAAATAGGATCCGCCGTTGTTGCGCATCTCCAGCATCTCGCGCGCGGTGCTGATGCCGGTTTCCTCCTCCACCCGGATCTTGGCCGTGCCATTGTCGCGCCGGATGTGCAGCGACGCGACGGGGGTTCCGGTGCCGTTGCCGAGGTTGCCGTCCTGGGTGATGCGCATGGAATTGGTCGGCGCGTTCTTGAAGATGGAAAACGGCGTCGTGCCCAGGTTCACATCGCGAATGTAGATGTTGCCGTGGTTGAACAGCATGTCCCAGGTCTGCGCAGGCAGGCCGCCCGCGGCGCTTTGTTCCATGCGCAGGGTCGGCGACGTGGTCGAGACGATGTGCAGCTCTCTTTGCGGCATGAAGGTGCCAAAGCCGATCTGACCATCCTCCGCGACGACAAGGCTGTTGGTGGGGGCGGCGCCCAGCAGGGCGAAGGGCCGTGTGTTCTCCGACAGGTTCTCGACCGCGAAAAGCTCGTTGCCGAATTGGAAGTTATCATTCGCCCGCAGCCGCCAGTTGTTCGACGGAAAATCGCCGCTGGGCGTGGAGGTGTCGATGAATTCGAGCCGGGTGTACACGTCCTTCAACCGGACGGTGGCCTCGCCGCCCAGGTAGTTTTCAGGATCGTTGCAGGCCGCGCCGACGCAGAGGTTGTCTTGGATGATGGTGTTGGAATTGATGATGTTGTCGGCGGGGGCCTGGGCCGCGAAAAGGGCCAGTCCAGTGGTCAGGGCTGTAAGGCGCATGTTTCAAACTCCTTTGCGAAATGCCCGGAGTATACAACAGCGGGCGCCGGAATCAGACCCTGGAGTCATTGGTCCTGTCAGGCTTATTTCCGGCTGGCGGTGATCTCTTCCGACAGCGCCGCGACCTGCGCGCGCAGGTCGGCCATCTCATCGCGGTCCCTCTCCAGAACAGCGAGCCGCTCTTCGAGCCGGGCGATGTAAAGATGCGCCTTCTCCAGCTCGTTCAGCATGCCGCCGGTCATCGCGGTGATGTTGAAGGGGCCGTCCTCGGGCGTCGGGCCGACGGCGGGCAGGTGCTTGAGATCGCGCATCATCGCCGCCTGTTCGGCGATGCTTGGCAGCGGATAGTCTGCGTCGAACACCCGGTCGCAGCCCGCGGCACAGGAGCCGCCGGTGAAAAGCTGGCCGGGGATGGTGAGGTCCCCGTCCGCCGTCAGCGACATCTCGGGGCCATCGGCCACCGCGTCGGCGATGATGAAGCGGTTGGGGGCGGCGTTTTCGTGGGTGAAGAACCAGGTGGTGCCCGACGCCGCGTTCTCGAAGGTGAAGAACGACCCGCCGTTGTTCTTGAGCCTGAACATCTCCTGCGCGCCGTTGTTGCCGCTGTCCTCGATCAGGATGCGCGCGCTGTTGTCGGCGCGCAGGATGTGCAGCGGCGCAGCGGGCGTGGTGGTGCCCATACCGGTGTTGCCGTCGGTATTTTCGACGAAGAGGGCCACACCTTCGTCGGAACTGACCTGGAAGTCCACCGTCGACAGGAAGGGCACGGGGTTGACGTGGAACTTGGTCGCATTGGCCTCGAAAAGATAGGGTGCGTCCTGTTCGATGAGAAATACCAAGGCTCTTTCCGTGCGGTTGCTCAGGGAAAATCCGCCTTGGAGATTGACATACATTTCAAAGGCCTGTCGTGGGCCGACGGTGGTGGGGCTGCTGATCGTCAGCCCCTCGTTGATGGACGTTTCGATATGAAGCGCGGTTTCCGGCAGGCTGGTGCCCAGCCCGATATAGCCGTTCTCGGCCATGAAAAAGGCGTTCTCGGGCGCAGAATTGCCGATGTGAAACACCTTGCGCCCGGTCGAGATGTCCACCACCCCGAAATATTCCTGGCCATTGGCGAAACTGTCGCCCAGTCGGATTTCCCAATCGTCGTTGGGGATATTCGAGCCGGTGGTGTCGTCGTCGACAAAGCGGATGCCCACATTGGCGCCCTTGAGCCGCAGCGCCTCGGTGGCGGTAAAGCTTTCGGCAGCGGTGCAGCTGAGGCCCGCGCACAGCCTGCCATCGACGCTGTGATCGCCTGACAAAAGGGTCTGGGCGCTGGCGCCACCGGGCAGCAGGGCGCACAGGGCGAGGGCGGGCAAAAGGCGGGGCATGGGCAAATCCTTTGACAAGACCTTGGGATGAATGCCGGAAAGCCTAGCCGCACATGGCTATTTCACAAGGAAAACATGGTGTTGTTCTGCCCAGGGTTGCGCACCCCCGCCCGACTGCCCGGGGCGGTGTCGCGCGGGGGGCGCGCGGTGGCAAAGCGGTCGAGCCCGCGCCCCGGTCGGGGAGGGGCGCGATGCCGCCCCCGCGCGCGGGGGCGGCGGTCGGCTTATTTCAGCGCGGCGACCTCGGCGCGCAGGGCGGCCAGGGCGCGGTCCTGTTCGGCCAGCCGGTCGTTGAGCGTGGCGATGTAGATATGCGCCTTTTCCAGCTCGTTCAGCATTCCGGCCACCTTCTGCGTGACGTTGAACGGCCCGTCCTCGTCGGTGGGGCCGACATTGGGCAGGTGGCGGTTTTCAAACATCATCGCCGCCTGTTCGCTGATGCTGGGCAGCGGATAGTCGGCATCGAAGACCCGGTCGCAGCCCGCGCCGCAGACAGCCCCCGTGGTGGTCAGATCGCCCGTCAGCACCATGTCGCCGCCTTCGGTCAGCGTCATCACCAGCCCGGTGCTGGAATGGCTGAGCAGAAAGCGGTTGGGGGCGTTGTTCTCATGGGTGAAGAACCACGATTTCCCGGTGCTGGTGTTCTCCATCGTGATGAACGACCCGCCGTTGTTGACGATCTTGACCGCATCCAGCGCGCCGCCGGTGGTGCGGTTGATGTGCACCGCGGCGGTGGCATCGAGGATACCGACGCCGACGTTGTTGTCGTTGTCGATCACCAGCGAATTGCTGTCCGCGCCCGGGCGCACCCGGAACGGCAGGGTCGAGCCGTTGGAGGCGTCGCGCAGGAAGAAGCTGGTTTCGTTCCCGGCCAGGTCCCAGGTCTGCGCGGCAAAGCCCGAAGAGGTGTTCTGTTCCAGCCGCAGGGTCGGTGTGTCGCCGTTGCTGGTGTGCAGTTCCGTCACCGGATTGGCGACACCGAACCCGGCGCGGCCGCCGCTGTCGATCACCAGCGCGTTGTTGGGGGCGTTGGCCTCGAAGGTGGCGACGCTGCGGTTCGCGGTGGCGTCGACGATGCGGAAATACTCGCCCCCGCCGTTGACGTTGGAATTGGCCTCGAGCCGCCAGTCCTGGTTGGGAAAGCTGCCGGCGGTCGAGGTGTCGTCGAAATGGACCCGCAGGTTGTTTTCCTTCAGGCGGATCGTGTCGGCGCCGTAGGTTTCGCTGTTGGCGCAGTCGAAGCCGACGCAGAGGCTGTTGTAGATCGTGGTGTTGGAATTGATCACGTTCTGCGCGCCGACGGTCGTCGCCAGCAGGCACAGGGCCGCCGCCACACCGGCGGGGATCGGGGAAAATCGTGTCATCTGGAATTCTCCTGTCAAAAAGACTTGGGCGTTCTAAAGAGCAGGGACCCCCTGCAATGCCGGGATTTATCGCCCCCGGGGCGGGGGTCGGTCAAGATGTCAGTTCCGTCTGGTCGGTCCCGGCCAGGCCCGCCCGCGCCGCGATCCGGGGTCAACGCGCGGCCAGCGCCGCCTCGAGCCGGGCGATCCGGTCCTCCTGTTCCAGGGTGTAGAGCGTCAGCTCCTCAACCTTTTTCAGAAGCGCCATCTGCATGTCGGTCAGGTCCAGGCCGTCCGCCGCGATCTCGGCCGCCGAGGGTACGTCGGGCAGGTGGCGGTTGGTGCCGATGAACGCCGCAACCTCCGCAAGCGGCCGCAGCGCGTAGTCGGGGCCAAAGACGTAATCCGGCACATTGAGCGTGGTGGCACCCGAGATGAAGTTGCCCTGCACCGTGAGGTCCCCGCCCGCGGTCAGACTCATCTCGGCACCGTCGGGCACGGCGTCGGCGATGATGAACCGGTTGGGCGCGGCCTGTTCATGGGTGAAGAACCAGGAGGTGTTGCTGTCGGTGTTCTCGAGCGTGAAATACGACCCGCCGTTGTTGCGCATCTTGAACATCTCGCGCGCCGCCGCGGTGCTGAGGGCGGTGTTTTCCACAAGGATCGCCGCCGCGCCGTCGTTGCGCTGCAGATGCAGCGCGGTCTCGGGCCCGAAGGTGCCCAGCCCCAGGCGGCTGTTGGCGGCATTGCTGTGCAGGATCATCGCTGTGTCGCCCCACAGGGTGAAATCGTAGTCGCGGTTGTCGGCGTTGATCACCGCCCCGCCCGAGAGCAGTTCGAGCGCCCCGGGCGGTGTGGCCAGGGCCACGCGGAAGGGCACCCAGGAAAAGTTGCCGACATCGATCAGGCTGAGGCCCCCGGCACTGACCGACAGCTCGAAGGCTTCGTTGCCCATCACGGTGCCCGTGTCGGTGGCGTTCAGGCGCAGCCCGGCAGAGCTGCTGCCGACGACATGCAGGTCGGTCTGCGGCAGCGCCGTGCCCAGGCCGACATCGCCGTCGCTGGCCAGGCGGAACCCGTTGGTCGGGGCGCCCGCGTCGATCCGGAAGGGGATGCGAAAGGCGGTGGTGTCCTGGATCGAGAAATAGTTCGCGCCGCTAGACGATATGTCATTGGTGATCAGCGCCCAGTCGTTGCCGGGAAAGGTGGTCGAGGTGTCGACGAAATCGATCCGGGTGCGGTTGTCCATGATATGAAGACCGCCGGAGGCGTTGTCCGGCAGGATCGGTGTCGGGTCGTCCGGGCAGCCAAGTCCGACGCAGAGGGTTTCGCGGATGGTGGCATCCGACAGGGCCTGCAGCACCTGGGCGCTTGCCCCCTGGCTGGACAGGATCAGTGCGGCCAGCGCCAGCGCCGGGCGGACGGGTTGGAACAGACGGGTCATGAAAATCTCCTTTGGAAAAGACTGCGGCGGTCAAGGGCCTGACAGGGCGTCCCGCCTGGCCACAGGGTTGAAAATGAACGGATACGGCGCGTCTGCGGTCGATCCTGTCGCGGCATCAGCGGCTTTCGCGGCGCGTCAACAGCGCCTCGATGCGGGCGACGCGCAGTTGCAGGGCGTGGTTCTCGGCCGCCAGCGCCCGGTCGCGCGCCTCGAGCTCGGCGATGTAAAGATGCGCCTTCTCCAGCTCGTTGAGCATGCCCCCGGTCATCGCGGTGATGTTGAAGGGGCCATCCTCGGGCGTCGGGCCGACGGCGGGCAGGTGCTTGAGATCGCGCATCATCGCCGCCTGCTCGGCGATCGTGGGCAGCGGATAATCCGCATCGAAGACCCTGTCGCAGCCTGCCGCACAGGAGCCGGCGGTGAAAAGCTGGCCGGGGATGGTGAGGTCCCCATCCGCCGTCAGCGACATCTCCGGCCCGTCGGCCACCGCGTCGGCGATGATGAAGCGGTTGGGGCTGGCATCCTCGTGGGTGAAGAACCAGGTGGTGCCCGCATCGGTGTTCTCGAAGGTGAAATACGACCCGCCGTTGTTGGATAGCTTGAAGAGTTCCTGTGCGCCGCTCGCCCCTGTATCCTCGACCAGCACCCGCGCGGTGTTGTCGCTGCGCGCCACGTGCAGGGCGGCGTTGGGGGCGGCGGTGCCCAGGCCGATGTTTCCGTTATAGAAGATGTGCAGGGCGCTATCCGGCGCTCCGGCCCTTATCTCGAAGGGGATATCTAAGGTCTGCGGGTTGGAGACATAAAAGCCCGAGCTGTCGCCCGAGAGATACCAGGAATAGGGGCTGAAGCCGGTATCCTCGAACCGGATGCCCGGATCGCCGCCAGAATCGGCGATGTGCAGATTGGCCTGCGGCAACATCGTGCCCAACCCGATGTTACCGGTTTTCTGGACATAAAGCGCGTTGCTCCGCGTGCCCCCCTCGATCAGGAACGGGACCGAATTGTTGTCCAGATCCCGCACCGCGAAATATTCCCTGCCGCCGTTGGAGAAGGGCAGCGTGGAATTGATCTCGAGCCGCCAGTCGCGGAATGGAAGGGTGCCGTTGTCGGTGGAGCTGTCGATGAACTGGATGCTGGGGCGTGACCAGTTGATCTTGAGCGTGTAGTCGGTGCTGAAACTTTCCGCCCGTACGCAGCTGAAGCCCATGCAGACCTGATCGTCGAGCACGGTATCGTCCTGGACATAAAGCGCGGCACTGCCCGTGTCGCTGTCGCTGATGGTGACGCCGTTGCTGAAAACGTCCTGCGCCGTAGCGGGCAGGGCCGTCAGGGCGGCGCCCAAAGACACGAGGCCGAAGGCAAAAGGGCTGGGAAAGAGGGGATGGATCATCGGCGGGCTCCCGAAAAGGGCGCCAGCCTATGCCGGGGCGCGGCGCGACAAATGGAACGGTCTGAAATCCCGCCACCCCGGACGGCGGGTGGGGCAAAGGTTAACAGGGCAAAAGCCTGCCCTGTCAAATCTTTCGCCCTGCCTCAGCGCGCCGCGAGATTCGCGACAAGCGCCTCGAGCCGGGACACACGCGCGGCCAGGGCGGCGTTCTGGGCCTCCTGCGCGGCGTTGCGCGCCCGCTCGGCGGTCAGCGCGCCGTCCAACTCGGCGATATAAAGATGCGCCTTTTCCAGCTCGTTGAGCATGCCGCCGGTCATCGCGGTGATGTTGAAGGGGCCATCCTCGGGGGTGGGGCCGACAGCTGGAAGGTGCTTGAGATCGCGCATCATCGCGGCCTGTTCCGCGATGGTCGGCAGCGGATAATCCGCATCGAACACCCGGTCGCAGCCCGCCGCACAGCTGCCTGCGGTGAAAAGCTGCCCCGGAATGGTCAGATCGCCCTCTGCCGTCAGCGTCATCTCCGGCCCGTCGGGCACCGCGTCGGTGATGATGAAGCGGTTGGGGGCGGCGTCTTCGTGCACGAAGAACCAGCTGGTTTCGGCACGGGTGTTCTCCAGCGTGAAGTAGGAGCCCGCGTTGTTGACCATCGCGAACATCTCGCGCGGGGCCGGCGGGCTGGACCTGGCATTTTCCACCCGCACCGCGGCGGTGCCGTCATTGCGCGAGATGTGCAAGGGGGCGATCGGGGCGGCGGTGCCCAGCCCCATGCTGCCGCTGTCGCCGGCCACGAACAGCGCGTCGAGGCTCTGCGCCGAGGAATAGTGCAGACCGAAATCCGCCTGGCCCGCGTTCAGCCGCAGCGCGTCCGCTTCGAGGGTCAGACCGTCGTCCGGCGCACCGACGTCGATGGCGAAGGGCGTGAGGCCTGCCGTACGGTTGACCAGTCCCAGCTGGCCAGCCGTGTCGATGTAAATGTCATAGGCCTGTGAACCCAGATCGAAGGGGATGCGCTCGACCAGCACACCGGCATCTGCAGAAGCGCCATTGGGCGCGATCAACACGTGCAGCGGTGCCAGAGGTTCCCGCGTGCCCAGCCCGATATCGCCGCTGCTGTCCACATAAATCGCATGGGTCGGGGCACTGGCTTCGATCGTGAAGGGTCGGCTTGTCGCGTTGAATCCGCGATCCTGCTGGATGGAAAAGAAATTCTCTCCCCCCTGCGCAAGCGGGTCGTAAAAATCATTGGTCCGGATGAACCAGTCCGAGGTCGGGAAAGACGGCGCGGAGGTGTCGTTGAGATGGATCTGCGTGCGCAGGGCACTCAGCTCCAGCGTCGCGATATTGCTATCGGTCTCATCGGGTTCGTCGAAGACCGGATCGTCGATACAATCGGCGCCCAGGCAGAGGCTGTTGCGGATCGTGGCATCGGCGTTCGACAGCACTTGCGCGCCCGCCACCTGGGCGGAAAGCGCCAGCATGGCGGTTCTGGTCAGCCACAGGAGGGCGGTTGCACGGAGGTGGGGCATCGGCATTCCTTTCGTGGGGTCGGCAGGGTACGGGGCGGGGCCCGCGAGGGGGCTACCGGCGGGGCTGCGCGGCCTCGAGCCGCCGCAACCGTGCCGCCTGTTCGGTCAGCCGGGCGTCTTGCCGCGCTAGCCGGGCCTCTTGGGCCCGGTTGGTCCTTTCCAGGTCCAGCGTGTAAAGCGTCAGCTCCTCGACCTTCTGCAAGAGTCGCATCTGCATGGCGGTCATGTCGAGGCCGTCCTGGGCGATCTGGTCTGCCGAGGGCACGTCCGGCAGGTGGCGGTGTTCGGCGATGAAGGCCTGCACCTCCGACAGCGGGCGCAGCGCGTAGCCGTCCTCGAACACGTAATCCGGCACATTGAGCGTGGTGGCGCCCGAGATGAAGTTGCCCGGAATGGTGATATCGCCGCCCGCGGTCAGGGTGAATTCCGGCCCGTCGGCGACCGCGTCGGCGATGATGAACCGGTTGGGCGGCGCGTTTTCATGGGTGAAGAACCAGGTCGTCCCGGCCTGGGTGTTGTCGAGCGTGAAATACGACCCGCCGTTGTTGCGCATGGTCAGCAACCCGCGAGTGGCGGTCGTGCCGCTGGTGTTCCGCACCAGGATGCCCTGCAGGTCATTGGCGGCGGGGCTGTCGCTGAGGATGTCCAGCGGCGCCATGGGGTTGCTGGTGCCCATGCCCACATCGCCGGTCTCCTCGACCCAGAGCGCGTTATTGGGCGCGCTGTTTTCCACGAAGAACGGGAAGGATAGGGCATTGCGTTCGAAATAGCCGATGCCGTCATTGCCGACGCTGACCTCCCAATCGGCGTTGGAGGTGGTCTCTTGCAGGCGGATCTTGGCGGTGCTGGAGGACGCCATGTGCAGATCGGCTGTGGGCAATTCGGTGCCAAGGCCGACCCGGCCATTGTCGTCCAGAACCATCGTCGAGGTCGGCGCCCCGGCCTTGATCGTCAGGATCTCGGCGCCGGTTGCGGCGTCGACGAACAGCAGTTGATCCTCGCCGCCGGAAAACCGGTCATTGGCCTGGATCGCCCAGTTGTGCGTGGGAAAGCTGCCGCCGGGCGTTGATGTATCCTCGAACAGAATGCGCGTGTTGTTGGCCTTGACTTCCAGTTGGTTGAAATTGCCGCTGAAGCTTTCGGCGGCGTTACAATCCAGCCCGATGCACAGGTTGTTGCGGATCGTGGGGTTGGTGGAGGACAGAACCTCGGACTGTGCCGTCGGCGCGCATGTGACGCCCAGCACGGCGGTGCAGAGAAACGGGGCAATTCGGGTCATGACTGTCTCCTGTGGTGTTCGCTTGGCCAGGGCGTGCGATCGTCCGGGGTGGCTGTTATTCGCGCACGCCCACCGGGGCACGGCACGGGGGGGTGCGGGCGGGATCTGTTGCACCGCGCGGCGCCGGGATCAGTCGCCGCGCCCCGCGGCCAGCGCCGCGACCGCCGCCGTCAGCCCGGCCAGTTCCGCGCGCAGGCTGTCCACTTCGCCGCGCAGCGCGGTGTTTTCATCGTCGAGCTGCGCGATGTAAAGATGCGCCTTCTCCAGCTCGTTGAGCATGCCGCCGGTCATGGCGGTGATGTTGAACGGGCCGTTCTCGGGCGTCGGGCCGACATTGGGCAGGTGCTTGAGATCGCGCATCATCTCGGCCTGTTCGGCGATCGAGGGCAGCGGGTAGTCTTCGTCGAACACCCGGTCGCAGCCCGCCGCACAGGACCCGGCGGTGAAAAGCTGGCCGGGGATGGTCAGATCGCCGCCTGCCGTCAGCGACATCTCCGGCCCGTCGGCCACGCCGTCGGCGATGATGAAGCGGTTGGGGGCGGCCTGTTCATGGGTGAAGAACCAGGTCGTCCCGGCCTGGGTGTTGTCGAGCGTGAAATACGACCCGCCGTTGTTGCGCATGGTCAGCATCTCGCGCACCGCCGAGGGGCTTCTGCCGGTATTCTCGACCAGCACCGATGCGGTGCCGTCGGCGCGGGTCACGTGCAGCGGGGCGGCGGGCGCGCCGGTGCCCAGACCCACCGCGCCGCTCGTGGTGTCGACAAGAAGCGCCGCCTCGCCCGCATCGTTGTGCACCCGGAAATCGTAGCCGGAATTGCCGACGTTCACGGCCAGCTCGCCGTCCCGCAGAACCACCGCGTCATCGTCGGCGCCGGTGTCGACGGCAAGGGGGACCGACGCGAGATCGGTGAGGCGGAAGCCGGAACTGTCGACGCCCAGCTGGTACGAAGTCTCGCCCCCCACGCCGGTTGCGGTCAGGCGCATGATGACATTGCCGCCGGTCCCGACCAGATGCAGCCGGTCCTGCGGAATGCTGGTGCCCAGCCCCAGCCACCCAAAGCTGCTGAGATAGATCGCATTTTCCGGCGCGCCCGCCTCAAGCCGCAGCAGATCGCGCCCGGTCTCGACATCCTCGATGGCGAAATACTCGCCGCCAGAGATGTTGGTCTCTATTGCGAAATCGTTGGTGGGCGCGGGGGCATTGCTGCTGTCCTCGAAAATGAGGCGGGGAAAGCTGGTCTTGATCTTCAGGCTGCCACCGAAGCTTTCAGAGCCTGTGCAGTCGATGCCCGCACACAGACGGCCGTCCACGCTGTGATCGCCCGACAGCACGGTCTGGGCGAGGGCAGGCAGGGGCAGGGAAAGGGCAAGGCAGAGGGGCAGGAGGCAAAGCTTGTCGGTCATCGGAAATCCTCGGGTCGGCTGGAATACCCGATCAAGCATAGCCGAGACCGCTCATGCGGCAAAGCAAACCGCGGCTGGCCGCGATCACTCCGCCGCCGCGGCCTCGAGCCGTGCGAGCCGTGCGTCGAGCCCGCGCAGGGCCGCGAGTTCCGCCCGCAGATCGGCGGTTTCGGCCTCCTGCGCCTGCAACCGGCGCTTTTGCGTGTCGATGATTTCCTGCTGCTCCAGCGTGTAGAGCGTCAGTTCCTCGACCTTCTTCAAGAGCCGCATCTGCATGTCGGTCATGTCGAGGCCCTGCGCCGCGATCTCGGCCGCCGAAGGCACATCGGGCAGGTGGCGGTTGGTGCCGATGAACTCCGCGACCTCGGAAAGCGGCCGCAGCGCGTAGCTGTCCTCGAACACGTAATCCGGCACATTGAGCGTGGTATTGCCCGAGATGAAGTTGCCCGGAATGGTCACGTCGCCGCCCGCGGTCAGGGTGAACTCCGGCCCATCCGCCACGCCGTCGGCGATGATCAACCGGTTGGCACCGGCGTTTTCATGGGTGACGAACCAGGTCGTGCCAGAAGCCATGTTTTCGAGGGTGAAATACGACCCGCCGTTGTTGCTGAGCTTCAGCATCTCCTGCGCGCCGCTCGCACCGGTATCCTCGATCAGCAGGCGTGCGCTGTTGTCGGCGCGGGTCACGTGCAGAGGGGCGATGGGGATGTCGGTGCCGACGCCGATATCGCCCGTCACCTCAAGGTCGGCGCGCACCAGCGCGTCGCCGTTCACGTCAAGGGCGGCACGGACATCGACAGTGTTCAATCCGTCGTTGGTGGCGATCCCCACACCGTCGGGTTCCACCACCAGCATGCCGTTCGGCGTACCGGGAAACAGCCGGAACGGCAGCGCCCCGGTGATCACGTCGCGGATGATGAAATTGATCCTGTTGCCCAGGACATCCCATGCATAGTTTCCGGAATTATTCGTCTCCAACCGCATAAAGGCATCGGTCGGGCTGACCATGTGCAGGTCGGCCTGTGGCAGCGATGTGCCCAGACCAAGATTGCCGCTGTTGGCCAGGACAAAGCTGTTGGTCGGTGCGCCCGCATTCAGACGGAACATCCTGCGGTTCGCGGTGACGTCGCTGATGGCAAAGTAATCCGCCCCGTTCTGGAAATTGTCGTTGATTTCGATTTTCCAGTCATTGGTGGGAAAGGGCGCGTCGGACGCGTCTTCGAACACCAGCTCGATGGAATCCTCCTTGAGCACCAGGGTGCGGTCGCCGCTTGCCGAGTAGTCGTCGCATTCGGGGCCGACGCATAGAAAGCCGTCGATCGAGCCGGTGCCGGAGTGGAAGATATCGGCCTGCAGCGCGCCGGGAAGGGTAAGGGTGCCTGCGACGAGCGTCAGGGCTTTGATCGTGGTGTTTTGCATGGGATCGCTTTTTCCTGGGGGCGAAGTTCTCTGTGGGGTGTCCGGGGTCAGTGCTGAGTCAGAAGCGCGCCAAGCTGCGCCTCCAGCCGGGCGATGCGGGTCTCCTGAGTGGCGTTCCGGCTCTGCTCGGCCTCAATCCGGCGATGCAGGCTGGCGATGTATAGATGCGCTTTCTCCAGATCGTTGAGCATGCCGCCGGTCATCGCGGTGATGTTGAAGGGGCCATTTTCGGGCGTGGGGCCGACATTGGGCAGGTGTCTGAGGTTCTGCATCATCTGCGCCTGTTCGGCAATCGTGGGCAGCGGATAATCCTGCTCAAAAAAACCGGTCACAACCCGCGGCGCAGAGCCTGCGGTGAAAAGCGCGCCCTGGATCGTCAGGTCCCCCCCGGCGGTCAGGCTCATCTCGGGACCGTCCTGCACCGCGCCGGCGATGATGAAGCGGTTGGGGGCGCTGTTCTGGTGGGTGAAGAACCATGTCGTGCCCGAGGCGGCATTCTCGAAGGTGAAATACGACTCGCCGGTGTTGGACAGCTTCAGCATCTCCTGCGCCCCCTGCGGACCGTGGCCGTCATGGCGGAAAATGCAGGCAAGGACACACCTGAACGGATCCTCTAAGGGCGGCAGGATACGCACTCGCCTGTGCGCAGTCAAAACGCGTTATGGGCGAGTGAAACGGGATCAATCCTCTCGCGCATTCCGCGCGAGCAGAGCGCGCAGGGCGGCGATCTCCTGCCGCATCCCGGCAAGCTCGGTCTCTTGCGCGCGGCGCGCGGCTTCCTGCTCGAGCGTGTAGAGCGTGAGTTCCTCGACCTTCTGCAAGAGCCGCATCTGCATGTCGGTCATGTCGAGGCCGTGTTCGGCGATGTCCGCCGCCGAGGGCACGTCCGGCAGGTGTTTGTTGTCGGCGATGAAGGCCGCGACCTCCGACAGCGGACGCAGGGCGTAGTCGTCGGCGAAGACGTAGTCGGGCACGTTGAGCGTGGTATTGCCCGAGATGAAGTTGCCCGGAATGGTCACGTCGCCGCCCGCGGTCAGGGTGAATTCCGGCCCGTCGGCCACGGCGTCGGCGATGATGAACCGGTTGGGCGACGCATCCTCGTGGGTGAAGAACCAGGTGGTGCCGGCGGCGGCATTCTCGAAGGTGAAGTAGGATCCGCCGTTGTTGGAAAGCTTCAGCATCTCCTGCGCGCCGGACGCGCCGGTATCCTCGACCAGCAGCTGGGCGGTGTTGTCAGCGCGGATCAGGTGCAGCGCGGCGGTGGGAAAGAGCGTTCCCAGCCCGATATCGCCGCCCGGATCGACCGCAAGGGCGGCCTGCGGCGCGCCTTCGTGCACCGACAAAGGCGCGTTGCCGGTGTCGACGTCGCGCAGCACGAAGCGCCCCGGATCGACGCCCAGCTCCCAGCTTTGCGGGGTGGCGCCGCCGGAATTGCCCTTTTCCATGCGGATCGCGGGGCCGGTGTTTTCGAAGATGTGCAACGCCGCCTGCGGGATCGCGGTGCCCATCCCGACCCGCCCCGAGGCGGCCAGCCAGAAGGCCGATTGCGGCGCCCCGGCCTCGAGGCTGAAGATCGCGTCATCGAAGGCGCCGTCGCGGATGGTGAAGATCGACCCGGCGCCCTGGGACGCTTCGATGGACCAGTCGCCATCGTTGGCGCCGAACAGGATCGCGGCTTCCGGATCGTCGATCTGCAGCGCCCCGTAGCTAAGCGGTTCCGGGCTGCAGCTCTGGCCCAGGCAGGCGCCGGCGCGGAACGCCGCGGCATCGGTGCCGTCGGCTTCGATCGTCCCGTCGAACTGCACCGGCCCGTCCAGCGTGGTCTGGGTGAAGCCATGGACCCGCAGCGGCGCAAAGATGTCGAGCGGGAGGTTGCGCACCTCGAGGCCGTTCCGGGCCGTCATGCGGCCAAAGAAATCGGTGCTGCCGAAGAGGTTGCCGGTGCTGTTGAGGGTAAAGGTGCTGTTGACGGTCAGCGGACCCTGCTGGATGGTGCTGCCCAGCACCTGCGCATTGCCCAGCACCGTCAGGTCGTTGACCGTTTCGTTGGTCTGCGCCCCGGCCGGGGCGGCGGCGAGCAGGGCCAGAAACGGCAGCAGAAGGCAGCGGGCGCGCCACGGCGCGGAACTGGTTAACGGCATGGGGTTGTCCCTTTTTCTTTATGTCTCAGGCGGTTAAATCACCGCGCGCCGGACCTGTCCAGCCTTGTGCCGAGGCGCTCCGGCGGTCCGCTACCGGGTTTCGAGCGTGTCGAGCCGGGCCTGCAGCCGGGCGATGGCCGCGGCCTGTTGCGTCACCGTGGCGTTGAGCTCGGCGATGTAAAGATGCGCCTTCTCCAGCTCGTTCAGCATGCCGCCGGTCATCGCGGTGATGTTGAAGGGGCCATCCTCGGGGGTCGGGCCGACATTGGGAAGGTGCTTGTTGGCGCGCATCATCGCGGCCTGTTCCGCGATGGTCGGCAGCGGATAATCCGGCTCAAAAACCCGGTCGCAGCCTGCCGCGCAGGAGCCTGCGGTGAAAAGCTGGCCGGGAATGGTGAGGTCCCCGTCCGCCGTCAGCGTCATCTCGGGGCCGTCGGCCACCGCGTCGGCGATGATGAAGCGGTTGGGGGCGGCCTGTTCATGGTTGAAGAACCACGTGGTGCCGGCATCGGTGTTGTCGAGCGTGAAGTAGGACCCGCCGTTGTTCTCCATCCGGAACAGCTCGCGCGATGCGGCCACGTTGCTGGTGTTGCGGACTGCGACGGTGGCATCCGCGCCGCGGAACAGCCCGTCGCCCAGGACGTCGAGAATGGCCTGCACATCGACATCGCCGACCGAGTCGTCGGTGTTGATGCCCACCCGCCCGCCGGTTTCGATCACCAGCGTGCCGTTCTCTGCCTCGTTCAGCAGCCGGAAGGGGAAGCTGCCGCCGACGCTGACGTCGCGGATGAAGAAGCCAATCTCATTGCCACCGATATCGAAGGTCTGTTCGCCGAAGCTGCCGCCGATTTGTTCAAACCGGATCGTCGGGGTGTCGGAAGTGACCACATGGATATCCTCGACGGGCAGTCCGGTGCCCAGGCCGATCCGCCCGGTTTGATCGACGACCAGCGCATCGGTGCGCGCCCCGGCGTCGACGCGGAAGGGCTGGGTGTTGCCGTCGACATCCTGAATGCTGAAATAATCCTCGCCGCCGGTGACCGTGTCGTTGGTGATGATCCGCCAGTCGCCCGTGGGCAGACCGGCCGAGGTCGAATTGTCTTCGAAGAGCAGGCGGTTGTTGTTGGATTTGAGCTTGATCTCGTCACCCGCAAAGATCTCGTCGTCGAGGCATCCGGAACCGACGCAAAGCGAATTGCGGATCGTGGGGTTAACGGTCGGCAGCGGGTCGGCCGCGGCCGTCAAAGGGGCCAACGCCGCCAGAGCTGCGAGACAGGGGCGGGACAAACGGTTTGGCATGATAGGGTCCTTGTTCGGTGAAAGAGTGTTCGAGAGCGCAGTCTACCGCGCCTCGAGCGCGGCGAGCCGGGCTTCGAAGGCGGCCATCCGCGCCCGCAGCGCCCGGTTTTCGGCATCGAGCGCGGCGATATAAAGATGCGCCTTCTCCAGCTCGTTCAGCATGCCGCCGGTCATGGCGGTGATGTTGAAGGGGCCGTCCTCGGGGGTGGGGCCGACAGCCGGAAGGTGCTTGTTGGCGCGCATCATCGCGGCCTGTTCGGCGATGCTTGGCAGCGGATAGTCCGCGTCGAACACCCGGTCGCAGCCTGCCGCACAGCTGCCTGCGGTGAAAAGCTGGCCGGGGATGGTGAGATCCCCGTCCGCGGTCAGCGTCATCTCGGGGCCATCGGCCACCGCGTCGGCGATGATGAAGCGGTTGGGAGCTGCGTTCTCATGGGTGAAGAACCAGGTCGTGCCGCTCGCGGTGTTGTCCAGCGTGAAGTAGGACCCGCCGTTGTTGCGCATCGCGAACATCTCCTGCACGCCGGGGTTCGTATCCTCGACCAGCACGCCCGCGCTGCCGTCGCCGCGCAGCAGGTGCAGCGCCGCGGCGGGAACGTTGGTGCCCAGGCCGACGGCGCCGTCCTCGTTCAGGTGCAGGGTGCTGTTGGGGGTGGCGGCGTCGATACGGAACGGCGTGGTGCCCAGGGTCAGGTCGTAGATGCTGAACGCGGTCTGTCCGGCGATGCGCCAGATCTGCGACGGCACCAGAACGTTGCCGGTCTGTTCCAGCCGCAGCGCCGGGCCGAAGCTACCGCTGGCGTGCAGGGTATCCTGCGGCAGGATGGTGCCGAGGCCGATGCGGCCGTTGGTGCCCACGTGCAGCGCCGCGGTGGGCGCTCCGGCGTCGATGCGGAAGGGCACGTTGCCGGTCTCGTCATCCTGCACCGCCAAATAGCTGGCGCCGAAATCGACAAAGTCGTTGGCGAAGATCGACCAGTCGTTGGTGGGGAAGTTGCCGGCCGGGTTCGAGGCATCGACGAATTCGATCCGGGTCCGGTTGTTGTCGATCCGGACGATCGATTCCTGCACCGGTTCGGCCCAGGTTTCGGTCTCGATGCAGCCCGCCCCGACGCAGAGATTGCTCTGGATCGAGGTGTCGCTCTGGATCAGGTTCTGCGCCGTGGCGGGCAGGGCGAGGGTCAGCGCCGCCGCGGCGGGCAGCAGGGCGGCGGGGGCAATGGGACGGAACATGGCAGTCTCCTGTATGGGGTGCGGGGCCGCCGGGCGCGTCAGCGTCCGGCGAGCAGGGCTTCGAGCCGGGTCAGCCGGTCCTCCAGCGCCGCGACCCGGGCGCGTTCGGCGCTGAGGGCGGCCTGCAGGACGACGCGCTCCGCCGCCATCCGGCCGTCGAGCTCGGCGATGTAAAGATGCGCCTTCTCCAGCTCGTTGAGCATGCCGCCGGTCATCGCGGTGATGTTGAACGGGCCGTCCTCGGGCGTGGGGCCGACGGCTGGAAGGTGCTTGTTGGCGCGCATCATCGCCGCCTGCTCGGCAATCGTGGGCAGCGGATAATCCGCATCGAAGACCCGGTCGCAGCCTGCCGCACAGGAGCCTGCGGTGAAAAGCTGGCCGGGAATCGTGAGGTCCCCATCCGCCGTCAGCGACATCTCGGGGCCATCGGCCACCGCGTCGGCGATGATGAAGCGGTTGGGCGACGCATCCTCGTGGGTGAAGAACCACGTGGTGCCGGCCGCCGCATTCTCGAAGGTGAAGTAGGATCCGCCGTTGTTGGAAAGCTTCAGCATCTCCTGCGCGCCCGACGCGCCGGTATCCTCGATCAGCAGGCCCGCGCTGTTGTCGCTGCGCCGGACGTGCAGCGGGGCCATGGCCGCCCCGATCCCGATGCCGACATTCCCGGTCGCGCCGTCGAGCACGAAGGCGACGTTGCTGGTCGCGGAATTCGCGACGAAATCGTAATCGGCGTTGAGACCGTTCACGACCATGGCGTTGTCCCCGATCACCAGGGCGTTCTGCGGCGCGTCTTCGTCGATGCCGACGCTTGCGTAACCGGCGGCGTCGTTGCTCAGGGCCAAGCTGCCGGTCGCCGTGACGGCGGCATCCCAGGCCCCCGACCCGCTTCGGCTGAGCCGCAGGCCGAAGGTGTCCGTGGTTTCGATGTGCAGCCGCGCCTGCGGAAACATCGTGCCCATCCCGATACGGCCGGTGTCGTCGATCCAGAGCGCGTTGTCGGGCGCGCCGCCCTCGATGGTGAAGGGGGTGGTGCCGGCGGTGTCGTCCTCGACCGCGAACTTGTCGATGCCGCCGGAGGAGCGGGGCTGGGGGTCGTTGATGCGCAGCGTCCAGTCGCGGTTCGGGTTGGTCGAGGAGGAGGTGTCATCGAAGACGATGGAATGCTGGGTGTAGATCATCTTGAGCGTTTCATCGTTGGCGAAGGTGGTGGTGGGCAAACAGGCGTTGCCCAGGCACAGGCTGCCGTCGATGACACTGTCGTCTTCGACATAGAGGCTGCCGGTGATGCCCTCGTCGACGCTGAGATCGCCGACGATGACGTGATCGCCGAACAGGGTGGTCTGGGCCAGCGCCGGGACCGTCGGCAGGCCGAGCGTGGCGCAGAGAAAACAGATGATGGGTCTGATCGGCATGACAGCCTCCTTGGGGCACCGGTCGCGCTACCGGGTCACAGGCTGCGGTGCAAAAAAACATTGATGAAAATCAGGACCATCCCGGTGGCCCGGGGCCGCCGCAGCCGCGACGGTCGTAAAAAGCTAACAACGTCGCGATCGACCTGTCAAATGCGCTCAGCGCGCGGCAAGATCCGCGACCAGCGCCTCGAGCCGGGCGATGCGGTCCTGCGTGGCGCGGTCGCGCGCCTCGAGCTCGGCGATGTAAAGATGCGCCTTCTCCAGCTCGTTGAGCATCCCGCCGGTCATCGCGGTGATGTTGAAGGGGCCGTCCTCGGGCGTGGGGCCGACATTGGGCAGGTGCTTGAGGGATTTCATCAGCGCCGCCTGTTCGGCGATCGTGGGCAGCGGGTAGTCGGCATCGAACACCCGGTCGCATCCGGCGGCACAGGAGCCTGCGGTGAAGAGCTGGCCGGGAATGGTCAGATCGCCGCCCGCCGTCAGCGTCATCTCGGGCCCGTCGGCGACGCCGTCGGCGATGATGAAATTGTGGGGGTCCGCATTCTCGTGGACGAGATACCAGGTCGTGCCCGAGTTCGTGTTTTCAAAGGTGGCGTATGAGCCGCCGTTATTGGCGATCTTGAGCATCTCGCGCGTGGCGGTGGAGCCAAAGGCGTTTTCCACCAGCACCGAGGCCGTCCCGTCGGTGCGGAAGACATGAAGCGGTTCTGCGGGCACATTCGTCCCTAGACCGATACGATCGGTAGAGGCATCGGCGAAGAAGAGAGTGGGATCGGTTGTGCCGCGTATCTGGACGTCGTAGTCGGAATCACTGCCGTTGATGCTGAGCGCATCCTCGCCCAGAAACAGCGTCCCCGCCGGCACATTCTCCGCTGCAAAGAAGACCCTGTTTCCGGATACGGCATCGCGCAGAGAGAAGCCGACCGGTTCGACCATCAAGTCAAACCGGGTGTTGGTGTTGTTCTCCAGCCGCACCGCGCTTGCCACGGGGTCGACCACATGCAGATTTGTTTGCGGTATCGCCGTGCCCAGACCGATGTCGCCGCCCGCGGCGATGTAGAAGGTATTGTCGGGCGCGCCGTTCTCGATCACAAGGGGCAAGGTGTTGTCGTTGAAGTCCCGGATCGCGAAGGTGTCGGTCGCGGCCACGGTGTCGATCAGGACTTCCCAGACATTGGTGTCGGCATTGTCCACCAGAACCAGTCCGGCATCGTCGGAACTGAGCAGCACTTGGCCGTCAGGATAGTCGGAGCCCGGGTTTGTGCTGCAGCCGGTGCCGACACAAAGCCCGTCCTCGATCTTGACGTCGTTGGCGATGACCTGAACCTGCGCCTCCGCGCTGCGGATCGGAAAAAGCGCGGCGATCGCGCAAACGACGGCTGTTGAGGTGAGCCTTGCCAGTCTTACTGCTTCAAGTTGCATGGGATAGTATCCTTATTTGATTGCAGTTGTGCCGGAATATGAGCTGTCTGACATCAAAAGTCGCCTGAATCTGCGCGTCGGACGAGCGTTTTCGCCCCGAGCGGTGTCTGCGGCCGCGCGGATGATTGGGGTTGGCGGCAAAGCCATCGCGTCGTTGCCTGAGTGTTTGATCCACCAGATGCCGGGACTGAACACCTGGCGGCTGTCCGCCCGTGCCGCCAAGACGGCAATGCGCGCTCACTCCAGCGCCAGCGCCGCCTCGATCCGCGCCAGCCGGGCGTGCAGGGCGGCATTCTCGGCCTCGAGCGCGTCCACCCGTGCCAGCCGTGTCTCCTGCTCGAGCGTGTAGAGCGTCAGTTCCTCGACCTTCTGCAGGAGCCGCATCTGCATGTCGGTCATGTCGAGGCCCGTGGCCGCGATCTGCGCCGCCGAGGGCACGTCCGGCAGGTGTCTGTTGTCGGCGATGAAGGCCGCGACCTCCGACAGCGGCCGCAGGGCGTAGTCGTCGGCGAACACGTAGTCGGGCACGTTGAGCGTGGTATTGCCCGAGATGAAGTTGCCCGGGATGGTGATATCCCCGCCCGCGGTCAGGGTGAACTCCGGCCCGTCGGCCACGGCGTCGGCGATGATGAAGCGGTTGGGCGACGCGTCCTCGTGAGTGAAGAACCAGGTGGTCCCGGCGGCGGCATTCTCGAAGGTGAAATACGACCCGCCGGTGTTGGAAAGCTTCAGCATCTCCTGCGCACCCGAGGATCCCGTATCCTCGACCAGCAGCCGCGCGGTGTTGTCGCTGCGCGCGATGTGCAGCGGGGCCTGCGGGGTGCTGCCCGCGCTCATGCCGATGTTTCCGTTATCGAGGATGCGCAGGGCATTCTCCGGCGCTCCGGCGTTTATCTCGAAGGGGATATCGAAGGTCTGCGGGTCGTAGACATAAAAGCCCGAGCTGTTGCCCGACAGATACCAGGCATAGGGGCTGAACCCGGTATCATCGAACCGGATGCCCGGATCGCCGTCGGGGTCGGTGATGTGCAGATCGGCCTGGGGCAGCGATGTGCCAAGACCGATGTCGCCATCCTCCGCGATGTAGAGCGCGTTCGTGGGGGCGGCCCCCGCGACGGTCAGGGGACGGGTGCCCGCGCTCACGTTCTGCAGCCGGAAGAAATTCTGCCCGCCGTTCGCGATCGTGGTGTTGTCGTTGATCTCGATCCGCCAGTCGTCGGTGGGGAACGGGTTCGGCGAGCCCGAGCCGGGCCCGGACGAAGCGTCGGTGAACTCGATGCCCGGCCGCGACCAGTTCAGTTTCAGCGTATAGAGATTGATGAAGGTTTCTTCGCGGATGCAGGAGAAGCCGATGCAGGCCTGGTCCTGGAGCACGGAATCATCCTGCACGTAAAGCGCGGCCGAACCGGTGGTACTGTCGGAAATGGTGACGCCGTTGCTGAAGACGTCCTGCGCCGTGGCGGGCAGGGCCGTCAGGACGGCGCCCAAAGACACGAGGCCGAAGGCAAAAGGGCTGGGAAAGAGGGGGTGGATCATCGGCGGGCTCCCGAAAAGGGCGCCAGCCTATGCCGGGGCGCGGCGCGACAAATGGAACGGTCTGAAATCCCGCCACCCCGGACGGCGGGTGGGGCAAAGGTTAACAGGGCAAAAGCCTGCCCTGTCAAATCTTTCGCAGCAGCTCAGCGCGCGGCAAGATCCGCGACCAGCGCCTCGAGCCGTGCGATGCGCGCGTCCTGGGCGGCGTTCTCCGCCGCCCGCACCCGGTCGCGCTCTTCCAGCTCGGCGATGTAAAGATGCGCCTTTTCCAGCTCGTTGAGCATGCCGCCGGTCATCGCGGTGATGTTGAAGGGGCCATCCTCGGGGGTCGGGCCGACGGCTGGAAGGTGCTTGTTGGCGCGCATCATCTTGGCCTGCTCGGCAATCGTGGGCAGCGGGTAGTCTTCGTCGAAGACCCGGTCGCATCCCGCCGCGCAGGAGCCGCCGGTGAAAAGCTGGCCGGGAATGGTGAGGTCCCCGTCCGCCGTCAGCGTCATCTCCGGCCCGTCGGCGACGCCGTCGGCGATGATGAACCGGTTGGGGGCGGCGTTTTCATGGGTGAAGAACCAGGTCGTCCCGGCGGCGGCATTCTCGAAGGTGAAGTAGGACCCGCCGTTGTTCGACAGCTTGAACAGTTCCTGCGCGCCGGAAGATCCCGTATCCTCGATCAGCAGCCGCGCGGTGTTGTCGGTGCGCTGCACGTGCAGGGGGGCCGAGGGCGTGTCGGTGCCGATCCCGACATTGCCGTTGTTCCCAAGGTGCATGGTGTCGGTCGGGGCGCCCGGTTCGATACGGAACGGTTCCGTCAGGTTCGTCCGGTCTATGATCCCAAGATCTGCTGCGGAATACAGCTCCCAGCTTTGTGGATCGGTGACGGTTTCAAGGCGCATCGAGGCGTCCGCGGCGCCGACGATATGCAGGTCCGACAGCGGGATGGAGGTGCCGAGGCCAAGGTCGCCGTCGGCCGCGAGCCAGAAGGCATTTTCCGGAGCGCCGCCGACGATGCTGAAAGGGATCACCTCGTTGCTGTCGTTCCAATCGTTGCCCTCGTCCATGATTATAAAGACACGGGCCGCGCCATTGCGCGCCGGACCGATGCGCCAATCGCGATCGTTGAAGGCCACATTGCTCGTGTCGTCCATCAGGATCTGCGGCTCGGACCATTTCAGCTTGATCGATGGATTGCCAAGGCCGTTGGCTTCTACCGCGGTGCAGGAATTACCAACACACATGGAGCCGTTGAACGAAGAATAATTGCCGTTAAAGAAATTTGTTCCGATCCCGTTCTGGGTGATCTCTCCGGAGAGGATCAGATCGTCGCCGTTTATGTTTTGCGCCATCGCGGGCGCGGACAGTCCGATCGTCAGGCAGGTCAGGGCGGTGGCGGTGCGTAGGACAGATGGCATGGGGCTCTCTCACTAATGAAATGGACTTGGCTTTAGGACGCTCCGCGTGAAAGCCTAAGCAAAATTTTTAACGCCGTCTATTGGCCGGACGGGGCAGAACGTCGGAGGCTCCAACGGCAAAGAGCCGGTGCGAGCGCCCGGATCAATCACCGTTCATGACGCTCTCGATGCGCGCCACGCGGTCCAGCAGCGCCGCGTTGAGCCGCTTTTGCTCGGTCAGCGCATCCCGCTGTGTTTGCAATTCTGCATTCAACTCGGCGATGTAAAGATGCGCCTTCTCCAGTTCGTTGAGCATGCCGCCGGTCATCGCGGTGATGTTGAAGGGGCCGTCCTCGGGCGTCGGGCCGACGGCGGGCAGGTGCTTGTTGGCGCGCATCATCGCGGCCTGTTCGGCGATGGTCGGCAGCGGATAATCCGGCTCAAAAACCCGGTCGCAGCCCGCGGCACAGGACCCGCCGGTGAAAAGCTGGCCGGGAATGGTGAGGTCCCCATCCGCCGTCAGCGACATCTCCGGCCCGTCAGCCACCGCATCGGCGATGATGAAGCGGTTTGGGGAGGCATCCTCGTGAGTGAAGAACCAGGTGGTGCCCGAGGCGGCATTCTCGAAGGTGAAATAGGATCCGCCGTTGTTCGACAGCTTCAGCATCTCCTGCGCGCCGGACGCGCCGGTATCCTCGACCAGCAGGCCCGCGCTGTTGTCGCTGCGCGCCACGTGCAGCGCTGCGGCGGGCGCGTTGGTGCCCAGGCCGACATCGCCAATGGAGCCGACATAGAGGCTGTTTTCCGGCGCGGCGCCGGCAATGCGCAGCGGACGGATCCCGCCGAGGTCTACCCGTCTCAGGTTGAATTCGAAGGGCGAGGCCTCGATATCCCACCGGCTTGGGCTGAGCCCGGCCGAGGTGTCGCGTTCGAGCCGGATGGCGGGGACCATCGGTGACACCACATGCAGGTTGGCTTGCGGCAGGCGGGTGCCGATGCCGATCCCGGTGTCGACGGTATCGTCGCCGCGCAGGATACTGTCGATCGCCAGCGCGTTGCTGGGCGCATCGTCCCAGATCCGGAACGGTGCCGTATTGGCATCGAGATTGCGGATCACGAAGAACTCCGCGCCGTTGCTGCCGATGTCGTTGGCCTTGATCTCCCAGTCGGTGGTCGGAAAGCCGGCCGCGGTCGAGGTATCCTCGAGCACGATGCTGATCGCGGATTGCTTGATCCTGAGATCGGTTTCGCCAAAGGTCTCGCCGCTGGCACAGCCCTTGCCGATGCAGGCGGAGCCGTCGACCACAAGGTCGTCGGCGACGAATTGTTCGGCCAGGGCCGGGGGGGCGAGGTTCAGAGTGGCCCAGAGGGCGAGCGGCAGGATGCCTGGATTGCGGAACATGGTGACTCCTCCAACCGGATATGAACGCGGGGCGCGTCCTTTCGGTATCTGGCCGAACGCGGCACCCCGCCAGTAAAATTGCGCGAAGCCCGAGGCATATGCACGCTCACTCGGCAGCCAGCGCCGCCTCGATCCGGGCCAGGCGGGTCTCCAGCGTGCCGAGCCGCGCCAGTTCCGTTGCCTGCGCCTGGTTGGCCGCTTCCAGCTCCAGCGTGTAGAGCGTCAGCTCCTCGATCTTTTTCAGCATCGTCATTTGCATCGCCGTCATGTCGAGGCCGTCCTTGGCGATGTCCGCCGCCGAGGGCACGTCCGGCAGGTGGCTATGCGTGTCGATGAAGGCCTGCACCTCGCTGAGGGGGCGCAGCGCGTAGTCGTCCGCGAACACGTAATCCGGCACGTTGAGCGTCGTGGCGCCCGAGATGAAATTGCCCGGGATGGTCACGTCGCCGCCCGCGGTCAGGGTGAACTCCGGCCCGTCGGCCACGGCGTCGGCGATGATGAACCGGTTGGGCGACGCATCCTCGTGGGTGAAGAACCACGTGGTGCCGGCGGCGGCATTCTCGAAGGTGAAATACGACCCGCCGTTGTTGCTGAGCTTCAGCATCTCCTGCGCGCCGGACGCACCGCTATCCTCGACCAGCAGACCCGCGGTGTTGTCGCTGCGCGTCACGTGCAGCGCCGCCTGGGGCAGGCGCGTGCCCATGCCGATCCTGCCCTCCCCCAGCACCAGCGCATTGTTGAGCGCGGCGTCCTTGATGATCAGCGGCACGCCGGTCTGCGCCGCGCCATCGAAGAACAGCGCCCCGTTGCCCACATCCGCCCCGTCGCCCGACGAGATCGCCCAGTTCTGAAAGCTTCTGCCGCCCGAGGTGTTGCGCCGCAACTGCAGGGTCGCGACGAGACTGTCCTCTATATGCAGGTTGGCAGAGGGCATCGACGTGCCCAGCCCCAGGTTGCCCTCGTTGTCCAGATACATGGCATGCTGGCGGCTGTTGCCTTCGATGGTGAAGACCTGGGTGTTGAACGCCCCGACATCGCCACGGTCGACGATGGCCATCTTGCCGGCAGAGCCGTTGTTGAATTCGATCGACCAGTCGGTGCTTGGGGCGACCGACGGGTCACTGGTGTCCTCGATGTCGATGGCGACGACGTTCTGCTTGAGCAGCAGGGCGTTGAACGTGCCGCCGACGGATTCCGAATTGGTGCAGAAGTCCCCCGCGCACAGCCCGCCATCGACGCTGTGATCGCCCGACAGGACGGTCTGGGCGGTGCCCGCCTGCGGCGGCAGCAGGGCCAGCGTCAGGGCGGCAAGGCACAGGCGGGGGGTGGCAGAGACAAGGCGGGGGGTGAAACTCATTTGGCACTCCTGGAGGTGCGCGCGAGAGCCGGAATCCAGGGCACCAATACATGACATCAATATCCATGCGGCGCCGACCCGGCCACCGCACCCGAAGACGCTAGGGGATGCCGGGCCGTTGTGTCAAATCGCGAAGCGCATCAGCGGCCTTCCCGCAGGTCCCGGACCTCGGCCTGCAGGGCCGCGATCTGGCTTTGCTGCGCGAGCGTGTAGAGCGTGAGCTCCTCGACCTTCTGCAAGAGCCGCATCTGCATGTCGGTCATGTCGAGGCCTTGTT
The DNA here is from genome assembly GCF_049323015.1 of Thalassococcus sp. BH17M4-6. Lineage (NCBI taxonomy): Bacteria > Pseudomonadati > Pseudomonadota > Alphaproteobacteria > Rhodobacterales > Roseobacteraceae > Thalassococcus > Thalassococcus sp. BH17M4-6. Next base: position 94,859 of record NZ_JBMPGU010000015.1, read on the forward strand.
CCGCGATCTGCGCCGCCGAGGGCACGTCGGGCAGGTGCTTGTGATCGGCGATGAAGGCCTGCACCTCGCTGAGGGGGCGCAGCGCGTAATCGGGGCCAAAGACGTAATCCGGCACGTTGAGCGCGGTGTTTCCCACGACGAACCCGCCCGGCACGGTCAGCACGCCGTCGGCGCTCAGGCTCATCTCGGGCCCGTCGGCCACCGCGTCGGCGATGATGAAGCGGTTGGGGGATGCGTTCTCGTGGGTAAAGAACCAGGTGGTGCCCGAGGCGGCATTCTCGAAGGTGAAGTAGGACCCGCCGTTGTTGGAAAGCTTCAGCATCTCCTGTGCGCCGCTGGCGCCGGTATCCTCGATCAGCAGGCCCGCGCTGTTGTCGCTGCGCGCCACGTGCAGGGCGGCGTCGGGGGCGGCGGTGCCCAGGCCGGTGTCGCCGTCGTTGGCGACATAGACCGCGCTGTCGGGCGCGCCGTAGCGGATCTCGAAGGGGATGGCGGACGCCGCCGGATCGAAGAGGTAGAAGCCGCCGCCGTTGCCGTAAAGCTGCCAGCGCCGGGACGTGAGCGTATCCTCGAAGGTGATGCCGGGATCGCCGGGATCGACCAGGTGCAGGTCGGTCAGCGGGATCGAGGTGCCCAGCCCCAGGTCGCCGTTGTCGCCGAGATAGAAGGCATTGGTGGGGGTGCTGTCTTCGATCAGGAACGGCACGGTGCCCGCGCTTTCGTCCCGGATGGCGAAATATTCCGTGCCGCCGGCGGCGATGCTGAGATCGGGCTCATTGAACTGGATCGCCCAGTCGGTGTCGGGAAAGCTGGATGACGACGTGTCGACGAAATCCATCCGGCTGCGGAAGTCGCGCAGTTCGAGCGACGAGGTGAAGCTGTCGGCGACGAAGTCGGGCGACGGATCGTCGGCGCATTCGTCGCCCACGCAGAGCCGGTTGCGGATGGTGGCATCAGAGTTGGCCTGGAGCACCTGCGCAAGGGCGGGGCCGACGGGCAGAAGGCCGGCAAGGGCCAGGGCGAGGACGAAGCGGGGCATGAAACTCTCCTGTGGCATGTGTCTGGGAGCCGGAAACGGCACGGGTCTGCGCCCGTGCCAGCCTATCCGATGCCGGGAGGTTCACAAAACGGTCTTGCGGCCCGCGCGTTTCCGGTTCACCCGGTAACAGGCATCGCATGTCGGGTTCGAGGCATGGCCGAGAGGCAGCGAAATGCGATGCCGAAGACCCTGGAATTGCTTTAGCGGGCCGCCAGCGCCGCCTCGACCTGGCGCAGCCGCGCCTCGAGCCTGCGCAGGCGGGCGATCTCTGCGTCCTGTTCGAGCGTGTAGAGCGTCAGTTCCTCGATCTTGCGCAGCATGGCCATCTGCATGCCGGCCACATCGAGGCCGTCCTCGGCGATCGTGGCCGCCGAGGGCACGCCCGGCAGGTGCCTGTTGTCCGCGATGAAGGCCGCGACTTCGGAAAGCGGCTTCAGCGCGTAATCGGGGCCAAAGACGTAATCCGGCACATTGAGCGTGGTGCTTCCCACCACGAAACCGCCCGGCACGGTCAGGATGCCGTCGGCGCTCAGGCTCATCTCGGGCCCGTCGGCCACCGCATCGGCGATGATGAAGCGATTGGGCGCGGCCTGTTCGTGGGTGAAGTACCAGGTCGTGCCGCTCGCGGTGTTGTCCAGCGTGAAATAGCTGCCGCCGTTGTTGACCATGGCGAACATCTCGCGCGCGGCGACGGGGGCGCCCGGGCTGTTCTCGACCCGTATCCCGGCGTCGCCGTCGTTGCTAAGCATGTGCAGGCCTGCGGCCGGCGCGGTCGTTCCGATGCCGATATCGCCGGTTCCGGCATCGGCGAACAGCAGCGCCGCCCCGTCCGCGCGGCCGAAGATGATGTCGTAATCGTTCACCCCGCTGTTCAGCGACATGTAGGTCTCGCCGATGAACAGCGCCCCGCCCGGGGCGGTCTGCGTGACCTGCAGGACATCGCGATCGGCCGCCGCGTTGCGCAGCACCAGGCCGCTTGCATCGGCCCGCAGGTCGAAGATGCTGGGCGCGCCGGTGGCGATGTTGGCGCTCAGGCGCAGGTCGGCGGTGGTGCCGCCAAAGATATCCAGGTCGGTCTGCGGGATGGTGGTGTTCAGGCCGATCCGACCGGTGGCATCGATGTGCAGCGCGGCGGTGGGGGCGCCGCCCTCGATGCGGAAGGGCACGGTGTTGGTGCTGCGGTTCTGGACCGAGAAGTGATCGATCCCGCCATTGGCGAAGCTTGCCGTATCGTTGAACAGAAGCGACCAGTCGGCGCTCGGGAAAGTGACCCCGGTGGAGGCGTCGATCGTGTCGATCCGCACGCGGGTGTCGTAAAGCAGGAGCGCCGACGCGAAATCGTCCAGGAAACTCGGGGTGGGGTCGTCGGCGCAGTCTTGTCCGACGCAGAGATTGTTGCGGATGGTGGCGTCCGATGCCGGTTCCAGAACCTGGGCGAGGGCCGGGGCCGGGGCGGCAAGCAGGCATGCAAGGACGGCGGCACGGGACAGGGGCAGGGGGGGCATCGCGGATCTCCTCCGAAGGGTCCGCGAAGCCGGGGGGCGCGGAGCCGGGCCTTGGGAAAATCACAGGGGCGGTCCGCCCCCCCCGGGTGGCGGACGGCCAAGCATAGCAGCGCCCGCCCCGGTGCTGTCAAATCTCAGCGCGACTCCAGCGCCGCCTCGAGCCGCGCGATGCGGGCCTCCTGGCGGGCGTTCTGGGCATGCAGCTGGGCGATGTAAAGATGCGCCTTCTCGAGCTCGTTGAGCATACCCCCGGTCATTGCGGTGATGTTGAAGGGGCCATCCTCGGGCGTCGGGCCGACGGCGGGCAGGTGCTTGAGGTCGCGCATCATCGCTGCCTGTTCCGCGATGGTCGGCAGCGGGTAGTCTTCGTCGAAGACCCGGTCGCAGCCCGCCGCACAGCTGCCTGCGGTGAAAAGCTGCCCCGGAATGGTCAGATCGCCCTCTGCCGTCAGCGTCATCTCCGGCCCGTCGGGCACCGCGTCGGTGATGATGAAGCGGTTGGGGGCGGCGTCTTCGTGCACGAAGAACCAGCTGGTTTCGGCACGGGTGTTCTCCAGCGTGAAGTAGGAGCCCGCGTTGTTGACCATCGCGAACATCTCGCGCGCGGCAGGCGGGCTGGACCTGGCATTTTCCACCCGCACCGCGGCGGTGCCGTCATCGCGCGAGATATGCAGCGATGCGTCGGGGGCGGCGGTGCCCATGCCCACATCGCCCGCGCCGGTCAGAACCCAGGCATCGTCGGGCGCGCCTTCGAGGATGGCAAAGGGAAAGGTGCCGCCACCGCTGCCGTCGCGGTCGAACCAGCCCATGCCGTTCGTCGCCACGATCAGCGACCAGTCGGCGCCCGACCCCGCATCCTGCAGCCGCAGCTTTTCGGTCAGGTTCGACACCACGTGCAGATCGGCCTGCGGGATCGAGGTGCCCAGGCCCACGCCGTTCGTGCCGATCCAGAGCGCGTTGGTCGGCGCATCGCCCTCGATGCTGAACGGCGTGGTCACGGCGGCGCGGTCCATGATGCGGAAGACACCGCGCGCCGCCGCCGTGTCGTTCGCCCGGATCTGCCAGGCGCGGTTCGGCTCGGTTTCGGAGGTGTCTTCGAAGATGAGCCGCGGCTCGCTGCCGCGTATCTGCAGCAATGACGTCGTGGATGCGGCCAGAGCGGCCGCGTCGCAACCGAACCCGATGCAGGCGGAGCCTTCGAAGAAATTTCGGTTGCCGCGAAAGTGGTTGACCAGCGGGCCCGGCGCGGGTTGGGTGATGCGGCCCGTGACGGTAAGCCGGTCGCCCACGTCCAGATCGTCGGTCACGGTCAGGTCGCTGAATTCTCCGACGGGTTGTGCAGCTGCCGACGCGGCGAGCATGAGCAGGAGAGCGGGCAAATACGCGATACGAGGCATGGGCTGATGGTTCCTTGGCAAATCTGGTGTGCAATGCACCTATTCTAGCAGGGTTTCGACCAGCTTGCGCAGATCGGCGATCTCGCGCGCCTGTGCCTCGAGCCGCGCCTCCTGCGCGAGCGTATAGAGCGTGAGCTCTTCGATCTTCTTGAGATGCCGCATCTGCATGTCGGTCATGTCGAGGCCGTCCCTTGCGATCTGCGCGGCGGACGGCACGTCCGGCAGGTGCCGGTTTTCGGCGATGAAGGCCGAGACTTCGGAGAGCGGTGTGAGATCGTACTCCGGCGCGAATACGTAATCGGGCACATTGAGCGTGGTGGAGCCCACCACGAACCCGCCCGGCACGGTCAGCACGCCGTCGGCGCTCAGGCTCATCTCGGGCCCGTCGGCCACCGCATCGGCGATGATGAAGCGGTTGGGGGCTGCGTTTTCATGGTTGAAGAACCAGGTGGTGCCGCTGTCGGTGTTGTCGAGCGTGAAGTAGGAGCCGCCGTTGTTCGTCATGTTGAACATCTCGCGCGCCACGCCCGGATCGCCGCCGGTGTTCTCGACCAGCACGCGGGCGGTGCCGTCGTCGCGTTGCACATGCAGCGGCGCGGCGGCGGCGGAAGGGCCAATCCCGATTTCGCCATCGCCGAAGACCGACAGGGCATAGGTCGGTGCCTCGGCGTTGACCCGGAATGGAAAGGTGCCCGCCAGCTCGTCATGCACGACAAAGCCCCCTGGGGCGAGATAAAGATCAAATATCCGCGGCGTGAGCGCCGAAGCATCCAGCTCAAGCCGGATCGTAGGGCTGTTGGTGGCAACCATATGCAAAGCCTTTTGCGGCAGGCTGGTGCCCAGCCCGACATTGGACCCTGACAGGACCAGTGCACTCTCCTGTGCCCCGCCCGTCACGGTGAAAGGGATATTGCCGGTTTCCCCGTCCTTGATCGAAAACCGCTCCAGCCCGCCGCTGTCGGGATCATTGACCACCAGCTTCCAGTCACGGTCCGGAAAGGGTGGGCTGGAGCTGTCGATAAAGGTGAGCGACGGGGTCGCATCGCGCAGCTTCAGCGTCACATCGCTGCCAAAGGTCTCATCACTGACGCAGCCATTGCCAATGCAGGTCTCCCCGTCCAGCACGCTGACGTCGGTGACAAAGAGATCCGCCTCGGCGCTGTCGCTGTCCGAGATCGTCACCCCGCTGGTGAAGGTGTCCTGCGCGGCGGCCGGCAGGGCGAGACCAAGCGCGCAGAGGCCGCAGGCGGCGAGCCGTGTCAAATCCATCAGATCAAATCTCCCGCCGCCCGCGCGGGGTCGGGTGGCCAAACGCCTGTGACAGTGACAACCCGCCCCCGCCGGGTTGCAGGGGCAAGGCTAGCGGCGCGGGGCCGGTCCTGTCAAAGTGCGATCAGCGGGCCTCGAGCACCTCCAGCCGCGCCTCGAGCGCGCGCAGGCGGGTCAGTTCGGCCTCCTGCGCCAGGGTGTAGAGCGTCAGCTCCTCGACCTTTTTCAGCAGGCGCATCTGCATGTCTGTCATATCAAGGCCGTCTTCCGCGACCTCGGCGGCGGAGGGGATGTCGGGCAGGTGCTTGTTGTCGGCGATGAAGGTCTGCACTTCGGACAGGGGCCGCAGATTGTAGTCGTCGGCGAAGACATAATCGGGCACATTGAGCGTGGTGGAGCCCACCACGAACCCGCCCGGCACGGTCAGCACGCCGTCGGCGCTCAGGCTCATCTCCGGCCCGTCGGCCACCGCATCGGCGATGATGAACCGGTTGGGCGCGGCGTTTTCATGGGTGAAGAACCAGGTGGTGCCCGCATCGGTATTGTCGAGCGTGAAGAACGACCCGCCATTGCTGCGCATGGTGAACATGCCGCGCGGCGCCGAGGGGCCTGCGGTGTTTTCCACCAGAATTTCGGCGGTGCCGTTGGTGCGCCGCACATGCAGCGGGGCGGCGGGGCCGCTTGTGCCCAGGCCCACGGAGCCGTCGTCGTCAATGGCCAGGCTGTTGTCGGGCGCGCCGCTGTCGACCAGCAGCGGCAGCGTACCGGCATCGGCGTCGCGGATGGCGAAAGAGATCTCGTTGCCGTTCAGCTCCCATTTCTTGTTGCCGAAGGTGCCGCTGATCTGCTCGAGGGTGATGCCCGGCGTGTCGTTTGACAGGATGTGCAGATCGGTTTCGGGCAGGCCGGTGCCCAGCCCCACGTCGCCGGTGGTGGCCTCGATGAACAGCGCGTTGCTGGGGGCGTCGCGTTCGATGTCGAACGGCGTGGCGCCGGAATCGGGATCGATCAGGATGAACCGCGAGGCGGTGCCCGCAAGGTTCCAGGTGCCGCTCGATGAACCGGCCTCCTCGAACCGGATGGTGGGGGCGGCGCCCTCTTCCCGGATATGCAGGCTCGCCTGAGGGGAGAATACGCCAAGCCCGACATGACCGGTGGTGCCTGCGATGACCAGGGCATCGGCGGGCGCCCCGTTATTGATCGCGAAGGCGGACCTGTTTTCGTCCACGTCTACTATGATGAACCTGTCGGCGGTATCCGTCCCGATGCTCCAGATCTCATCCGTCACACCCGTTCGCCTCATCTCGATGCCCGGCGCGGTATCCTGAATGACCAGCGGCGGGACAAAGGCGTTGCCGAAGACGTAGCTGTCGGTGCATTCGAACCCGACGCAGACGAACCCGCTGAGCGAGGTGGCGTCACCCACGAACAGATCGGCGCTGCCGGCATCGGAATCCGACACGTCGAGCCCGGTGGTGATGGATTGTTCCTGCGCCGCGGCGGCGCTGGCCTGACAGAGTGCCGCGGCGGCGCTGGCAAGGCAGAGGGCGGCGGCGGCAAGGCGGGGGGCGGTTGTCATGAAAGGGCTCCTCGAAGTCTGGGAAGAATATGGGAAAGAAACGGGTGGGGGCTGTCAGCGGCGGGCCCGCGGCAGTGGGGCCGGATCGGCGTCGGCCTCGGCCGCGCTTTTCTGCTGTTCAGGCGTGACGATGACGCCACGCTCGACCACGAAGCTGCCGCCGCGGCTGAACACCTTCGCGACGGTCTGCGGCAGCGCGGACCCGCCCCGGCGGCCGGGGTTGGGCACGAAGGCGACGCGCTCTTCGGTGTCGGCGCGCAGCTCGTAGCGCCAGGTGCCGTCCGCCGCCGGATAGCTCAGGGTAAAGACCGGCGTGCCGCGCGCCTGGGTGAGCGTTCTGACCCGGCCATCGGGGCCCGCCACCTTGAGCGTGGCGTTTTCCAGCCCGATCCAGTTCTCGAACCACAGGGCGTTGGTGTTGTGCTGCGCGACCGGATCGGGCGGCTCGATGGGGTCGACGCTCTGCGCCAGCGCCGGAAGGGCCGACGCCAGCAGGACGGCGACAAGGGCGGCACGGGGCGCGCGGCCGCCGGTAGGCGGAGAATGGGTCATAAGCGCAATCCTTCAGTCTGAAATGACTTCTGGAAAAAGGTTAACGGCTGTGCGCCCGGTGCCAAAGACAAATCGGCCCCGGGCGTCCCTTCGAACCGGCCCCGCCTACCTTTCTGCCAGCGCGGCTTCGATGCGCGCAAGCCGGGCCGCTAGGGCTGCGTTTTCCGCCTCGACCTGCGCGAGCCGGGCAAGCTCTTGCTGTTGCGCGCGCCGCGCCGCCTCCAGGTCGAGCGTGTAGAGCGTGAGCTCCTCGACCTTCTTCAAGAGCCGCATCTGCATGTCGGTCATGTCGAGGCCGTCCCTTGCGATCTGCGCGGCGGACGGCACGTCCGGCAGGTGCCGGTTTTCGGCGATGAAGGCCGAGACTTCGGAGAGCGGTGTGAGATCGTACTCCGGCGCGAACACGTAATCGGGCACGTTGAGCGTGGTGTTGTTCACGACGAAGCCGCCCGGCACGGTCAGGATGCCGTCCGCCGTCAGGGTCATCTCCGGCCCGTCCGGCACGGCGTCGGAGATGATGAATCGGTTGGGCGTCCTGTTTTCATGGGTGAAGAACCAGGTGGTGCCGCTGTCGGTATTCTCCAGCGTGAAATACGACCCGCCGCTGTTGCGCATGGTCAAAAGCCCCCGGGGCCCGGGAAGGCCGCTGATGTTCTGCACGATGATCCCCTGCAGGTCATTGGTGGCCGTATCGGTGTTGTTGATCTGCAGCGGGGCCTGCGGGTTGGTCGTGCCCATGCCCACCTTGCCATCGAATTTGACCCACAGGGCCCCCTCAGGCGCATTGTCCGCGATGTTGAAAGGGTAATTCAGGGTGCCCCTGTCCTGCAGCCGGAACCCACCATTGGCAAAGGTGATCATCCATTCCGAGCCGCCAAAGGTATCGTGCATCCGGATCTTGCTGGGGCTGGCCGTCACGATGTGCAGATCGGCCTGCGGCAGTTCGGTCCCGATGCCCACCTTCCTGTCCCGGGCAAGCACCAGGGTCGAAGAATTCGCCAGAGCCTTGATCGTCATGACTTCAAGCCCGGTTGTCGCGTCGACGAACATCAGCTGGTCTTCGCCGCCCGAGGTCGTGTCATTGGCCTGTATCGCCCAATCGTTCGAGGGAAAACCGCCAAAGCTCGAGGTGTCGTCAAACAGGAGCCGCGTGTTGTTGGACTTGAGTTCGATCTGGTTGAAATTGCTGTTGAAGCTCTCGCTGATCGCGCAATTCGCACCCACGCACAGGTTGTCCAGGATGCTGGGATTGGTGGTCGACAGCACCTCGGCCCCGGCAGGGCCGGCAAGAGGCAGGATGCACAGGGCGATCCGGAAAAATCGGGAAAGGCGGGGCATGATACGCTCCTTGAAAGGCTTTCGGAAAATGCATGTGTTCTTGGCACGGGGGGCCTGCAGACCCCCGGTGCATCCTATCCCGCTTCTGATCCGCGCCAAAGTCCTTGCTCCGGGCCGCGGGATCGGCCCGCCATGCTCAGGGCTGCTGCAGGAGCGCCTCGATCCGCGCCAGCCGCGTGGCCAGGGCCGCCGTCTCGCGGGTCAGTACCGCGTTTTCCGCCGCCTGCGCCTCGATCACCGCCTGCTGCCCGAGCGTGTAGAGCGTCAGCTCCTCGATCTTCCTCAGCTGCGCGAGCTGCATCTGGGCCATATCCAGCCCGTCGCGCGCCACATCCGCCGCCGAGGGCACGTCTGGCAGGTGCCTGTTGTCGGCGATGAAGGCCGAGACTTCGGAAAGCGGCTTCAGCGCGTAATCGTCGGCGAATACGTAATCCGGCACGTTGAGCGCGGTGCTTCCCACGACGAACCCGCCCGGCACGGTCAGGATGCCGTCGGCGCTCAGGCTCATCTCGGGCCCGTCGGCCACCGCATCGGCGATGATGAAGCGATTGGGCGCGGCCTGTTCGTGGGTGAAGTACCAGGTCGTGCCGCTCGCGGTATTGTCGAGCGTGAAATACGACCCGCCGTTGTTCGTCATGTTGAACATCTCGCGGGCGCCAACCGGGCTGCTGCTGTTGTTCTCGACCTTGATCCCGGCGGTGCCGTCGCCCCGTTCGACATGCAGCGCGGCGTCGGGCTGCGATGCCCCGAGGCCCACATCTCCGTTATCCGTAACGCGTAAGGAATCCGTGGGCGCGCTGAGCGAAAAGCTCACCGGTGCCGTGATGCCCGCGGCGCCGAGAAAGGTCAGCGTTCCCTCTCCGAAAAGGCTGGCCCCCATGACGATCCGGCCCGTGTCCGAATAGATGACACTCCCGGTGGTGCCCTCCGCAGTCAGTTCGATCGCGGTCCCGAACCCGTTGACCGTTGAATCGTAAATGGCCATTTCGCTTTGCGGTATGCTGGTGCCGACCCCGATGGCGCCTTGGCCGCTCACGAACAGGGCATTGCTGCGTGCCCCGGCCTCAAGCGCGAGGACCGCCCTGCCGGCATCGTCATCCAGAAACAGCAACCTGTTCTGGTTGTCGGCAGAGGCGCCGTTGCCCTGGATCTTCCAGTTCGTATTCGGATATCCGGCGGATGTGGAGGTATCCTGGAATTCGATGCCAGGAACGACGGCCTTGAGCCTGAGCATGTTGCCGACACTGTCCGGATAAACTTCGGTGTTCAGGCAATCCGCGCCGATGCACAGGTGATCGTAGATGGTGGTGTTCTGGGGATGCACGTTCTGCGCCTGTGCCGAAAGCGGCAAAAGAGCCAGGGCAGACCCCGCCAGACACCACAGACGGCGACCGGATATCCCGAGGAAAATGTGAAACATGGATCAATACCTTTCTCCAGGTGGGCGAAAATGGTCCCTTCAGGGGTAAAGAGGCGAAATCAAATATCTTGCGGTCTCGATGCGGTATGTCCCGGTCCGATGGCCGCACGAAAAAGGATGTGCGGGGGCCTCTCGGGACGGTTCTCACGACCGATCCGAACGCCCGAGGTGCGGTTCTTTCCTTACCCGGGATAGGTCATGGCACCGCCGGTGCTGATCTGTCAATTCAGGCAGATCACTTGCCGGACAGGGCCGAGACGAGCGCCTCCAGCCGTGCGACACGCCCCTCCAGCTCGGCGATGTAAAGATGCGCTTTCTCCAGCTCGTTGAGCATGCCGCCGGTCATCGCGGTGATGTTGAAGGGGCCATTTTCGGGCGTGGGGCCGACGGCGGGAAGGTGCTTGTTGGCGCGCATCATCGCCGCCTGTTCCGCGATGGTCGGCAGCGGGTAGTCTTCGTCGAAGACCCGGTCGCAGCCCGCCGCACAGGACCCGCGGGTGAAAAGCTGGCCCTGGATGGTGAGGTCGCCACCGGCCGTCAGCGTCATCTCGGGCCCGTCGGCCACCGCGTCGGCGATGATGAAGCGGTTGGGGGCGGCATCCTCGTGGGTGAAGAACCAGGTCGTGCGCGACCTCGTGTTGTCGAGCGTGAAATACGACCCGCCGTTGTTGCGCATCGCGAACATCTCGCGCGCGGCCGGGGGCGAGCCGATCAGGTTCTCGACCAGCAGGCTGGCGCTGCCGTCGTTCTTTTGCACGTGCAGGGCCGCGGCGGGGCTGTCCGTTCCCATGCCGATGGCGCTGTTGTCGGCGATATAAAGGCTGCCGTTTTTGGCCCCGGCGCGCACCACCACCGGCACCTCTTTGCCGTCGATGTTCTGGAGAAACCAGTTGAGGCTGTTGCTGAGAACCTCCCAGTTGCCGGCCAGGCTGCCGGTGGACTGCATCCGCAGCCGGGCGGTCGATCCGCCCACCAGGTGCAGATCGGCCAGCGGCATGGCGGTGCCCAGGCCCAGTCGCCCGGCGCTGTTGAGCCAGAAGCTGTTGTCGGGCGCGCCGGGCAGGATGGTGAAGGGGGTTCTGTCGGAGTCGAAATCATGCACCGAAAAGCGGTCGATACCGCCGGCCGAATAGGATTCCGCGTCGTTGACCAGCAACCCCCAGTGGTGGCTGGGATGTGTAGAAACGGATTGATCGTCGAATTCGATGGCGACGCGGCTATAGGAGAACTTGAGCGGATAGTTGACGTCGAAGCTCTGCGCGGCGGCGGTGGTGGCGCAGCTGTCACCGAGGCAGAGATAGCCCTGGATCACGCTGTTGTCCCGGGTATGCAGGCTGCCGTTGAGATCGAGATCGCCGTTGATGGTTTCGTCCTGCGCCATGGCGGGGGTGGCGGACAGCAGCAGGGCCAGGGCCAGGCCGACGGGACGGAAAAGCGGGGGAACGGGCACGGCAGTATCTCCTTGCTGGAAACGGACGCCGCGGGAGCGGCGTGGAAAAACATCCATGATCAAAGGCCCGCCCCCGGGGGCAGGCGGCGCCAGTCTAGGGGCGTTTGGCGCATCTGTCACATCGGGGGGACGGTCAGGGGCGCGCCAGCAGCGCGTCGATCTGCGCCTCGAGCCGGGCGATGCGCGCGCCCTGGGCGGCGATCGTCCGGTCCTGACCGTCGAGGCGCTCCTGCTGTTCGGCGATGTAGAGATGCGCCTTTTCCAGCTCGTTGAGCATGCCGCCGGTCATCGCGGTGATGTTGAAGGGACCATCCTCGGGGGTCGGGCCGACTGCGGGCAGGTGCTTTTTGGCGCGCATCAGTGCTGCCTGTTCGGCGATGGTCGGCAGCGGGTAGTCTTCGTCGAAGACCCGGTCGCAGCCCGCCGCACAGGAGCCGCCGGTGAAAAGCTGGCCCGGGATGGTGAGGTCGCCATCCGCCGTCAGCGACATCTCGGGGCCATCGGCCACCGCGTCGGCGATGATGAAGCGGTTGGGGGCTGCGTTTTCATGGTTGAAGAACCAGGTGGTGCCGGCATCGGTGTTTTCGAAGGTGAAATACGACCCGCCGTTGTTGGAAAGCTTGAACATCTCCTGCGCACCGGAGGCGCCGTAATCCTCGACCAGCACCCGGGCGCGGTTGTCGTCGCGCAGAACGTGCAGCGGCGCGTCGATGGTTTCGGTGCCGCTCCCGACGGCTCTGACGCCCAGTCCCAGGTCCCCGTTCGGCTTCATGGCGAAAGATCCGGGCAGCAGGCCTTCTTCGAGCTGGAACACCGTGAATTGGTTCTCGGCGATGGCAATGCCGTTGTGGCTGGCCGATATGCGGTAGTCCGCCGCCGGCAGGCCGCCCGAGGTGTCCTGTTCCAGCGTGACAGCGGGAAACGACGCGCTGAGGATGTGCAGCTCGTCGCGGGGCAGCATCGTGCCCAGCCCGACGGTGCCAAGCTCGGTGATCCAGAGCGCATTTTCGGGCGCGCCGGCCTCGACGGTGAAGGGCACCGTGCCGTCGTTGAGATCGGCGATGGAAAACCGGCCGAGCCCGCCCGACCCCCCATCGTTGATCTGCAAGGCCCAGTCGTTGCTGGGGAAGGTGCCGGCCTCGAAGCTGGTGTCGATGAATTCGACCCGGATCGCGGTATTGGTGATCCTGAGCAGCGTGGACTCGGGAAAGACCTCGGCCTCGGTGCAGGCGTTGCCGATGCAGACGCTGTCGTCGAGCACGGTGTCGCCGGTGACGAAAAGATCGGCCTGGGTGGTGTCGGTGTCCGAGATATCGACACCTTCGCCGAACACCGCCTCTTGTGCCGGGGCGGCGGCGGCCAGGACGATCAGCGGCAGAGCGGGCAGAAAGCGGGACATCGAAAACTCCTTTGGCAAACGGGCGATCAAATCATGCCGAAGGGTAGCCGATTTCGGTGATATCACAAGGAAATCACCGGCTTTCTCTGCCTGGGGTTGTGCCGTTTGCGGGGCACTGCCCGGCCTGCGTCACCTGGCCAGCGCCGCCTCGATCCGGGCCAGCCGGGCGTGCAGGGCGGCGATCTCGGACGCCTGGGCGGCCTTGTCGCGTTCCAGCTCCAGCGTGTAGAGCGTGAGCTCCTCGACCTTCTGCAAAAGCCGCATCTGCATGTCGGTCATATCAAGGCCGTCCTTGGCGATCTGCGCCGCCGAGGGCACGTCGGGCAGGTGCCTGTTGGCGTCGATGAAGGCGGCGACTTCCGACAGCGGACGCAGGGCATAGTCGTCGGCAAAGACGTAGTCGGGCACATTGAGCGTGGTGCTGTTTACGGCAAACCCGCCCTGCACGGTCAGGACGCCGCCGGCGGTCAGGCTCATCTCGGCGCCATCGGCCACGGCGTCGGCGATGATGAAGCGGTTGGGGCTGGCCTGTTCATGGGTGAAGAACCAGGTCGTTTTGGCCTGGGTGTTGTCCATGGTGAAGAACGACCCGCCGTTGCTGCGCATGGTGAACATGCCCCGCGCCGCAGAGGGGCCTGCGGTGTTTTCCACCAGCACCTCGGCTGTGCCGTCGGCGCGTTGCACATGCAGCGGCGCGTCGGGGTTCGTGGTGCCCAGGCCGATCTCGCCGCTGACCGCGATCACCAGCGCGTCGTCGGGGGCCTGGTCGTCGATGCTGAAGGGCAGGGTGTTGCTGTCGCTGTCGCGGATGACAAAGCTGGTCTCGTTGCCGATCATTTCCCAGCGCTGGTTGCCGAAGGTGCCGCCGGTCTGCTGAAGCATGATGCCGGGGCTGTCGGCGGCGACGATGTGCAGGCTGTTCTGCGGGATCGAGGTGCCCATGCCGATACGACCGTTGGTGTCGAGCCAGAGCGCGTTGTCGCGCACCCCGCCCTCGATGGTGAAGGGGATGGTGCCGCCGTCGATGTCCTGCACCGCGAACTTGGTGATGCCCGTGTCGTTGATCACCAGCCGCCAGTCGTTGCTGGAAATCCCGCCGGTGCTGGAACTGTCCTCGAAGAGAATGTCCGGCTCCGACCACTTGAGCCGCAGCGGCCCCTGTTCGAAGGGCTCTGTCCCGTCGCAGGCCCCCCCGATACAGGCGCGCCCGTCGAAGATGTTGTTGCCGGCGCCGAAGTAGTTCGGACCGAAACCGTTCTGGGTGATGTCGCCCGACAGGGTCAGGTTGTTTCCCGAGATGTTCTGCGCCGTGGCGGGCAGGGCGGCAAGGCAAAGGGCGGCCAGCGAAAGGGCGAGGGGGCGGTAAAAGGGCGTCATGGCTAAATCCTTCTTCTTCGAAAACAAAGCCCCGTCAGGGAGGTATGCGGAGAAGTCTAGGCGCCCGGGGCCCCTGCGTCCACCTCGACAACCCTGGGCAGAGCGATGGGCGCCATGCAAAACGCCGCGCGGGTGGTCCCGCGCGGCGTTCCGGTTTTCGGTTCCCTGGTCGGGGCGATCAATCAGTCGGCGATCTGCGCCTCGAGCGATTCCAGCCGCGCCGACAGCGTCGCGATCAGCGCCTGCTGTTCGGTGTTCTGCGCATGCAGCGCCTGGATCGCCGCAAGCGCCACGCCCGAGGTGTCCAGGGTCGAGATCGTGGTGTCGGAATGGCCGGTGCCGAAGGCGGCATAGAAATCCTGCGCCATCGGACCGATGTGCCGGGTGCCGGTCTCTGCATCGTGCTTGTAGGTCCAGCTGCTGACCGGCAGCTGCGACACCTTCGCCAGCACGTCGTGGCTGTCGATCGGTTCGATCGCCATCTTGGCGTTCTTGTCCGAGCTTTCCGACAGCGTGCCGGCGATGATCAGGTTGCCCGCTGCGGTCAGCGTCAGCTCGGCCCCGTCAGCCACCGCATCGGCGATGATGAAATCGTTGTTGCCACCGTTTTCATGGGTGAAGAACCACGACGTGCCCGAGCTGGTGTTCTCCATCGTGATGAAGGACCCCCCGTTGTTGACGATCTTGAACGCGTCGAGGGAGCCGCCGCTGCTGCGGTTGATGTGCACGGCGGCGGTCGGGCTCTGGATGCCCATGCCGATATCGCCGGTGCTGCCTTCGACGATCAGCGCGTTGGTGGGGGCGTTGGGGAACACCTTGAACGGCAGCTTGCTGCCGTTGGTGACGTCGCGCACGAAGAAGTTGGTCTCGTTGCCCGCGAGGTCCCAGGTCTGTGCGGTAAAGCCGCTCGATCCGTCCTGTTCCAGCCGCAGGGTCGGGGTGTTGCCCTGCTTGACGTGCAGATCGACCACCGGCGTCGAGGTGCCGAAGCCCACCTTGTTGTTGTCGGCCAGGTACAGCTGGTGGCTGCGGGTGTTCGCCTCGATGGTGAAGGGCGTGCGGCCGCTGTCGATATCGTCGATCGAGAACTTGTTGGCCCCACCATTGGCGCTGTCGTTGAAGGTGATCTGCCAGTCGACGGTCGGGAAGGAGCCTGAACTCGAGGTATCCTGCGCCTTGATCCGCAGGTTGTTTTCCTTGAGCCGGATGGTGTCGAAGCCGAAGCTTTCGCCGTTGACGCAATCGACGCCGACGCAGAGCGAGCCGTCGACGATCACGTCGTCGGTGAACACCTGGTCTGCCTGGGCCATGCCGGCCATGGCGATGAGCGCGCTGGTCCCGAGCGCTGCCTTGAGCGAATAAGTCATTTGAAATCTCCTTTGTGACTATGCTTTCGTGAGTATGGGCGGGGCCAGCCCGGGAAACCGGTCAGCTTTCTTCTTCCTGGATTTCCTCGGGGGTGATGATCGCGCCGCGTTCGACGACGAAGAACCCGGTGCTGTAATAGGGAACGGCAGAGGTGTCACGCTGGTCTTCGCCGCGGCCCTGGTTGGACGGGTTGACGATGGCCTGGCGTTCCTCGGTGGCGGCGCGCAGCTCGTAGCGGTAGACGCCGTCCATCGCATCGGCGCGGTCAAGCTCGAAGACCGGGGTGCCGGATTCCGCATAGATCTGGGTGATCTTGCCGTTGGGGGCCGCGACCACCAGCGTGGCATTCGACAGGCCGATCCAGTTTTCGAACCAGACGGCGTTGGAATTGTGCTGCTGGATCGGATCGGCGGCGCGCGCCGGACCGGCGGCGGCAAGGGCAAGGCTGGCACTGAGCAACAGGGATCCGAGAAATCTGCGGGACATAAAGCGGGTAACCTCGTGGCTGGTAAGGACGTATGATGGATTTGTGGCGGAACTTTGGTGAAAGACCGAATGCCACGCAAGCATACATTAAGTTTTCTTAACCACTAAGCGCTAATTGCGCTCACTCCGTATCCTGCGGACCCGTCCAGCGCGCCTCGGCGCGGGCCTGGGCCTCGTTGATCTGATCGGGGGTCATCCGGTCGCGCAGCCCCAGGCCAAGCGGCAGCGCCGCCTCGAGCCCCGCCGAGCCGGCCAGCGCCAGCCACATCTGCGCCAGCACGTAATCCTGCGGCACGCCGGTGCCGCGGATATAGAGCAGCGCGAGATTGGCCATCGACGCCGGGTGCCCCTTTTCGGCGGTCGCGGCGAACAGCGCCGCGGCCTCCTGCCAGTCGGCGGGGCCGGGGGGTTCCAGGTGCACCAGCAGCCAGCCCATCTGGAAGGCCGCCACCGGATCGCCCGCCCGGGCGGCGTCGCGCAGCGCGGCGATGTCCTGCGGCTCCGACGGCGGTGGGGCGAGGCGCGGATCATAGACGAAGGCCGCCGCCTCGTCCGCCTCTCCGGCGCCGCCCAGCCGGTAGAGCCGGGCCGCCTCGGCATCGCTTTGCGGCACGCCAAAGCCGTTTTCATACATCACGCCCAGGTTGGTCATGGCGGTGCGCAGCCCCTGTTCCGCGGCCCCGGCAAAAAGCTGTGCGGCGCGGTCGTAATCCTGCGGCACGCCGTGGCCGCGCACGTAAAGCAGGCCAAGGTTGTTCTGCGCCCGGGCATCGCCCGCCGCCGCGGGCCCTTCGTAAAGCGCCCGCGCCCGGGCGTGGTCCTGTGCCACGCCGCGGCCGTTCTGGTAGAGCATCCCCAGGCTGACCGCGGACCGGATGTGGCCCGCCTCTGCCGCCTGGCCGTAAAGCGCGGCGGCCTCGGCCAGGGTGGCGTCATCGGTGGCGGTTTCCTCGAGCACCGCGGCCAGGTCGTGCAGATGCTCGGGCGCGCCCTGATCCGCGGCGGCGCGCAGCCACCGGAGCGCCTGGCCGGGGTCGGCTTCGACGCCGAGGCCGGTGTGGTAATAGCGCCCCAGCTGGTTCTGCGCCTGTGCATCGCCGGCCTTGGCCGCGCGGGCATACCAGTCGGCGGCCTGGGCAAAGTTCTGCACCACCCCCGCCCCGTCGTGGTAGCGCTGGCCCAGGGCGATCTGCGCGGCGGTTTCGCCCGCCTCGGCCTGCGCCTGCAGCTGCGCCACGGGCCGCTCTGCGAGGTCCTGCGCGGGCAGGGCCTGCGGCAGCAGCAGCGCCAGCGCCAGCAGCCCTGCGCGCAGGCCGCGGATCATTCGCTCCCCCGCACGGTCTGCCGCGTCCGGGGGGTGCGGGCCAGGATGGCGGCATGCAGGTCGCGGGCGCGGGCCTGGGCTTGGGCGATCTGCTCGGGCGTCATCAGCGCGGCGATCACCTCGCGGGTCTCGGCAGCCTCGGCATGCCCCGCCGCCCCGGCGAGGTTGAGCCAGGCATGGGCGGCGACGTAATCCTGGTCCAGCCCGTCGGCGCCGCTGGCATAGGCCTGGCCCAGCAGCGCCTGGGTGGCGACATCCCCGGCTTTGGCCGCGCGGAGGCGCCAGTCGTTGGCGCGGGCCTGATCCTCGGGGGTGATGTCGGGGGTTTCCAGCAGCAGCGCCCCCAGCGCGGCCTGGGCGCCGCGCAGCCCGTCCTCGGCCCGGGCGGTCAGCCAGTCGCGCGCGGGCACG
>NZ_JBMPGU010000016.1:0-76120 GCF_049323015.1 Thalassococcus sp. BH17M4-6
CGCCCACGTTGACGCGTCGCGGTATGAGGAGATGTATGCGGCGTCGGTGTCGGATCCTGAGGGGTTCTGGGCGGAGCATGGCAAGCGGATCGACTGGATCAAGCCTTATTCGACCGTCAAGAACGTCGACTTCACGCTCGGCAATGTCGGCATCAAGTGGTTCGAGGATGGCACGCTCAACGTCGCGGCCAACTGCATCGACCGGCATCTCGAGACCCGCGGCGACCAGACCGCGATCATCTGGGAGCCCGACGACCCCGAGGACGCGGCCAAGCACATCACCTACCGCGAGCTGCACCGCAGCGTCTGCAAGATGGCCAACATCCTCGAAGAGCTGGGCGTGCGCCGCGGCGACCGCGTCGTGATCTACCTGCCGATGATCCCCGAGGCCGCCTATGCCATGCTTGCCTGCGCGCGCATCGGCGCCATCCACTCCATCGTCTTCGCGGGCTTTTCGCCCGACGCGCTGGCCGCGCGGATCAACGGATCCGACGCCAAGGTACTGATCACCGCCGACGAGGCGCCCCGCGGCGGCAGGAAGACCGCGCTCAAGACAAACGCCGACCAGGCCCTGCGCAACTGCAAGGACAGCGTCAAATGCCTGGTGGTCAAGCGCACCGGCGGCCAGACCACCTGGGTCCAGGACCGCGACTATGATTACAACGAGATGGCCGCCGAAGCCTCGGACGTGAGCCAGCCTGCCGAGATGAACGCGGAGGACCCTCTCTTCATCCTCTACACCTCGGGCTCCACCGGGCAGCCAAAGGGCGTCGTGCATACATCTGGCGGCTATCTGGTTTATGCCGCGTTAACGCACGAGATCACGTTTGATTACCACGACGGCGACGTCTACTGGTGCACCGCCGACGTGGGCTGGGTGACCGGGCATTCCTACATTGTTTACGGGCCCTTAGCGAACGGCGCCACCACCGTGATGTTCGAAGGCGTGCCGACCTATCCGGACGCCAGCCGCTTCTGGCAGGTCTGCGAAAAGCACAAAGTCGCGCAGTTCTACACCGCGCCCACGGCGATTCGCGCGCTGATGGGCCAGGGTAATGATTTCGTAACCAAATGCGATCTATCCTCGCTGAAACTGCTGGGCACCGTGGGCGAACCGATCAACCCCGAGGCCTGGAACTGGTACAACGAGGTGGTGGGCGGCGGCCGCTGTCCCATCGTCGACACCTGGTGGCAGACCGAAACCGGCGGGCACCTGCTGACCCCGCTGCCCGGCGCGCATGCGACCAAACCCGGCGCCGCGATGAAGCCGTTCTTCGGCATCAAGCCGCTGGTGCTGGACCCGCAGACCGCCGAGGTGCAGGAACAGAACCCGACCGAGGGCGTGCTGGTCATCGCCGACAGCTGGCCCGGGCAGATGCGCACGGTCTGGGGCGATCACGAGCGGTTCGAGAAGACCTATTTCTCGGACTACAAGGGCTACTACTTCTCAGGCGACGGCTGCAGGCGCGACGCGGACGGGGATTACTGGATCACCGGCCGGGTCGATGACGTGATCAACGTCAGCGGCCACCGCATGGGCACGGCCGAGGTGGAATCGGCGCTGGTGGCCCATGCCAAGGTCGCCGAGGCCGCGGTCGTCGGCTACCCGCACGAGGTCAAGGGCCAGGGCATCTATTGCTACGTCACCCTGATGAACGGGGTGGAGCCTTCGGACGAGCTGACCAAGGAACTGCGCACCTGGGTCCGCCAGGAAATCGGCCCCATCGCGTCCCCGGACCTCATCCAGTGGGCCCCCGGCCTGCCCAAGACCCGATCCGGCAAGATCATGCGCCGCATCCTGCGCAAGATCGCCGAAAACGACTACGGATCCCTGGGCGACACCTCAACACTCGCCGACCCAGACGTCGTCCAAAACCTCATCGATAACCGAAAAAACAAGGCGTGAGGGCAGCAACCTACGCCTGAACGATCTCCCGGCGTGCAATCACCACCGTGCGCCGGGCTGTTCGTCAACGATTAACCAAGGCTGACGATTCTCCACCCGTCGTGGCCGAGAGATGCTATTCTCAAAACGTGGGGCGCTACAGCAAGTGGAGACATGAGATGCAGATCTCAGGCACCCCGCCCTGGGCCGCACCGCATAGCACCGGCCACCCGCTGGGCCTGCCCGCCGCGCCGGACCGGCCCCAATCCGACACCCGCATCGCCGCCGCACGCGATGCCGCCGCCGCCGGGAGCGATCCGGGCCAGCAACGCCCGTTCGCGCATCCCACGCCGCAGAAAGCCGACGCCCCCAAAACCGCGCCGCCGTCGATCATGCAGCTGCGCATCACCTCGCATCTGCAGGAACAGGCCCAGGCCGCGCAGGACTCCGGCCAGCCGCAAGGCGATGAATCCCCTCAGGACAGCAACGCCCGCAATTCGGTCTTGAGCACCTTGCCGTAGTTGTTCTTGGGCAGTTCCGGCACAAAGACATAATCCTTGGGCCGTTTGAAACGCGCGATGTTGTCAAGGCAATGCGCGTTCAGCGCAGCCGCGTCGACACCGTCCGCAGCGACCACGAAGGCCACGACGACCTCGCCCCATTCCGGATCGGCGCGGCCCACGACCGACACCTCGCGCACGCCGAGGCAACCCAGCAAGACCTCTTCGACCTCGCGCGGATAGACGTTGGAGCCGCCCGAAATGATCAGGTCCTTTGACCGGTCCCGAAGCGTGACATAGCCGTCGGCATCCATCGCGCCCATGTCGCCGGTGCGCAGCCAGCCTTCCACCAGCGTCCGCGCCGTGGCGTCGGGATTGCGCCAGTAGCCCGGCATCACGGTCGCGCCGCGCACGCAAATCTCGCCCACCTCACCTTCGGGCATCGATGCGCCCGCCGCATCGGTGATGCAGACCTCGACCGCCGATTGTGCCCGCCCGACCGAGGCCAGCCTTTCGCGCCAACGGGCGTGCTCGCGGTCCGCGATATCCTCGCGGCAAAGCGCGGTGATGCCCATCGGGCATTCCCCCTGCCCGTAGATCTGGACAAAGACCGGACCGAACACCTGGGTCGCACGCAGGATATCCGCCTCGTACATCGGGCCGCCCGCATAAACGACCGTGCGCAGCCCGTCCCCGCCGATGCCGCGCGCCTGCGCCGCATCGGTCAGCCGCTTGACCATGGTTGGGGCGGCGAAAAGGTGGGCCCCGCCCAGATCGCGCGCCAGATCCAGCACCTCGGCGGCGTCGAACCCGCCCGAGCGTGGGAACACGTGCCGCGCCCCGGCCTGCACATGCATGAAGTTGTAAAGCCCCGCGCCGTGGCTGAGCGGTGCGGCATAGATCGTCGCATCTTCCGCCTCGACCCTGTCCACATCCGCAAGGTAGCACAGGCTCATGCTGCGCAGCATGCCGTGGGTGATGATCACCCCCTTCGGTCGCCCGGTGGTGCCGGAGGTGTAGAAGAGCCAGGCCAGATCGCCGTCCGAGCGCGGGGCAACCCGGTCGATCGGCGCGTGATCGGCCATTTGCTGCCACCGCGCGCTTCCCGTGGCGATCACCGGCGTCGGCCCCTGCCCGTCCAGCTGATCCGCGAGCACCGGCGTCGCGAGGCACAGCGCTGCCCCGGCATTGTCGAGGATCCACGCCACCTCGCGCGGGTGCAGCTTGGCGTTGATGGGCACCGCCGCGCCCCCGGCCATCCAGATGCCATAAAGCGCGACCAGGTAGTCCGGCACGTTCTGCATGAAGAGCGCCACGCGGTCGCCCGGCCCGATGCCGTGCGCCGCCAGCCCCCCGGCCAGTCGGTCGGCAGCGGCGCCGAACGCGCCGTAGTCGGCGATGCAGTCAGTGCCCAGGAAAAGCGCCGGGCGCGCCGGGTCGACCTGCGCCCTGCGCTGCAGCCAAAGTGCTATATTCATCGTATCCTCCCGCCGCCACTAAAGCCTGACCCGCAGGACGGTGCAATCGTCCGCACGACACGGATGCCGGGTTGCTTTTCATGGCCCGCAGCTTGGCCTATAAGCGGTCAACCCATGGTGGCCCCGGGGCGGGCCACACAGAGAGATTCGGGCGAGGATGGCATGACAAAGAACACCAAAGACGCAGACGTGGCCTTTATTCAGGCGCTGGCGGAACTGCTGCGCGAAAACGACCTGACCGAGCTTCAGGTCAAGCGCGAATATGGCGAGGACGACAGCCTGAACGTGCGCGTCAGCCGGTTGCAGCCGCAGGCGGCCCCGGTCGCCGCCGCGGCCCCCGCCCCGGCGGCCCCGCAGGCCAGCGCCCCTGCCGCCGCACCGGCCGCCGAGGCGGTCGAGGATCCCGCCGCACATCCCGGCGCCGTGACCTCGCCCATGGTGGGCACGGTCTACATGCAGGCTGAACCGGGCGCGCCCGCCTTCATAAATGTCGGCGCCAGCGTGTCCGAAGGCGACACGCTGCTGATCGTCGAGGCGATGAAGACGATGAACCATATTCCCGCGCCGCGCTCCGGCACGGTGAAACGTATCCTGGTCGAAGACGGGGCGCCGGTCGAATACGGCGCGCCGCTCGTGATCCTGGAATAAGGCCCGGGCATGTTTGACAAGATTCTGATCGCCAACCGTGGCGAAATCGCCCTTCGCGTCATCCGGGCCTGCCGCGAGATGGGCATCCAGAGCGTTGCGGTGCATTCCACCGCAGACAGCGACGCGATGCATGTGCGGATGGCGGATGAAACCATCTGCATCGGCCCGCCGTCCTCGACCGAAAGCTACCTGTCGATCCCGGCGATCCTGGCCGCCTGCGAGGTGACGGGCGCGCAGGCGATCCATCCCGGCTACGGATTTCTGTCCGAAAACGCGCGCTTTGTGCAGGTGGTCGAGGATCACGGTCTGACATTCATCGGCCCCACCGCCGACCACATCCGCGTCATGGGGGACAAGATCGCCGCCATCGAAACGATGAAGGATCTGGGCGTGCCCTGCGTACCCGGGTCGGGCGGCGGCGTGCCGGATCTCGACACCGCGCGCAAGCTGGGGGACGAGATCGGCTATCCGGTGATCATCAAGGCGACCGCCGGCGGCGGCGGGCGCGGCATGAAGGTAGCCAAGGACGCCTCCGAGATGGAGCGCGCCTTTCTCACCGCCCGGTCCGAGGCCAAGGCGGCCTTCGGCAATGACGAGGTCTATATCGAGAAATACCTGACCACACCGCGGCATATCGAAATCCAGGTCTTCGGTGACGGCAAGGGCCGCGCGGTGCACCTTGGCGAACGCGACTGTTCGCTGCAGCGCCGCCACCAGAAGGTGTTCGAAGAGGCCCCCGGCCCCGCCATTTCCGAAGAAGAGCGTGCACGGATCGGCAAGGTCTGTGCCGATGCGGTCGCCGCGATCAACTACGCCGGCGCCGGCACCATCGAGTTCCTCTATGAAAAGGGCGAATTCTACTTCATCGAGATGAACACCCGGCTGCAGGTCGAACATCCCGTGACCGAAGGCATCTTTGGCGTCGATCTGGTGCGCGAACAAATTCGCGTGGCCGCAGGCCTGCCGATGTCCTTCACCCAAGAGGATCTCAAGATCAACGGCCACGCGATCGAGGTGCGGATCAACGCCGAAAAGCTGCCGAATTTCTCGCCCAGCCCGGGCCGGATCACGCAATACCATGCCCCGGGCGGCCTCGGCGTGCGGATCGATTCCGCGCTTTATGACGGCTACAAGATCCCACCCTATTACGACAGCCTGATCGGCAAGCTGATCGTGCACGGCCGCGACCGCCCCGAAGCGCTGGCACGGCTGAACCGGGCGTTGGGCGAACTGATCGTCGACGGGGTCGATACCACGATCCCGCTTTTCCATGCCTTGCTGCAAGAACCCGATATCCATTCCGGGGATTACAACATCCACTGGCTGGAACACTGGCTGGAACAGGCGCTGCAGCCGGGATAGTCGCATGACCTGTTCCGCCGCGCTGCGCAACGCCCTTGCAAGCTCCGTGTTCAGCCGCCCCGGGCAGGCGGGATGAGCGTTTCACCCGAACTGCTGCTGCAGGCCTACCGCGCGGGCATTTTCCCGATGGCCGAAACCCGCGACGACCCGGATATCTTCTGGGTCGATCCGCGCCGCCGCGGGATTCTGCCGCTGGAGGGCTTTCACATCTCACGCAGCCTCGCGCGCCGCCTGCGCCGCGATCCCTACCAGGTGACGCTCAACACCGCCTTCGATGCAGTGGTCGACGGCTGCGCCGACCGGGCCGAAACCTGGATCAACGCGGAAATCCGCGACCTTTACAGCCGCCTTTTCGCCGACGGGATCGCCCATTCGATCGAGGTCTGGGACGGGTCAGAGCTGGTGGGCGGCGTCTATGGCGTGACGCTGGGCGCGGCATTCTGCGGGGAGTCGATGTTTTCGCGGCGCACGGATGCATCGAAAATCGCGCTGGCGTGGCTGGTCGATCATTTGCGGCGCTGCGGCTTCGTGCTGTTCGACACCCAGTTCATCAACCCGCATCTGGCGAGCTTGGGCGGCATCGAAATCTCTCGGGCGGAATATCACAGCCGACTGGCCGAGGCGCTGGACCGCAGCGCCAGCCTGACCGCACGCCCGCTGGCGATGTCCGGTCAGGAAGTCTGGCAGCGCAGCACCCAGACGTCGTAGCGCGGGTGATCCATCGGGTTGAGCGCCGGGGCGCTGGCGATCATCCAGCCCTGAAACACCGGCTCGGACACGCCGACCTCGCGCACCTCAAGGTAGGCAAAGGCGTCACCCGCCGGGTTTCCCTCGGGATAGCGGCATTCGTTCACGGTGATCTCGATCCGGCCCAGGGCGCGGCTCTGGCCATTGGCCAGTTCGACATCCGCCACCGTTCCGTTGAGCTTGTCGAGCGCGCGCAGCACGACACCGCTGCCGGGGCTGACCACCTCCTGCGCCGCGGCGCCGCTGGCAAGCGCGCAGAGCAGCGCCGTGCCCAGACACCGCATCCGAAACATGTCAGGGATCACTCCGGGCTCCAGGCCTCGTAATCGCTGCGGTCCTTGGGATCGACCCTGCGGATCGACCCGGCCGGGGCATAGGCCAGTGCCGTGCCGGTCAGGTTTTCCTGATGCGGTTTTTCCCAGGCCTTGTGCGTCATCGGGCGTTCGGTCGGTGGCTCCTGATAGGTGTGGTGCAGCCAGCCGTGCCATTCCGGGCCGATGCGGCTTGCCTCGGCCTCGCCGTTGAAGATCACCCAGCGCCGCGCGCCGTCCTTGCTTTGGTAAAAGATGTTGCCCTGCGCATCGTCGCCCACCTTGTGGCCCGTGCGCCAGGTGTAGAACTGCGTGTTCAGGGTCTGGCCGTTCCACCAGGTGACCGCGCGCAGCAGATTGCTCAGAATGCCCATGGATCGTACTCCGTCTCGTTGTCCCCGTGTATGGCGCATCCGCTGCGCGGCGTCCAGTGGGCGCAGGCGCTCAGGGGGCCAGCGCCGTAAGCTCGATCTCGATCCGGTATTTCGGATCGATCAGGTTGCATTCGATCATCGTGGCGGCGGGCGGCGCATCGCCGAATGTGTCGCGCAGGATCGGCCAGCAGTGTTCGAATTCCGTCGCATCGGGCAGATAGTAGGTCACCCGAACCGCATCCGCAAAGGTGGCGCCCGCCTGCCGCAATGCAGACGCGATGGTGCCAAGTGCTGTGCGGCACTGCTGCTTTACCGTGTCGCCCTGCCCGACGGTGCCCGCGACGTGCACGAAACCGCCCGCCACGACAGCGCGGCAATAGCCGATCTTTTCCTCGTAGGGGCTGCCGGAATGGATGCGCTTGACGGTCATCGCCCTCTCCTTTGCATGGGTCCGCGCCAGCAAACGGTGCCGATGCCGGTATGTCAACGGTGTCGCGCAACCCCCGGGCCAGGCAAAGAAAAAGGCGGGGACAGCCCCGCCTTCGTCGTCTTGTATGGAACCCGGGTCAGCCCGCCGACGCCGGTTCCTTCTTCTGATCGGCATAGATCATCAGGGGCTTCGCGTCCGAGGTCACGGCCTCTTCGTTGACGACCACCTCGACCACCTCGTCCATGCCCGGCAGTTCGAACATCGTCTCGAGCAGGATCGCCTCGAGGATCGACCTCAGGCCGCGTGCCCCGGTCTTGCGGGCGATGGCGCGCTTGGCGATGGCCAGCAGTGCGTCGTCGGTGAAGGTAAGCTGCGTATCCTCCATCTCGAACAGTCGCTGATACTGTTTGACCAGCGCGTTCTTGGGCGCGGTCAGGATGGTGACAAGCGCGTCTTCGTCCAGATCCTCAAGCGTGGCCAGCACGGGCAGACGTCCGACGAATTCCGGGATCAGGCCGAATTTTAGCAGATCCTCGGGCTCCAGCTCCTTGAAGACCTCGCCCACATTGCGGTCATCGACATTGCGCACATCGGCGCCAAAGCCCATGGCCGACCCCTTGCCGCGCTGCGAGATGATGCGGTCGAGCCCGGCAAAGGCGCCGCCGCAGATAAAGAGGATGTTGGTCGTGTCCACCTGCAGGAATTCCTGCTGCGGATGCTTGCGCCCGCCCTGCGGCGGCACGGATGCGACGGTGCCTTCCATCAGCTTCAGCAACGCCTGCTGCACACCCTCGCCCGACACGTCGCGGGTGATCGAGGGGTTTTCCGACTTGCGGGTGATCTTGTCGACCTCGTCGATATAGACGATGCCGCGCTGTGCCCGTTCGACGTTGTACTCGGACGCCTGAAGCAGCTTGAGGATGATGTTTTCCACATCCTCGCCCACATAACCCGCTTCGGTCAGCGTCGTGGCGTCGGCCATGGTGAACGGCACGTCGAGAATACGCGCCAGCGTCTGAGCCAGCAGCGTCTTGCCGCAGCCGGTGGGGCCGATCAGCAGGATGTTGGATTTCGACAGTTCGATGTCGTTGGTCTTCTGGCTGTGGTTCAACCGTTTGTAGTGGTTGTGCACCGCCACCGACAGCACCCGCTTCGCGGTCTGCTGGCCAATCACATAGTCGTCCAGCACCTGGCAGATTTCGCGCGGGGTTGGCACGCCGTCCGACGATTTCAGCCCCGACCCCTTGGTTTCCTCGCGGATGATGTCCATGCACAGTTCGACGCATTCGTCGCAGATGAACACCGTCGGACCGGCGATCAGCTTGCGGACCTCGTGCTGGCTTTTTCCGCAAAAGCTGCAGTACAAGGTGTTTTTGCTGTCACCGCCTGAATTCGTCGCCATATCGCACCTTTCTCGGCCCTGATGTCCGGGACCGGCGTCGCAGCCCCCACACCGCCACCGGGCCTTTGTGTTCCCGCCAGCTTAAGACAGGCATTTCCGGTCTACAATCGCAAATTTGCCCCTGCCGCGCGAGCCGCGGCAAAGGCTTTGGCAATGCTTAGGAACCGTCGCTTTCCGTCTTCGGACGGCTTTCCACGATCTCGTCGATCAGGCCCCAGTCCTTCGCCTCTTCGGGCGACATGAAATTGTCGCGCTCCAGCGCCGCTTCGACCTTTTTCAGGGTCTGGCCGGTGTGCTTGACGTAGATTTCATTCAGCCGGGTCTTGAGCTTCTGGGTTTCCTGCGCGTGGATCATGATATCCGTCGCCTGGCCCTGGTAGCCGCCCGACGGCTGGTGCACCATCACCCGGCTGTTGGGCAGCGAAAAGCGCATGCCCGCCTCGCCCGCCGTCAAGAGCAACGATCCCATCGACGCCGCCTGGCCAATCACAAGCGTGCTGACCTTGGGTTTGATGTACTGCATCGTGTCGTAGATCGACAGGCCGCTGGTCACCACGCCGCCAGGGCTGTTGATGTACATGCTGATTTCCTTGGACGGGTTTTCCGCCTCGAGGTGCAGCAGCTGCGCGACGATCAGTGACGACATGCCGTCGTGCACGGGACCCGACAGAAAGATGATCCGCTCCTTCAGGAGGCGCGAAAAGATGTCGTAGGCGCGTTCGCCGCGGCTGGTCTGCTCCACCACCATGGGGACCAGCGTGTTCATGTATGTATCGTAGGGATCTTGCATTTGCGCCTGCCTGCTCTCGCTGCGTGTGTCTAGCCATCATAGGTTACCCGAGTCTTAGTGTCGGCTACGGGCACCCGCAAGGGCTGCCGGTCAATTTGCCGGTCGCTTGGCCTCCGTCTTGAAGCGGTGCGCGCGCAGCCTATCCTTGCCGGGATGGATGCGCTGCAACACTTCCCCCCGACCCGGACCGAGGCGCTGACGCGGCTTCAGAAATTCGTGCCGCATGCGGGCCGCGACTATGCCGCACGCCGCAATTTCGATCTGGGCCCCGGACAGCACAGCGGCGTGTCGACCCTGTCGCCCTACCTGCGCCACCGCCTGCTGACCGAGGAAGAGGTGCTGCGCGCCACGCTGGGCCGGCATTCGCGCAGCGCGGCAGAGAAGTTCATTCAGGAGGTGTTCTGGCGCACCTACTGGAAAGGCTGGCTCGAGATGCGCCCGCCGGTCTGGGGCGGCTATCGCGCCGGTCTCGATCAGGCGCTGGACCGGGTGCAGACGCAATCGGGGCTGCGACAGGGGTGGGAGGCCGCATGCAAGGGCGACACCGGGATCGCCTGTTTCGACGCCTGGGCGCAGGAACTGGTGCAGACCGGATACCTGCACAACCACGCCCGGATGTGGTTCGCCTCGATCTGGATCTTCACCCTGCGCCTGCCGTGGGAGCTTGGGGCGGATTTCTTTCTGCGGCACCTGCTGGACGGCGATCCGGCGTCCAATACGCTGAGCTGGCGCTGGGTCGGCGGGTTGCAGACCAAGGGCAAGACCTACCTCGCCCGCCCGTCCAATATCGCACGCTACACCGAAGGGCGGTTTCATCCCGCAGGCCTTGCGCCCGAGGCCCCGCCGCTCGAGGGGCCCGCGCATCCGCCGCGGATGGACGCACCGACGGGCGACAGTTTCGATCCCGACCGGCCCACGGCCTTCCTGCTGCACGAAGAGGACCTGAGCCCCGGCTGGCTTTTCGATCTGGGCCTGCGCCCCCTTGCCACCGCCACGCTGCACGGCTGGCCGGGCCTCAGCCCGCTGCACACAGCGCCGCATGTGGGCGCCTTCAAGACCGCCGCGTTGGAGGATGTGACAGGCCGCTGGGCAGATCGGCTGGGCGAGATCACACCCGGTCTGGCCAGCGCCGAGGACATCACCCGCTGGGCGCAGGAGGCAGGGGCCGAGCAGATCGTGACGGCCTATGCGCCCGTGGGGCCGGTCGCGGATGTGCTGAACCAGATCACCGATCTGCCGGTGCTGCGCCCCCTGCGCCCCTACGATGCCCGCGCCTGGCCCAATGCCACCGCCGGGTTCTTCAAGTTCAAGGACAAGATCCCGACGCTTTTGGGCGAGATGTCGGGGATTCGCGCGGCCTGAGGGCCGACGCGATACGGGCGGCCTTTATCAGCCCTGCCGGAACCAGGGACCGACGGTGCTGGCCGGGATCAGTGGACGCTTTCGCCGATCTCGCTTGCATCCGCGCAGGCATGCCGGGCGCATTCCATCTCAAGCGTCAGATGCGCGATGCCGAAACGCTCTGACAGCTGCGCCTTGATCGCATCCTTGATCGCATCGGCCCGGTGCCAGGCGCCCTCCTCCACCACCACATGCGCCTGAAGCGCGCTGCGGTGTTCGTCCATCTGCCACAGATGCGCGTGATGCAGGTCCTGCACGCCCTCAACCGTCTTCGCGGCTCTCAGCACGTCCGATGGCGCCAGCCCGGGCGGTGTGCCCAGCATCAGAATGCGGATCGCGCCGCCGATTTCGGACCCGGCCAACCACAGGATGTACCCCGCGATCAGAAGCGTCACGACGGCATCCACCCAGACCCAACCGAACAGCAGGATCACGATCCCGGCGAAGATCACCGCGAGCGATCCCAGCGCATCGGCCAGATTGTGCACAAACGCCGCGCGGATGTTCATGCTGTGCTTTGACATCGCGAACGTCAGTGCAGCCGTGCCCAGGTCGACCACCAGCGCCACGCCGGCGATGATCACGACCAGCCAGCCGTCGACCCCCACGGGATCGAACAGCCGGAACACGCCTTCGTAGACCAGGTAGACGCCGATCACGATCAGCGTGGTGTAGTTGATCAGCGCCGCCACCACTTCGGCCCGGGCATAGCCGAAGGTCATGGCGCTGTCCGCCGGGCGCCGCGCGATCTTGCGGGCGCCGAAGGCGATGACCAGCGACACCGCATCCGACAGGTTGTGCACCGCGTCGGCGATCATCGCCAGACTGCCCGACAGCACCCCGCCGACGATCTGCGCCACCGTCAGTGCGACGTTGATTGCCACGGCAGCCACGACCCGGCGGTCGCCCGCCTCGGGGTCGACGTGGTGATGGTGATGTCCGTGTGCCATGCCGCGACCTAACGCCTTCGGTTGCCAGACTTCAAGCGCGGCGGCGATGAATGCCCTGGCCTGAAACGGCGAATGGCGCGCCGTAGCCCGGCGCGCCATCCGTTTGTGCCGCAGGATAAAAGCCTTAGCCGAACATGTCGGACGTGATGCCCGCGTACCAGCCGATGCTTTCCTCATAGGTCGCTTCGCGCACCGCGGCGTCTTCGCCGGTGTCGCTGATGAACCCGCCGGTGCT
This sequence comes from Thalassococcus sp. BH17M4-6, assembly GCF_049323015.1. NCBI lineage: Bacteria > Pseudomonadati > Pseudomonadota > Alphaproteobacteria > Rhodobacterales > Roseobacteraceae > Thalassococcus > Thalassococcus sp. BH17M4-6. The sequence goes on from NZ_JBMPGU010000016.1 coordinate 12,514, forward strand.
GGCGATCTTCTCGTCTGTCGCCTCGTAGGACGCGCCGACCTTGACGCCGTTATCGGCCGAGATCAGCGACCAGCAGGTGTTCGAGAACCGCGCCGGGAAAGCCTTGGAATCGGTCAGCGCAGCGCGCACGGCATTGGCGCAGACCTTGGCCTGGCTGTTGGCCGAGAAGCCGGATTTCGGCATGTCGCCCTGCTGGCTGGCATCGCCCAGGATGTGCACGTTCTCGTCCATCCGGCTTTGCATCGTCGCAGGCACGACAGGCGCCCAATTGCCATCGGTCAGGCCCGCCGCTTCGCAGATCAGCCCGGCCTTCTGCGCCGGGATCACGTTCACGACGCTGGCGTTGATCACCTCGCCGTCGATATCGACGGTCATGTCGTCCGGGTTGACGGAGGTGTTCTCGCCGCCGAAATCCGGGCCGATCCGGGTGATCATGCCGGAATAGTGCTGGTTCCAGCCTTCCTCAAACAGTCCCTGTTTCGAGAATTTCTCTTTCGGGTCGGCGATGATGATCTTCGCCGTCGGATTGTTCTCTTTCAGGTAGCTAGCCACCATCGACACCCGCTCGTAGGGGCCAGGCGGGCAGCGGAAGGGGTTGGGCGGGGCGACCATGACAAAGGTGCCACCCTCTTCCATATCCTCGATCTGCGCCTTCAGCAGCTCGGTCTGCGATCCGCCCTTGTAGGCATGTGGCATGGCGTTCTGCGCCGCCAGCGACCAGCCCGGAACGGAGCCTTCGATGAAGTCGATACCGGGGCTGAGGATCAGCCGGTCGTAAGGCACCGACCCGCCGCCCGCCAGCGCCACGGTCTTGGCATCGCGGTCGACACCAAGCGCCCAGTCATGCACGACGTTGATGCCGTACTCCGACGCCAGCGTGCCATACGTATGGCCCAGGCTTTCAAGCGTACGGAAGCCGCCGAGGTACAGGTTCGAGAAAAAGCAGGTGTAGTAGGTCCGCGTCGGTTCGATCAGCGTGACGTCGATCGCACCGTCGCTGTCCTTGGCGATGTAGCGCGCCGCCGTGGCACCGCCCGCACCGCCGCCGACGACCACGACACGGGGCTTGCCCTGTGCGCGCACCATCGGGGCCGCAAGGCTTAGTGCCGCCGCGCCGGTTCCCAGAAAACCGCGTCTGTTCAGTAGCATGGTATCTCCTCCCATAGTCGGGCCCGTTTATTCGAGCTCCTTGAAATAGGCCGCAAGGGCCGCGATCTCTTCGTCCGACAACCGCCCCGCCACCAGCTGCATCGCCGCGTTTTCGCGCAGTTTCTGCCGGTATTCGAGCATCGCCAGGATGAAGTGTTCCTTGTCGAGCCCCGCCAGTGGCGGGATCCCGTCGTAAGCCTCTAACTGGTGGCAGGTGGTGCATTCGCCGCCCAGGTATTCTCCGTATTCCGGATCGCCCTCCATCGTCAGCAGGCCCGGCGGCACCACAAGCGCCTCTGCCAGCCCGCCGACCGGCATGGCGACCAGCGCCGCCGCTGCTAGGATCGCCTTATTGCGCATCGGCGGATGCGCTCTTGAGATAGGCGATGACGGCGTCGACATCTTCGGCCTTTTTCAGCCCGGCAAAGGCCATCTTGGTGCCCTTGATGCTGCCGCGCGGATCGGCCAGGAAGGCGGCCAGCGTGGCCTCGTCCCAGACGCCGCCGTGATCGGCCATCGCGCCGGAATAGCGGAAGCCGTCGACCGCGCCGATGTCGCGCCCGACGATGCCGTTGAGCTGCGGACCCGACCGGTTCTTGGCGCCCTCGCCGACCTGGTGGCAGGCCTTGCACTTGCGGAAGACCTTTTCGCCCTCGGCCGCCAGTTCCGGATCAACCGCGGCAACCTCGACTGTTTCGGCCTCGGCCTCTGCCGGCGCGGCGCTTTCTTCCATCGCCGCCTCTTCCTGCATCGCCGCCTCTTCGGCGGTTTCCTCGGGCGTCACGTCCAGCACGGTCGCCCGCATGGTGATTTCCACCGAGTCCTTGCAGTTTTCCATGCACGGCTCGCCCGACCATTGCGGGTATTCGGTTTCGGCCCGGTCATCGACGAAAAAACCGTCGGCATTGGGCATCTCGACCTCCAGGAAATTCTCCTTCGACAGGACGAAATCATCCTCCACGATGAAGTTCGAGTAAAGGATATAAGCCGTGATCGCATAGACTTCGTCGGCGGTCAGGCTTTGCGCATTGCCGAACGGCATGGAACGGTGGACATAATCGAAGGTCGTGGACAGATACGGCCAGTAGCTGCCCACCGTCTTGACCGGGTCTTCGTCCGCCAGCGTGCCGTCTCCGCCGGCAAGCTTGGGCCAGTTGCCCACGCCTTCGGCAAAGACGCCGTGGCAGGCGCCGCAGGCATCGGCAAAGATCGCCTCGCCATCCTCGACCGAGCCCGACCCTTCGGGCAGGCCGGTGCCGTCGGGGCTCACGTCTAGATCCCAGGCGGCAATCTCTTCCGGCAGGGCTTCGCGGCCCAGGCCAAGAGGTTCGGCCCAGACCGGCGCGGCGGTCAGGACCAGCGCGGCGGTACCCGTAACCTTAAGAAACTTCGACATTTTCCGCCTCCCCGTTTTCCTTGACATGCCATGTCTGGATGCAGTTGTTGTGATAGACCGAATTGAGCCCGCGCACCTCGCGCAGCTGCGCTTTGGTCGGCTGGACATAGCCGGTTTCATCCATCGCGCGGCTTTGCAGCAGCATTTCCGAGCCGTCCCAGTCGATGTCGAGGTAGAAGCGCGTGAGCGCTTTGTCCTCGGCCTCGCGGGCCAGCCGCGCGGTTTCCCAGGTCATGCCACCATCCCTTGAGACATCGACACGCGTGATCTTGCCGTGGCCGGACCAGGCCAGCCCGGTGATGACCAGCGGCCCGGGGCCGTGGGTGATCGGCGATTGCGGGCTGGGGCTGGTCACGACCGATTTCGCATCCATCACCCAGGTCCATTTGCGGGCCGAACCGTCCGCCATCACGTCGGTGTACTTGCTGGTTTCTTCGCGGCTTTCCACCGGGCCATCCATGACCTCGATCCGGCGCAGCCACTTGACCCACATGTTGCCTTCCCAGCCGGGCACGACCAGGCGCACAGGATATCCGTGCTCCTTGCGCAAAGCCTCGCCATTGGCCTTGAACGCGACGAGCACGTCGTCCAGGGCTTTTTCCATCGGGATCGAGCGGCCATTCGACGACGCGTCGGCGCCTTCGACATAGACCCACTTGTCACCGGAAAGATCCGCGCCCGCCTCTTCCAGCAGGGTGCGCAGCGGCACGCCGGTGTATTCCATGTTGTGGATCATGCCATGCGTGAACTGCGCGCCATTGAGCTGCGCGCCCGCCCATTCCATGCCGGTGTTGGCGGCGCATTCGCAGAAATAGACGTGGTTTTCGCGCGGGAACCGTTCGAGATCGGCATAGGTGAAGACCAGCGGCTTATCGACAAGGCCGTTCACCATCAACCGATAGTCTGGCTTGGCCAGTTCGATGGCACCGGAATGATGCCTCTCGAACGCGCAGCCCTGCGGGGTGATCGTCCCGTCCAGCGCATGGATCGGCGTGAAATTGATCGAGCTGATCGGATCGGCCGTGAGCCACGGCACGTTGCGCCGGATCACATCCGATTCAAACTCGATCGGCAGGCCGTAGGGCGTGGCGTCGACGCCGTCGCCAAGCCCCTGCGCCCAGGGCTGGACCTCGGTGATCAACGGCTCCGGCCCCGCCGCGCGGGCCATGCCAGCGCCTGCGATTGCGGTCCCGGCGGCCAGGCTGCCCCGAAGGAACGCCCGGCGCGAGGTGCCGCTCTTGCTGTCTTGTGTCATGTTTGCCTCCTCTCGGATCATCACATTCGTCTATGTGAATGATTTTGACTGGAAAAACGGCGGGCACCCCGGGGGCACCCGCCGCAGAACGCCTTAGGCTCCGACCACCTGAACGCTGGTGTTCTCGCCCACCTCGACGGTGCCCTGCGCGCGGATGTGGCTTTCCACCACGTCCCAGATCGGCGGGCCTTCGGTACCCTCATTGACGCTGGCCCACCCCGCGACCACATAGCTGCGCGCGGGGTCGATGGGTTCGCCGGTCGACAGCAGCGTCATCTCGGAGATCCGCTCCCCCTGCGGTTTGGTCACGTCGATGCGGTAGCCCAGGCCTCCGACGCGCACCATGTCGCCGCCCTGCTGGTAATAGGGGTCGGGGTTGAACAGGTTGTCGGCCACATCCTCCATCACGACCTTGAGGAAATCGCCGGTCATTTCGGTGCGGTAGGCGTTGGGATACGTCATCGAAGTGACGTTCCAGATATCCTCGCGCGTGATCTCTTGCCCCGGCAGGATCGACGGCCCCCAGCGGACGCCGGGCGACAGGGCGATTTCCGCCTCGCGCTCGCTCAGCAGCGCGTCACAGATCACATCGTCCCAGGTGCCGTTGAAATTTCCGCGGCGATACAGAAGGCTGCTGGTCTTGCCGATCACCTCGGACATCACCGACTCGTAGGGCGCGCGCTGTTCGTCGATCAACGCGGTCATTTCGGGGTCGGGCGCGATCACGTCCGAAAGGATCGGGATCAGCTTGTGACGGAAGCCCATCATCCGCCCGTCCTTGATATTGAGATCGACCCGGCTCACGAACTTGCCGTTGGAGCCGGATGCGACGATGATCGTGTCGCCCACCAGCACCGGTTCGGGCAGCGCGTCATGGGTGTGGCCCGACAGGATCACGTCGATGCCGGTCACCTGCCCGGCCATCTTCTTGTCGACGTCGAAACCGTTGTGGCTCAGCAGGACAACGCATTCGGCGCCCATGCCCCGCACCTCGTCGACGATTTCCTGCATGCGCTCGTCGCGGATGCCGAAGGAATACTCGGGGAACATCCAGCCAGGGTTGGCGATGGGCATGTAGGGAAAGGCCTGACCGATCACCGCTACGTTGACGCCGCCCCGTTCGAAGAACTGATAGGGCTTGAAAAGCTCCGCCGGTTCGTCCCATTCCGCGTCAAAGATGTTCTGGCCGAGCGCGGCAAAGGGCAGGCCTTCGACAATCTCGTTCACGCGGTCCGAGCCCAGGGTGAATTCCCAGTGGAACGTCATCGCGTCGGGCTTTAGCCCGTTCATCACGTTGACCATGTCCTGTCCCTGCGTGTGATAGCAGGTGTAGGAGCCGTGCCAGGTGTCGCCGCCGTCCAGCAGGATCGCATCCGGGCGTTCGGCCCGGATCGCGTTGACGACGGTGGCCACGCGGTCCATCCCGCCGACCTGTCCGTATTCCTGCGCCAGCGCGGAAAAATCGTTGTAGGTCAGCGCGTAATGTGACGGGCTGCCGTCCGAGATGCCGTAAAGCTTGCGGAAATCCGCGCCGGTGATATGCGGCACCTCGCCCCGATTGGGGCCGACGCCGATGTTGATTTCAGGCTCGCGGAAATAGATCGGTTTCAGCTGCGCATGGATGTCGGTCACATGGATCAGCGTCAGGTTGCCGTAGCTGTCGAACTGCAGCAACTGGTCCTGGGTCAGGGCCTGCTGAGCCGCCAGCCGCGACCAGTTGCCGAACCCGCTTGCCCCCACCAGCGCGGTGGTGGCCATCGAAACCTGCAGGAAATCGCGTCTGGAGATCATGGGAAGGGTCTTTCCATTAGCGCAAAACACATTCGCATGTGTGCATATTTCAGAGAAGGAAAACCCCGCGCAGCCAGATGCCGCGCGGGGTCATTGCATCAGTTGCGGACCGACGGACCTTCGACCGACAGGCCGTTGCCGCGCGAGGCGACGTAAAGCTCCAGCGCCACGAATTCGGGGCTGCCGGTGCTGTAGGTTTCGGCGCGGGTGTCGCGCACGCAGCCCTTGAAGCGGCTGTGCACCCCGTTGAGCTTGGCGTTCTTCAGACGGTAGGTCGGGAACCCGTTGATCTGGCCCTGGCTCAGGTGGTCGGCGCGGATGTAGTTGCCATAGTTCTCTTCATGGCAGGACGCGCAGGACAGCTCCAGAAGGCCGGTGCGGGTGTAATAGAGCTCCTTGCCCTTTTCCCAGGTCTCGGCCGCGGGGCCGTCGATGGCGACATTCATCGGCATGCCGCGCGACACCGACGACAGCAGCGCCTCCATCTCGATGGCGGGCTTGGCGTCGTATTTCCACGCCTCGGCCTGCATGCGCTCGGTCCGGCAGGCGTTCATCTGCATCTGCAGCGTGCGCACCTCACCAGCGGATTCGACATACTTGGGATAGGTCGGCTTCACGCCTGCCATATCCTCGGGCGCGCCGTGGCAGGACGCGCAGGATTCGCCTGCCTCGCCTTCGACGGTGTCCCAGGCCTCGATCGCGTTGTCGACAAAGATCATGCCCTGGTTCTCGAAGTCGTCCAGCTGCTGCGCCTGGGTCTCGTCCTCGCGGAAGTGCCAGCCCGAGATGATCTCGTCGATGCCGGTGCCTTCCATGTGCGCGGGCGCGGCGGTCTTGGTGGTCATTTCGATCTCACCGTTGATGACCATGGTGTCATCATCCGGCCCGCCTGCCATCAGGGCCGGTGCCGCGGCGAACAGCACGGCGGCGATGGCGGTCATTGCCTTGATTTTCATTGGTTTCCCTCCCTGAAATCAGCCCTGCCCCGCGATGTTCCGGGGGGCAGGGCCGCGCACCGGCTTCAGCCGATTGCGATTTTCTTCGCGTCTTCGTAGACCGACCCGTCGTCGTCGTACCAGGTGAACTTGAACTCACCTTCTTCGGGCACCGTCGCGGTGAACTCGAAATACGGGTTGGTGGAAATCGCGGGCTCCATCTTCACGTCGATGACGTTCTCGCCGTTGAAGTCGCAGGTGAAGCGATTGATGATCGAGCGCGGGATGGTGTTGCCGTCGCTGTCCTTGCGCTGGCCGGATTCCATCGGGTGGCTGATCAGCGTCTTGATGGTGATTTCCTCGCCAGCAGATGCCGACTTGGGAACCTTGACGCGGGGTTTGACTCCAGATGCCATTTCTTTGTCTCCTATCCTTGTTGGTCGCAATCCCGAACCGCGAAACCGGTATCCACTTTCGCCGGGATTGCTCCGAGCCTTAGCCGCCGCAGCCGCCGATGGTGACCTTCACGGTCTTGGAGGAGCGGGCAAAGCTGCCGTCCTCGAGCTTGGCAATCGCGATCACGTCCTGCGTTCCGGCAAGGCGGATCCGGGTGCTCGCCGCCTGGCTTCCCGCCAGCGGGCCAAAGTTGAACGTCGCGACCGGCGGCGTCGGGTTGCCGGCGGCCAGCACCATGATGGCACTTGCGCCCGGGGCCGAAACCTCGATCGGAACGGTGTTGCCGTTTTCGGCAATTTCGGGGGCGATCAGGTCAACGCCCGCGTCGGCGATGTCGGCACCGCCCGTGAACTCGGCGACCAGATCGTCCACCGCCGCATTGGCGCGGAACGGCAGAACAGTCAGCAGCGCCGCACCGGCACCCAGGGCCAATGTCTCGCGTCGTGTGAATTCCATCAATTCTCTCCTTAGATCTCGTGCAGTGCGGGCAGGCCGTTGCGCCTGCCTAGTCTTTGAGGGTCATCAGATAGGCGACGACATCCTCGATCTGCTGTGCGGACAGCAGCGGTTCAATCTCTCCCTCGGCGGCCTTGCCGGTATAGCCGTTGCCGGGCCGGGTAAAGCCGCTGGTCTTGTAGAACGCGGGCATGACGGTGCCTTCGAAGGTCATCTTGGCATTGGCCACGATGCCGCGCAGTTCCGCCTCGGTCCGGTAGCCGCCCACACCGTTGAGCGGCGGGCCGACCTCGCCCTGGAAGGCCGCATCCAGCGCGTCGACCTTGTGGCAGGCCACGCAGTTTCCCAGCCCCCGGGTGGTCATCACCTTGGCGCCGGCCTCCGCATCGCCGGGCGTACCGCTCAGCGACGTCTCGACCGCGCCGTATTCGTCATATTTCACGTCGTCCGGAGCGACCGGGTTGGCGAGTGCGGCACTCGCCACCAGGCTCGCTGCGATCGTGATTGCTGTAAACCTCATGTTCCCTCCCTAGGCTGTCCGCCCCCGTTCTTCGTGCGGGACAGCGGTGCGTATACCGTAGGCTACCGCGCCCCCGGGACGCAACAACAAATTCACAGAAGTGAATAAATGCGGCCCGAAACTCAGGCTCAGTCCGTGTGCCCGTCGTCGCGTTCCTGGATCATCCGCGCGTGGTAACGCTGGAAATCCTCACCGTTGTCAAGCAGGTAGCGCTTTTCATTGACCCAGGTGAACATGTCCAGCGTGGTGCCCTTGGCAAAGGCGCCCGGCATCACGGCCACGGCGGCTTCGGCCGCCGAGGTGTCTTCGGGCACCTCTTCGGGCAGGAACATGATCGTGGGCGTGAAAAGGATCCGCCATTTCCGCGCCATGTCCTTTTCGGTCAGCGATTCCCCGTCGAAATCGGTCACCTCGATATCGCCATGCAGGTTGAGCTGCACCACGAAGTAATTTTCAGAAATGTAGCTGTCAATTTCGGGCTGCGGAAACACCTCCTGGTGCATCTGGGTACAGTAGACGCAGCCGCGCTGTTCAAAGAACAGCACCAGGCGTTTGTCTTCGGCGTTGGCCTCTTCCAGATCCTCGCGCAGGTCCTTGAAGGTGTTGCGCATCCAATCGGTTTTATGCAGCCCGTCGTCACCCAGTTCCGCCGCCCAGACCGGCAGCGCCGTCAGCGCCGCCGCAAGACCCGTGATCCAGTGTTTCATCTTCCTCGCCCTCCCAAGCGTCAGCTCAGCGACACCCATCCGGGAAACCACCGGATCATGGCGTCGGCAATCAGGTTCACCGTATCGGTCGCGATCAGAATCGCAAAGAGGATGAGCATCGCGCCCATCACTTTCTCGACATAGGCCAGCTTGTCCCGGTGCCGCGCGGTCCAGCGCAGGAACGGACCGGAAAAAAGCGCGGCCACCACGAAAGGCGCTGTCATCGCCAGCCCGTAGACCAGCAGAAGCAACCCGCCCTGCGTGATGTTGCCCATGCCGCTGGCGATCATCAGGATCGACGCGAGCGCAGGCCCCACGCAGGGCGTCCAGCCAAAGCCGAAGGCCAGCCCCATCACATAGGCGCCCAGCACGGTCGTGGGTTCGGTGCTGCTTTCGACGCGCGCCTCGCGGTAGAGGATCGGCACCCGGATGATGCCGAGGAAATGCAGCCCGAACACCAGAAGCAGCGCCGCGGCGACGTATTTCAGCACGTCCAGCCAGTCGGCAAAGGCCCGGCCCACCGCCGTCGCCCCCATGCCCAGCAGGACAAAGATCGTCGTGACCCCGAGAGCAAAGCAGATCGCCGACAGCAACAGACGTTTCTGCGCGCCCGGCGGAATGCCCGCATCGCTGCGCAGTTCCGCCATCGACAGGCCGGCCATGTAGCACAGGTAGAACGGCACCATCGGCAGGATGCAGGGCGTAAAGAAGCTCAGCAGCCCCGCCAATGCCGCACCTGCGAAAGAAATATCGAGCACGGCGCGGGCCTCCTTGATCAATTCACATATTCATATTATGTTGTGAGTTACCTACTCGTCAATTGGATCGTCCAATGCAGCGTCCCCTGCCCCTGATCGCCGCAGCACTTTGGCTGCTTTCGACCGGCCCGCTGCTGGCCGATCCGCAGCTTGTCATGGTCGAACAGCCCGGCTGTGTCTACTGCGAACGCTGGGACGAGGAAATTTCCGAAGCCTACCCCAAGACCCGCGAAGGGCAGCATGCGCCGCTGCTGCGTGCCGATCTGCGCACCGGCCCGCCCGACGGCATCGAATACGACCGTCGCGTGAACTTCACCCCGACCTTCATCCTGGTCGAGGACGGCACCGAACTGGCCCGGATCGAAGGGTACCCGGGCGCGGACTTCTTTTGGGGCGTGCTGTCGATGATGCTGGCCGAACACACGGATTACGCCCCGGATGTCCAGTCGGCCACACCTGTCGCATCCGAAGATAAGGGATAGCACCATGGCCCTGCCCGTTCTGCGCGACGACATGACCGACGAGGAATTCGACCGCATCGTCGAAAAGGCGACAACGGCGTCGGCCTTTCTCAAGGCGATCAGCCACGAGGGGCGGCTGATGATCTTGTGCCATCTGGTGTCGGGCGAAAAATCCGTGACCGAGCTAGAGGATCTGCTGTCGGCCCGGCAGGCCGCGGTCAGCCAGCAACTGTCGCGCCTACGGCTCGAAGGGTTGGTGGTGCCGCGCCGCGATGGCAAGGCGATCTATTACCGGCTGGCCGACGACAAGCCGCGCAAGATGCTGGAATGCGTCTACGATCTTTTCTGCAAGGACGACTGACCGGCGTTGCGGCACGGGCCGATTTCTGCCGGATTTGATCAAACCGCCAAATTTTCGCCCAATTTTAGCAGTAGTCCCCTTTGCAGCAGACTCGGGTGGGGCGTTCGAGTTTCTCAAAGGAGCATATCATGCTGCGCAAAACCGGGCTCTTTGCCGTACTGGCCGCGCTGGTCGTCGCAACCCCGTCGCAGGCCGAAGAGCATTATGTCGTCATGCTCGATACCGGCTATTTCCCCGATGTCGTTTATCCGGAGCCGGGCGACACGATCCGGTTCTACAACCAGGGCGAACTGCCGATGTCGGCCACCGCGGTCGACGGCAGCTGGTCCACGGGCGTACTGCTGCCCGAGCAGGATTACATCCTTCTGGTCGAAGAGGGGATGAAGGCGCAATACGACAATTCGCTCGACATCGTCGCCGACCCGGCGACCGCGACGGGCGAAGCAGGCCAGGTCGTCGAGGCCATCGGCACCATCGACTATCTCAACCCCGCGCCGACCGATCTAGGCGCTGACGGCAAGCCGCTGATGCTCGCCGATGAGGCCTACGCCAACTGATCACGCTCTGTATCGTTGCAAGGCGCGGCAGCTACGCTGCCGCGTTTCGCCGTTCCGGCAACCGCCCTGAGCGGTTTGCGCATCTGCGCCCGGCGCAGGCGTTGGCCCGCGCGTTCGACCTCTTCCCGCGTCACGACCGCAAAGCCCATTTTGGCAAACGGCGCCTCGGCCATCAGGCTGGCATGGGTCTCCAGCTTCGCCATTCCCAGATCAAGCGCCTTGGCCTCGACCGCCGTGAAAAGCTGCCGGAACTGTCCCTGCCCGCGCGCCCGCGGCAGCAGGAAGGCGAGGTCGATATAGCCGTCGCCGCGCAGGGTCATGAACCCGGCCGGTCCCGCCGCATCCTCGACAAGCATCACCAGCGCCTGTTGCGCCAGCCGGTCGTCCCAGCCATCACCGCCCGGCGGTTCCGGGCACCACGCGGCGCGCTGTGCCTCGCTATAGGGGCATGGCCCGGTGCGTATAGCGTCGAACATCACCTGCCCGAGCGCGGCAAAGTCCGCAGGCATCGCCGGTCGCAGCTGCACGCCCGCCTCAGAACGCCTTGAAGGTCAGCGTCGTAAGCGTCCGCTCTAGACCCTTGATATCGCTCAGGTTTTCGTTGATGAAATGCCCCACATCCTGGCCCTGCGGCACATAAAGCTTGAGCAGAAGGTCATATTCGCCGCTGGTCGAATAGAGCTCTGAATGGATTTCGCGCAGTGCGATTTCCTCCGCCACGCTGTAGGTCGTGCCCGGCGTGCAGCGGATCTGGACAAAGACGCATGTGGTCATGGCAGGTCACCCCTCTGTTGGCGTTCAATCTGGCACATCCGCACCGGTGGCCACAATGTCGAAATCAGGCCCCTTGGCGTCCCCGCCCCCCGGCCCTATAAGCGCACCGAAGTCACAGGAGACGCGACATGCGCAGCGCCACCGTCACCCGCAAGACCCACGAGACCGATATCGCGGTCACCGTCGATCTGGACGGCACCGGACAGTACGACAACCAGACCGGTGTCGGCTTTTTCGATCACATGCTGGACCAGCTGGCGCGCCACGCGCTGATCGACATGACCGTGCGCGCGGCGGGCGATCTGCACATCGACGATCACCACACGGTCGAGGATACGGGCATCGCGCTGGGTCAGGCGCTGGCACAGGCGGTCGGGGACAAGACCGGCATCCGCCGCTACGGGTCGTGCCTTCTGCCGATGGATGACGCGCTGGTGCGCGCGGCGCTCGATATCTCGGGCCGCCCCTATCTGGTGTGGAACGTGGCGCTGCCCAGTGCCAAGATCGGCACGTTCGACACCGAACTGGTGCGAGAATTCTTTCAGGCCTTCAGCACCCATGGCGGCCTGACCTTGCATGTCGATGCGCTGCACGGCATCAACGTCCATCACATCGCCGAGGCCGCGTTCAAATCCGTCGCCCGCGCCTTGCGCGACGCGCTCGAGGTCGATGCCCGCACGGCCAAGGCGATCCCGTCGACCAAAGGCGCGCTCTGACCGGTCGAAGCCAGACAGACCCGAGGCATTCATGCTCACAACGATCATCGATTACGAAAGCGGCAACCTGCATTCGGCCGACAAGGCGTTTCAGAAGATGGCGCGCGAGACTGGCGCAGGCACGGTCATCGTCACCTCGGACGCGGACACCGTCGCGCGGGCCGACCGGATCGTGCTGCCCGGCGACGGCGCCTTTCCGGCCTGCGCCGAGGCGTTGCGCGGGCAAGGCGGACTTTACGAGGCGATGGTCGAGGCGGTCGAGGTCAAGGCGCGGCCCTTCCTGGGCATCTGCGTCGGCATGCAGCTGATGGCTCGTAAAGGGCATGAATACACCGAAACCGACGGGCTGGGCTGGATTGATGGCGAAGTCATGCACATCGCCCCTAAGGACCCGGCCTACAAGGTGCCGCACATGGGCTGGAACGATCTGGTCATCGACCATCCGCATCCGGTGCTGGACGGGGTCAAGACCGGCGATCACGCCTATTTCGTGCATTCCTACCAGATGCGCATGGCCGACCTGAGCCAACGCATCGCGCATGTGGACTATGACGAGGAAACCACCGCTATCGTCGGGCGTGACAACATGCTGGGCCTGCAGTTCCACCCCGAGAAAAGCGCCGGTATCGGCCTGCGCATGATCGCCAACTTCCTGACCTGGACGCCCTGACGGGCCGACCGGAAACGCAAAACGCCCGGCGTAATCCACACCGGGCGTGCATGCCGTCAGAGAAACGGGTCAGCTTTTCAGGAAATCGAGCATCGCCTCGGTCACCTGATCCGCATGGGTGGCAGTCATGCCATGCGGCGCGCCGTCGATTTCCTTGAGAGTCGCCCCCTCGATCATCTTGGCCGCCTGACGGCCCGACGGATCAATGGGCACGATCTTGTCGGCCGTGCCGTGGAGCACCAGCGTCGGCACCTTGAACGCCGCCATGTCCGGGCGCAGGTCGGTGTGGCCGAAGGCGTCGATGCAGTCCAGCGTCGCCTTGACGCTGCCCATCATGGCCATGCTCCAGGTCCAATGGCGCACCGCGTCGCTGACGCCGCCACCATCGGTTCCTTCGCCATAGAAATCACCAAAGAAGGATTCAAGAAAAGCCTGACGGTCCTTGCGCACACCGGCTTTCATATCCTCGAATACATCGGCGGGCACGCCGTCGGGGTTGTCGTCGGTCTTTTTCATGAAAGGCGCAATGGACGAAACCAGCATCGCCTTGCTGACCCGGTCGCCGGCGTGGCGCGACATGTAACGGGCCACCTCGCCCCCTCCCATGGAGAACCCGGCGATGGTTGCGTCGCGCAGGTCAAGCGCATGGATCACGCTGCTCAGATCGTCGGCCATGGTGTCGTAGTCATAGCCCTGAAATGGCTGGCCCGATCGGCCAAAGCCGCGCCGGTCGTAGGACACCACACGGTATCCGGCCTCGGCCAGCGCCAGCGCCTGATGTTCCCAGCTGTCGGCGTTGAGCGGCCAGCCGTGAATCAGAACGACGGGCGTGCCTTCGCCCCAGTCCTTGACGAAAATGTCGGTTCCGTCGGCGGTGGTTACAGTCGTCACGATGAACTCCTCTCGTATCGTTTCATCTAAGCAACGCGAGCGAGCAAAGGTCTGTTCCGGGGCCAGCGCGGGCCTTTCGTCGCGGCGGAGCCGCAGTCGCCCGACACAAAAAAGGGCGGGTTGCCCCGCCCGATTTCACGCAGCTTTTGCGCGGATCAGTTGACCCGGCTCCACGTCTGTTTGGAACACAGCAAGCCGCCCGCGACGCAGCCCGAAAGCTGCAGCGTGCTGCCGTTCAGCTGCATCTTGCCCATGTAGATCTTGTCGTTCGACGGGCGCCACACCTTGCCCTCGTACTTGCCGCCGCCCTGCGGTGCCATGTTGATCACCAGCGTCTTGCCAAGGTTCGGGGATTTGTATTCGCCGCGCGAATTGAAGGTCCGGTCGATGGTGCCGCAGATGTAGGGGCCGCAAGGCTTCAGCCCGACATAGGCGTAGGATCCGTCGTCAACCTCGGTCTTCCAGGTGCCTTCCGCCGGATCGGCCAGTGCCGCGCCCGCCGTCAGGGCCAGCCCGGCCAGCAGCATGCTCAGTCTCTTCACGTTCTCTCTCCTCCCGTGAGTGGTGGGCAAAGCCTGACGCGCGGACGGGCGGCAGATCAAGTCTGACGTGAGGTCGCGTTGCATCTGCCGTCCCGTCATGCAAAACCGCGCGCACCAGCGCAGGAGAGCCGCCATGATCCTTTACCCCGCCATCGACCTCAAGGACGGTCAGGCCGTGCGCCTGCTGCGCGGGGACATGGAAAAATCGACCGTATTCAGCGACACGCCCGACCAGCAGGCGCGCAGCTTTGTCGACGCGGGCTGCGACTGGCTGCATCTGGTGGACCTCAACGGCGCCTTCGCGGGTACACCGGTCAACGCCGCAGCGGTCGAGGCGATCCTCGCCGCCTGCCCCGACACGCCCGCACAGCTGGGCGGCGGCATCCGCGACATGGCGACGATCGAGACCTGGCTGTCAAAGGGGCTGGCCCGGGTCATCCTGGGCACGGTGGCGGTGGAAAATCCCGGCCTCGTGCGCGACGCCGCGCGCGCCTTTCCGGGGCAGGTCGCCGTCGGCATCGACGCGCGCGACGGACGAGTCGCCACCAAGGGATGGGCGGAAGAGACCGATGTGATGGTCACCGACCTTGCCAAATCCTTTGAGGATGCCGGGGTCGCGGCGATCATCTATACCGATATCAACCGCGACGGCGCGATGCAGGGCCCGAACATTCCGGCGACCGAGGCGCTGGCCCGCGCCGTAGATATCCCGGTGATCGCGTCGGGCGGGGTGTCGTCGCTGGACGACCTCATTGCCCTGCGCGACACCCGCGTCATTTCCGGCGCGATCTCGGGCCGCGCGCTTTACGACGGCGCGCTGGACCTTGGCGAAGCCCTCAAGGCCCTGCGCGCCTGACGCCTCATTCGACCGCGGCGCCGGTCAGCTTCTTCAAGGCACCCTGCATTTTTCCAAGGTACTCCGCGTCCTCGGAAATGCCTTCAAGCGCGGTCAGGGCCATCGGGTCCTCGTAAGCGACGGTCACGATGCCCGCCGCATCTTCATAGACCAGTACCTTCATCGGCAGGAACAGCCCGGCCTGCCGGTTGTCCATCATCGCGGGGGTGCCGACCTGCGGGTTGCCAAAGATCACCAGCTTGGAATTGCCGATGTCCATGTCGACCTCTTTCGCGCCCGCACCATGATCCACCACGGCAAACACGGTCGCACCGGCCCCCTCGATGGCGCTCACCAGCTGGTCGACCGTGGCATCGACGCTTTTCTGCGACGCATCGGTCATGATGTCCTGTGCAGCTGCGCCCTGCGGCAGGATCGGGGCCAGCGCCAACGCGCCCACCAAAGCCAAAGCATGTTTCATAGCCATTCCTTTCATTCGGATCACAATCTGGGGCGTACCCACTGGAAGCTAACCGCCATTCCCCCTAAAAGGTCCTCAAATCGGATAACGTTGATGAGACCATGCTGAAAACCCGCATCATTCCCTGCCTCGATGTCGCCGATGGCCGCGTGGTCAAAGGCGTGAACTTTGTCGATCTGGTGGATGCGGGCGACCCGGTCGAGGCGGCGCGTGCCTATGATGCCGCGGGCGCCGACGAGATCTGTTTTCTCGACATCATGGCGACCGAGGAAAACCGCGGCACGATGTTCGATGTCGTGACCCGCACCGCCGAACAGTGTTTTATCCCGCTCACCGTGGGCGGCGGCGTGCGGACCGTGGCCGATGTGCGGGCGCTGCTGCTGGCGGGGGCCGACAAGGTCAGCTTCAACTCCGCCGCTGTGGCCAACCCGGATGTGGTGACGGCAGCCGCCGACCAGTTCGGCAGCCAGTGCATCGTCGTGGCCATAGACGCAAAGACCGTCGAGCCGGGCCGTTGGGAGATTTTCACCCATGGCGGGCGACGGGCCACCGGCATCGACGCGGTGGATTTCGCCATGACAGTGGCGGCCAAGGGGGCTGGCGAGATCCTGCTGACCTCGATGGACCGGGACGGCACGCGCGAAGGCTTCAACCTGCCGCTGACCCGGGCGATTTCGGATGCGGTCAGCATCCCGGTGATCGCCAGCGGCGGCGTCGGAACGCTGGATCATCTGATCGACGGCGTGACCCAAGGCGGTGCGTCAGCGGTGCTGGCCGCATCGATCTTTCATT
Organism: Thalassococcus sp. BH17M4-6; assembly: GCF_049323015.1. Lineage (NCBI taxonomy): Bacteria > Pseudomonadati > Pseudomonadota > Alphaproteobacteria > Rhodobacterales > Roseobacteraceae > Thalassococcus > Thalassococcus sp. BH17M4-6. Next base: position 29,017 of record NZ_JBMPGU010000016.1, read on the forward strand.
TCGGCGACTTCACCATTGCCGAGGCCAAGGCGCATATGGCCGCCAACGGCATTGCCGTGCGCCAGTGACCCCGGAAAGGCCCCGCCATGACCCTTGACGATCTTGCCGCCCTGATCGCCACCCGCGCGGACGCCGATCCCGGCGAAAGCTGGACCGCCAAGCTGCTGTCGCAGGGCCCCGATAAATGCGCCGAGAAGTTCGGCGAAGAGGCGATCGAGGCGGTGATCGAGGCGGTCAGGGGCGACCGCGCCCGCCTGACATCAGAGGCGGCGGATGTGCTCTTTCACCTGCTGGTGATGCTGCGCGCACGCGACGTGGACATTGCCGATGTCATGGCCGAGCTTGCGCGGCGTCAGGGCACCTCGGGTCTGGCAGAGAAAGCGTCGCGCAAGGGCTGACGGCCCCGCATGCTGGCAAGGCGGCGTGAGGGCGCTACCCTTTGATCATGAAAAACATCCATGTCACCCGCCGTGGCGTTCTGGCGCTTTTGCTGGCCGCCCCGACCCTGCTGCAGGCCCGCCCCATGCTGATCGACGATTTCACCGGCGCCCCCCAGAACCGCTGGCGCTTTTTCACCGATCAGGTGATGGGCGGCGTATCCACCGGATCGCTTGAATTTGGCGCGATGTACGGCGTGCCCGCCATGCGCCTGACCGGCGATGTCTCGACCGAAAACCGTGGCGGCTTCGTGCAGGCGCGCCACGATCTGCCGGGCGGGTTGCCGCAGGACACCTCGGCCATCACCCTGCGCGCGCGCGGCAACGGCCAGCGCTATTTCGTGCATCTGCGCACCTCGGGAATGATGCTGCCGGGGCAATACTGGCAGGCCGGGTTCGACGCAGGCGCCGACTGGGCCGACATCACCCTGCCGCTCAGCGCGTTCGAGCCGTCGGGGCGGCTGGTGCGGGCGCGCCCCAATGGCGGCAACATCCGCAGCGTGGCGCTCGTGGCTTACGGTCGGGATCATCAGGCAGATGTGGCGCTGGCGCGGATCGGCACGGCCTGAGGGTCAGCCCGCCGTCGCGGGATCGCCCTGATGATCATGCCCGTCATGGTCGGTCATGCGCGGGTCCATCATCCCTTCCTTCACGCCGAAATGCAGCAGCAGAACGTTGACCGGATAGGCCGCCAGCAGGCCACAGCTCAGCGACACGATCAGCGCGGTCCAGAACCGCACGTCGCCCATACCCGCTCCCGCCGCAAGCCACAGGCTGACACTGATCGCGGTGACCTCCATCACCGTGATCGACGCCGTTTCCGCAACGACCGCGTCGCGCATGGCGGTGCGCAGCGGCACGCCGTCCTGCACCAGCGGCCCGACGGTCAAGGCGTATCCGGCGGCATAGGCCAGCGCGAAGGTGATGACGGACACCCAGACCGAGCCCAGCGACAGGATCCCCGCCGCCACGACCACGCCGACAATCTCGCCCATGCCGCAGCCGGAACAGCAATGCGCCACCGACCGGAACGCCCGGCGCGGCAGGCTGTCGGTCGCGATCTCCTTGCGGCCCGACCACAGGTAGATGGCCAGGCCCAGCGGCCCGGTATAAATTACGGTGAGCCCCCAGACGACCTTCATCAGCGGCATCAGATGGGTATTGCGTCTTTGCAGGTCGCGGATAAGCCAGAAAAGACTTGGCAGCATAAGCGCCAGAAAGCCGATCAGGAAGGCTGGTGTGTCAATGGCGTCGTGCAGGGTGTCGAGGATGTCCATGACGGGCCAACCACCCAGAACCGGCCCGGTTCCCTCAATCGGCCGCTCCGGAAGCCCGCCGGATCAGACGAACTGCTCCCGGATCAGCCGTTCCTCGAGCCCGTGGCCGGGATCGAACAGCACCCGGTGCGCGATAGACGGCTCGGACCGGATGTCGACCTGCACCACGTCGCGCACCGCGCGGGCATCGGCCTCGGCCATCACCGGGCGCTTTTCCGCATCCAGCACCTCGAACCGCACTTCTGCGGTCTTGGGCAGCAGCGCGCCGCGCCAACGCCGGGGCCGGAACGCGGCCATCGCCGTCAGCGCCAGCACGTCCGACCCGATGGGCAGGATCGGCCCGTGAGCAGAGTAGTTGTAGGCGGTGGACCCGGCCGGCGTGGCCACCAGCGCGCCGTCACAGACCAGTTCCGACATCCGCAGCCGCCCGTCGACGCTGATCCGCAGCCGCGCCGCTTGCGGCCCCTGCCGCAGCAGCGACACCTCGTTGATCGCCAGTTCCTTGTGCAGGGTGCCATCGGACGTGGTCGCATGCATCGACAGCGGCGTGATCACCGCCGCCTCGGCCGCGCTCAGCCGCTCTTCGAGCCCGTGATCGGAATATTCGTTCATCAGGAACCCGACCGTGCCCCGGTTCATGCCGTAGACCGGCGCGCCCAGCCCCTGGGTCCGGTGCAGGGTGTGCAGCATGAAACCGTCCCCGCCAAGCGCCACGATGACGTCGGCGCCTGCTTCGGCGTGGTCGCCATATTGCCGGGTCAGCGTCTCGCGCGCCGCCTGTGCAATGGGCGCGTTGCTTGCGGCGAAGGCAATTCTGAGCGACATGGGTTTTCCCGGCTAGGTGCTATCTGTTTCTGAAACAAGCACAAGTTTCCGACACACACCAGCAAAGCCAAGGTCTTAAGACCATTTCCTTCTTTTCAACGCTTGATCGAGGATTAATTTCCTATAGGAAACGCGCACAGATTCCGCACCCTCAAAGGAGGCCACGACATGAATGCCCCGCACCGTGACACCGGATTTTTCACCGAGACGCTTGCCGATCGCGACCCCGAGATCAGCGCCGCCATCCGGGGCGAGCTGGGCCGTCAGCGCGACGAGATCGAGCTGATCGCGTCGGAAAACATCGTCTCTGCCGCCGTGATGGAAGCGCAGGGATCGGTGATGACCAACAAGTACGCCGAAGGCTATCCGGGCCGCCGCTACTATGGCGGCTGTGACTGGGTCGATGTCGCCGAAGAGTTGGCCATCGATCGCGCCTGCAAGCTTTTTGGCTGCAGCTTCGCCAATGTGCAGCCGAACTCCGGCTCGCAGGCCAACCAGGGCGTGTTTCAGGCGCTGCTGAAGCCGGGCGACACAATTCTGGGCATGTCGCTCGATGCGGGCGGCCACCTGACCCACGGGGCCAAGCCCAACCAGTCGGGCAAGTGGTTCAACGCCGTGCAATACGGGGTGAAGCGCGACACGCTCGATATCGACTATGACGAACTGGCCGCCCTCGCGGCCGAGCACAAGCCGCAGATGATCATCGCGGGCGGATCGGCCATCCCGCGCAAAATCGACTTTGCCAAGTTCCGCGAGATTGCCGACAGCGTCGGGGCCTATCTGCTGGCCGACGTGGCGCATTTCGCCGGGCTGATCGCGGCGGGCGAATATCCCAACCCCTTCCCGCATGTGCATGTCGCCACAACGACCACCCACAAGACCCTGCGCGGCCCGCGCGGCGGCATGATCCTGACCGATGACGAGGCTCTGGCGAAAAAATTCAACTCCGCCATCTTCCCCGGCATTCAAGGGGGCCCGCTGATGCACGTGATCGCCGCCAAGGCCGTGGCCTTCGGCGAGGCACTTCAGCCCGAATTCAAGACCTACATCCAGAACGTCATCACCAACGCCCAGGCGCTGGCGGACGAACTGCACAAAGGCGGGCTCGAAACCGTGACCCACGGCACCGACACGCATATCGTACTGGTCGATCTGCGCCCGAAGGGTGTGAAGGGCAACGCCACCGACAAGGCGCTTGGTCGGGCCCACATCACCTGCAACAAGAACGGCGTGCCCTTCGACGAGGAAAAGCCGACGATCACCAGCGGCATCCGCCTTGGGTCGTCCGCCGGCACCACGCGCGGCTTTGGTGAGCCGGAGTTCCGTCAGATCGCGCGCTGGATCCTCGAAGTCGTGGACGGCCTCGCGGCCAACGGCGAAGACGGCAACGGCGCGGTCGAGGAAAAGGTCAAGGCCGAGGTGGCCGAACTCTGCGCCCGCTTCCCGCTCTACCCGAACCTCTGATCCGACCCCACCGGATCGAACGGAAACGCCCCGCAGAGCTGCGGGGCGTTTTCTTTTGGCGCGGTGTCAGGCCTTGGCCTTCTTCGCCTTCTTGGTCTTTTTCTTGGCGTCCTTGACCGCCTGCTTTGCCTTGGCGGCGGCCTTCTTGGCCTTGGCCTTGGCTTTTTCGGCAACCGTCTGGGCCTTCTTCGCGGCCTTGTCCGCTTGCTTCTTGGAGCTGGCGGCTTTGTCCTTGGCGGCGGCTTTCTTCTTGCCCGAGGTCTTGGGCGCCTTCTTGGATTCAGCCGGGGCCTTCGCCTTCTTCGATTTCGCGGGCTTGTCGGCCTTCGCGGTCTTTTCAGCTTTCGCAGGCTTCGCAGCCTTGTCGGCTTTCGCGGGCTTCGCAGCCTTCGCGGGCTTTTTGGTTTTCGCAGGCTTCGCAGCCTTGTCGGCTTTCGCGTGCGTCTCAGCTGCCTCTGCCGTCGCAGGCTCCGCGGCCGTGCCGTTGACCACCTCTGTCGGCTGCTCTGCGATCGGCTCGGGCGTCGCGACCACCGGCGATGCGGCGGTCTCGGCCTCTGCGGGCGTTGCGTCAACCGTCGCATCGGCCGCCGCAGACGACAGGCTGCGCGCGCGGGCAGCGCCGATGCCGGGGATCTCTTGCAGGTCTTCCGGGCTGCGCGACGCAAGGTCGGCGGCGGACATGATGCCGTGCTCCCGCAGCAGCGTGGCAAGGGCCGGACCGACGCCGGACACCTCTTCAATCGATTTCATCGTCAGACTCTCCTTGGTCTGGGCGGCCGGCGACCCCGCAACCCGGGACCGCGGAACCGGGCCTCAGGCGGCTTTCTTGAGCGCCTTCTTGGCGGATTTCAGTTTGCTCTCGTGACGCTTGATCTTGGCCTTGCGGGCTTTGACCTCGGCCTTGAGCGACTTGATCTTGGATTTCTTCGACATCGGTGTCTCCTTTGACAGTTCTTGGCTCCGCGTCAGGACCCGTCTTCGTGCGACGCAAGGAAATCGCGAATGAACCTGCGGATTTCGCGCGCGGCGCTGGTGTCGAGCTCTTCGCACAGCGCCACAAATCGGTCCCGGTCGGCGCCCGCGATCCTGATGATCAGCTGGCTGTCCTTGAGGTCCTTTTTTTTCGATTTCTTCTTGTCGGCCACGGTTCCGGTCTCCACGGACAGGGTGCACCGCATATGCAATGCATATCTAATGTATATACTTTTTCAGCAGAGGCAACCGGGCCGGCCACCCTTGGCAAACCGGTGCCATTGGTGTTCCCTTGGTGCGAGGCATAAAGGGACCCCAACCATGCAGATCACCCGCAGCGCAGATCATGACAGCCGCCCCGGCAATCCCGCGTATTTCACCGGCAGTGTCACACTTGAACAAGTGCCGACGCCCGAGGCCCCTGCCCGCCTGAACGCCGCGCGGGTGACCTTTGCCCCCGGCGCACGCACCTTCTGGCATACGCACCCGCTGGGCCAGACGCTGGTGGTGCTGTCGGGGACCTGCCTAGCGCAGACCGACGGCGGGCCGCTGCAAACGCTGCAACCGGGCGATACCGTCTGGTTCGCGCCGGGCGAAAAGCACTGGCACGGCGCGGGGCCGGACGGCGCGATGACCCACCTGGCCCTGCAAGAGGCACAGGACGGCTCTGCCGCCGACTGGCTCGAGGAGGTCAGCGCGCAGCAATACTCCGGCGGGTGACGGAAAAATCCGCCCCCGTCGCGACGGACCGCGCCGCCTGCGCCGTATTATCCCCTGACGCCCAAAGTCAGGAGGATCCGATGCGCCTTCCCTTCGACACCGGCCTGATCGGCCCCGCGCTCGGGCTCCTTCTGGGGCTGGCGGCGCAGGGGCTGACCGTCGAGGTCTGGCCGGCCCCGGGGCCAGACCCCCTCTCCCCCCTGAGCGAAGAGCGCGCCGCGCCCGGGGATTGAGCAGCGCACCCCGGCTGGACATGACCGCGATTCTGCGGCTTTCATGCCGCCATGACCGCCCCGACCCGCCGCAGCCAAACCGCCCGGATCGAACGCCGCATGGGCGACTGGATGCGCGCGCGCCTGCCGCACGGGCTGGCCGAGTTTGTCATGTTCGTGCTCAAACAGGGCTGGGCCTGCCTTTTCGCGATCATGATGCTGGTCGGCATCCTTGTGTCGTCGCGCATCTGGCAGGGCGACTGGCCGGTGTGGCGCTACGACGCGCTGACGCTCTATGCGATCGGATTGCAGGTGCTTTTTCTGACGCTGAAGCTGGAGACCTGGGCCGAGGCGCGGGTGATCCTGCTCTTTCACCTGACCGGCACGGCAATGGAGATCTTCAAGGTCAACGCCGGGTCCTGGAGCTATCCGGAACCGGCGCTGCTGAAGCTTTGGGGCGTGCCGATGTTCTCGGGATTCATGTATGCCTCGGTCGGCAGCTACATGGCGCGGGTGATCCGCATCTTCGACATGAAATTCGCCCCCTACCCGCCGTTCTGGACCACCGTGGTGCTGGCGGTAGCGATCTACGTGAATTTCTTTGCGCATCACTTCCTGCCCGACATCCGGCTGGCGCTGTTTGCCGCGACGCTGGTGCTTTTCGCGCGCACCCGGGTCTGGTTCACCATCGGGCAGACCCCGCGCTGGATGCCGCTGCCGCTGGCGGCGTTTCTCACGGCGATCTTCCTGTGGGTGGCCGAAAACGTCGGCACCAACACCGGCACCTGGATCTACGCGGGCCAGACCCCGTTCGAGCGGGTGAGCTTTGCCAAGATGGGGTCGTGGTACCTGCTGCTTTACGTGAGCTTTGTCACGGTGACGCTGGTCCTGCGCGATGTTCTGCTGCGCGCGCCGTTCACACCAGCCCGCGCCAGCGCAGCAGCAGCAGAAGGATCACCCCCAGCAGCAAGAGGTTGAAGACCAGCGCCCCCAGCATGCCCAGCAGCCGCCCCCGCCGCCGGTCACGGGCATCGACGTCGGTCAGGTGCGCCTCGGCGCGCTCGGCCGCGGCCAGCACGGCGGCCTGATCGACCCGTAGCGCCAGCTTGGGATGGGCCAGCATGATTTCGGCCTGGCTCACCCGGTCAAGATCGTGCCGGACCGCGCGCGGCAGGTCGCGGCCGACCTTGCCGCTTCTCCGGGCCAGCCCGCCGCGCCGCGCGCCGAAGCGGGACTCGAGCAAACCTTCGAGGCGCGCGATCCGCGCCGGTATGTCCGTCTTTTCATTCATCGGCCCTGACTAGCGCGCCGCCGGGCCAAGCAAAAGCGCAAAGCGTGTCCACGGCACTGGCCCCGCCCGGCAAAGCCCGCTAAACCGCTGGCATGCTCAATACGCTTTCACATGGCACACCTACCGACCAGCCGCCGCTGGTGATCGTGCACGGCCTTTACGGATCGGCCCGCAACTGGGGCGTGATCGGCAAGCGCCTGTCGGATCAGCGGCAGGTTATCGCCGTGGATCAGCGCAACCACGGCGACAGCGGCTGGACCGACAGCCACAGCTATCCCGACATGGCCGGGGACCTGGCAGAGGTGATCGCGGGGCTGGACGGCCCGGCGGATGTGCTGGGCCATTCCATGGGCGGCAAGGCCGCGATGGTGCTGGCCATCACGCAGCCCGCCCTGGTCAACCGCCTGATCGTGGCGGACATCGCGCCGGTGCCCTATAGCCACAGCCAGATCCAGTATATCGAGGCGATGCGCGCGGTGGACCTTGCCCGCGTCGAAAAACGCTCGGACGCGGTGGCGCAACTGGCCGCACATGTGCCGGATCCGGGGTTGCAGGCGTTCTTTACCCAATCGCTCGACCTGAAGGAAAAGCGCTGGAAACTGAACCTCGACACGCTTGCGGCCGAGATGGACAAGGTGCTGGGCTTTCCTGATGTATCGGGCCAGTTCGACGGCCCGACGCTGTTTCTGTCGGGCGCGGAGTCGGACTACGTGACCCAGGACGCCCGGCCCGTGATCCGCGACTTCTTTCCGCAGGCCCGGTTCGCCAGGATCCCCGGCGCCGGGCACTGGCTGCATGCCGAAAAACCCCGCGAATTCGAAGCGTCGGTGCGCGCCTTTCTGGACCTGACCGCCTGACAAGGCGAGGAAAGCCCGCAAGGGCTTGAGGAGCAGCGCCACCGGTTTTCAAAAACTGAAAACCGTGCTAGCCGTCCAGCAGCCGCAAATCGCCCTCGAGCCAGGGCAGTTGCGTCAGCGCCGGGTCGATCACCAGCGTCTGCAGCAGGTGCCGCGCCGTACGCGCCACGTCCCGTGGCACCTCGTCGGTCCAGTCCGTCCCGGCAAAAAGTGCGATGGTGCGGGCAAATGGCGGAAACGGCAACGCATGCGCCTCGACCTCTCCATGCACCCGCGCCGCGCGCATGTACCCCAGCGGCGTCGTGATACTCCACCCCACGCCGCGGGCCACCAGCGTCATCAGCGACAGATGCGTGCCGATCTCGAACCGTTCGTCGAAGCGCAGGTCATGCCGCGCCAGGTGCGCCTCGACCTGCCGCCCGATCAACTGATCACGGTCATGCCGCAAAAGCGGCAGGCCCTGCATCACCGCATCCAGCGATCCGGCCTCGCGCAGCGCGCCGCGCGGCGTCACCAACAGGAACGGATCGCGCACCAGCGGATATTCCGCCACGCCGTCAAGCGCCTGCCCGCTGCTGGCGGCGACGGCGATGTGCAGCCGACCGGCCTGCATCGCGGCGCTGATCTCGTGGCTCGGGGCGGAAATCAGCTTGAAGCGGCAGCGCGTCAGGCTGTCGGCCAGGATCGTCACCAGCCGCGGCGTCAGGTCATTTTCGAAATCGTCGATCATGCCAAGGTTCAGCGTGCTGAGATGCGTGAGATCCATCACCGTCAGCTCGTTGCGGGCCTGTCGCAGCTCGCCCAGCACGGTCTGGGTGCGCGCCAGGAACGACCGCCCCGCCGCTGTCAGGGTCATCGGGCGGCGACCGTGATCCAGCAGATCGACGTCGAGCGCGGATTCCAGGTTGCGCATCTGCTGGCTGACGGCGGGCTGGCTCAGCCCCGTTGCCTCGGCCGCCTGGGCGACCGATCCGGTAGCGGCCAGCGCCTCGAACACCTCGAGCCCGCGCAGCGTCACGCCCTTCATCACCATCCCGCGCCCCTTTGGCAGCCACATTCACCTTTTGTGAATAGGGCCCGCCCTCAGGTCAACGAAAATCACCGCACGCCTAGCGGTAGATCCGGCACAGCTGTTCGGCCCGCGCAGCATAGCCGGTGTAGCGTTTCCAGAACGCTTCATGCGTGCTGCGGTCGGATTGCCGGATCTCCTGCGCGCGGTGCGGATCCTTGTAGAACTTCACCGCCATGCGCTGATCCTGCCCTGAAAGATCCTGGTTCGCCACGGTCTGGATACATCCGCAAAGCTCGCGGCTGCGCGCCTTGCGGTCGCTGGCGAGACAGGCCCGGGCGATGGGGCCGCCCGACAGCCGCATCACCTGTGCCGGTTCCCGGTCGTACCGATTGCCGCCACCGCATGCCGCCAATAGCGACAGACAGATCAGAATTCCAATCACTCTCATGACACCGCCTCGATCCCGGGCCGGGCCAAAGGGTTCGTCCCTCCGTGCAACCGGCCAACATTGCCTGCGCAGCAGAGTGCCCGATTGCCACGGGATTTTCAATTCACGTTTGTTTTGGACGGGCCCCGGATCAATCCGCGCCGAAGAGCCGCCTGGCCGCCTCCGGCGTGTAGCGGCCCAGCCGCACATCCTCGGCCACCAGCGCCGGGTCGCGGTCCGCGGCCGGTCCATAGCCGCCGCCCCCCGGCGTGCGCACCCGTACCCGGTCCCCGGCAGACAGCGCGATATCCTGCGCCTTGGACAGGTGTTCGGGCACAAAGGTCGTGTCGCCCTGCGTGACCTCGACCCGGTTCACCCCGCCGTCACAGCCGCCCAGCACGCCCTGAGGGCCGAACCGCCCATGATCCATGACAAAGCTCGCGCGCGCCGTGCCGCGCAGAATCTCGACCTCGTAATCAAGGCCAAAGCCGCCACGCTGCCGTCCCGCGCCGCCCGAGCCATCATGAAGCGCGTAGCGGTGATATAGCACCGGAAACTGCTGCTCCATGATCTCGACCGGCGGGGCCTTTGAAATGCCGATGGTCGAACAGCCGTTGGAAATGCCGTCGCCGCCCGCATAGCCGCCATAGCCGCCGCCGGAAATCTGGTACATCACGTAGGACCGTCCCTCCTCGGGCACCTCGCCCCCCAGCGCAAAATTCCCCGACGACCCCGCAGGGGCCGCGGTCACGCGGTCGGGCAAAGGCGCGACAAGCGCGGCGAACACCGCCTCGGCGATGCGCTGGCTGACCTCGGCGGCGCAGCCCGACACCGGGCGCGGATAGCGCGCGTCGAGAAAGGTGTTTTCCGGTCGGATGATATTCAGCGGCTCGAACGCGCCGGCGCTGATCGGCACGTCGGGAAAGATGTGCCGCATGGCGAGGTAGACCGATGAATGCGTGGTCGCCAGAACCGAATTCATCGGCCCCGCGCAGGGGGCGGAGGAACCGGTGAAATCAAAGGTCAGCGTGTCGCCGTCGGCGGTGATCGCCAGCCTGATTTCCAACGGTTCGTTCACCACGCCGTCACTGTCGATATAAGCGGTGGACCGGTAAGTGCCGGACGGGATCAGGGCGATATTGGCGCGCATCTGCCGCGCGGCGCGGGTCCGAAGCTCGGCGATCGCCGCCTCGACCGTGGCGTCGCCATAACGGTCCAGCAGTCGCGTCAGCCGCGATTGCCCCACGTATAAGGCAGCCGCCTGTGCCTTGACGTCGCCGATGCGCTGGTCAGCCACGCGGATGTTGGAACAGATGATGCTGTAGATCTCTGTATCCAGCTTGCCTTCCTTGAAAAGCCGCACCGGCGGCAGGCGCAGCCCCTCCTGCTCTACCGCCGTGGCGCTGGCGGAAAACCCGCCCGGTACCGCGCCGCCGGTGTCGGGCCAATGCCCGGTGTTGGACAGCCAGCAGAAAATCCGCCCCTCGCGCCAGACCGGCATGGCAAAGCGCACGTCCATCAGATGCGTGCCGCCCAGATAGGGGTCATTGACGATATAGATGTCGCCGGGTTTCGGGGCCGCCACCCGCCCGTCGCCGATCATCTCGATCAGCGTGGCGGTGGAATACTGCATGGTCCCGACAAAGACCGGCAACCCTTGCGAGCCTTGCGCGATCAGGCTGCCGTCCGCCGCCGAATAGATGCCGTCAGAGCGGTCGTTCGCCTCGGCGATGACCGGCGAAAACGCCGCGCGGGAAAAGCTCAGGTCCATTTCGTCGCAGACCTGCTGCAGACCCGATTGGATGACCGTGAGGGTGATCGGATCAAGAGACGTCGTGTCGGTCATTGGTTCTGCCCCACGGTTACGACAAGATTGCCATCCGCATCCTGAACGGCGGTATCGCCCGGCTCCATCACCAGGGTGCAATCCATCTGTTCCACGATGGCCGGACCTTGCAGCGTCGCGTCAGCGGGCAGATGATCGCGCCAGTAGACCGGCGTGTCGACCCAAGCGTCGAACCAGACCTGCCGGGTGCCTGTCAGGGCCGCATCCAGCCTGTCCTTGCGTCCGGCGGGGTCGATCAGTGCCGACAGGTCCACCTCGGCGCGGCGCCCGATGACGGAGGTGTTGACGTTGACAAGCGAAGCGCGGATTTCCGGCAGTTCGACCTGAAAGCGTCGGAAATACGCCTCTTCGAAGAGCCGCTGCAGGGTGTCGCCGTCCGGTGTCGCATCGGGCAGCGGCACGCGCAAAAGGTGGGTCTGGCCGATGAATTGCATGTCGACCGAATGCATCACCCGGGTTTCCGCCACCTCGACCCGCTCGCGGGCAATGGCGGCGGTCCCGTCCGCCACCTGCCGGGCAAAGGCGGCGTGCACCGCGTCCATATCGCAGTGATCCAGCGGGCTGTTGATGGTCTGCACGAAATCGTGCCGCAGATCCGCGACGATGCACCCCAGCGCGTTGGTGATCCCGGGTCGCGCGGGCACCAGCACCCGCGGCACGCCCAATTCGCGGGCGATGGCGCAGGCATGCAGCGGCCCGGCCCCGCCAAAGGCGAAGAGCGCGAAATCGCGCGGGTCCTCGCCCAGCGAGATCGACACCATGCGCACCGCATCCGCCATCTTGGCGGTCGCGATCCGCAGCACCGCCGCCGCCGCCTGCGTCGCGTCCAGCCCCAGCGGCACGCCCAGCTTGTCGGCAAAGACCGTGCGGATCGTGTCTTGCGTGACGCCGCCCGCACCGGTGTTCAGCTGGCCGGGGTTCATCCGGCCCAGCAGCATGTTGGCGTCCGAAATCGTCGGATCGGTCCCGCCCTTGCCATAGCAGATCGGCCCCGGCGTGCTGCCCGCGCTGTCGGGCCCCACCTGCAGCAGCCCCGCAGTACTGACCCGCGCGATCGACCCGCCGCCGGCACCCACCGTGCGCACATCGACCATGGGGACATGGATCGGCATGGCATATTCGATCTCGATCTCGTGGCTGACGGCCGGGTCCGCGCCCCGGATCATCGCCACATCCGTGGACGTGCCGCCCATGTCATAGGTCAAAAGGTCCGGAATGCCCGCACGCCGCCCGGTATAGGCGGCGGCCATCACCCCCGACGCGGGGCCGGACATCACCGTCTTCGCCGCCTCATCCGCGACGATGCGGGCCGACACCATGCCGCCGTTGCCGTTCATCACCAGCAGATCGCGGGTATAGCCGCGGTCGGCCAGCCGGTCGGCCAAGCGTTCCACGTAGCGGCGCAGAAGCGGCTGCACGCTGGCGTTGACCGCCGCCGTCACCCCGCGTTCGAATTCGCGACTTTCCGACAGCAGCGCGTGACCCAGGGTGATGTTGCCGTTGGGCCAGATCTCGGCCGCGATCTCTCCGGCGCGGCGTTCATGGGCGGGGTTGGCATAGGCGTGCAGGAAATGGATCACCAGCGCCTCGCACCCCGCCTCTGCCAACTGCCGCAGGGCGGCGCGCAGGGCGTCTTCGTCCAGCGCACGATGCACGCTGCCGTCGGCCAGCATCCGCTCTGGCACCTCTAGCCGCAGGTCGCGGGGGATGAGCGGGCGGAACTGGCCCGACATGCCGTAGGCCTGCGGACGGGTCCGCCGCCCCAGTTCCAGCACGTCGCGGAACCCTTGGGTGGTGATCAGACCGGTCTTGCACAGCCGCCGTTCCAGCACCGCGTTCGTCGTCGTCGTGGTGCCGTGCACGATCAGATCAAGCGCGGCGGCATCCACATCCGCCGCATCCAGCGCCGCCAGAACGCCATGCGCCTGATTGTCAAGCGTTGTCGGGACCTTGGCGAGTTTGACCCGGCCCGCACGGCTGTCGTAATGCACCAGATCGGTGAAGGTACCGCCGACGTCGATCCCGGCAAAGCTGCCGGTGCCGGTTTTCGTCCCGTCGCTCATTCCGGCACCTGACCTGCGGCCAGGATCGCCGCGCGCACGCGGTCGGGCGTGGCGGGCAGATGGTGGACACGTGCGCCGCTGGCATGGGCGATGGCATTCAGGATCGCGGGCGCTGTCGGGATCAGGCAATGTTCGCCCAGCCCCTTGGCCCCGTAAGGTCCGTGCGGATCGGGGCATTCGATGATCAGGCTTTGCACCTCTGGCACATCACCGAATGTGGGGATCAGATAGTCGTGCAGGTTCTCGGTCCGGCCCGGCAGGAATTCCTCCATCAGCGCAAGGCCGATGCCCTGCGCGATGCCGCCTTCGATCTGGCCTTCGACCAGAAGCGGATTGATGGCGCGGCCGACGTCATGCGCGGCGGTGACCTTGATCAGCGTGACGGTGCCCAACTCCAGGTCGACCTCGAGCGTGACCATCTGCGCGGCGGTGCCGAAAACGGCGTAAGGCACGCCCTGCCCGTCGGCATCCAGAGGCGTGGTGGGCGGATCGTAGCTCTCGCAGGCTTCCAGCGCATAGCCGTCGCCGGGCGGCAGCGGGATGCGCAGGGTGGTACCGTTGTCCGACAGGGTGACCATGCCGTCTTGCAGCGAGATTTCCGCGTCATCCCCCACATTGCCCAGCCGCAGGATCTGCGCGCGCAGGGAGGCGCCGCAAAGCCGCGCGGCATTGCCGGTGACAAAGGTCTGGCGGCTGGCCGAGGTCTTGCCCGCGTCGGGCGTCACATCGGTATCCGCGCCGATCAGCGTGATCTGATCCACCGGCAGGCCAAGCGCCGTGGCAAAGATCTGCGGGATCACGGTGTTGGAGCCCTGACCGATGTCCACCGCGCCCTGATGCAGACAGACCGTGCCGTCGGGCGTGATGCCCGCGCGGATGGTCGACGGGTTCGACATCGAGGTGTTGCCGCAGCCGTACCATCCCCCGGCCACGCCGACACCGCGCTTGCGTGTGGTGTTTGCGGCGTTGAAGGCTGCGACCTCGTCCAGCGCTGTCTGCCAGTGCGGCACCAGCGCGTCGAAACAGTCGCCGATGCCCATGCCGGTATCAAAGACCTGCCCGGTCACTGTCGGATCGCCATTGCGCAGGCAGTTGCGGCGGCGAAACTCCAGCCGGTCGATGCCCAGTTTCCCGGCCAGCATGTCGAAAAGCTGTTCCTGCGCCACCGCCGATTGCGGCACGCCAAAGCCGCGGAACGCCCCTGATGGCGCGGTGTTGGTGTGCACCCCGATGCTGCGCGCGCTGTAATGCGGCACCCGGTACGGGCCCGAGGCATGGATCGGTACGCGATTGGCCACGGTGGGGCCCCAACTGGCATAGGCGCCGGTGTTGAACGTGCCCTCGAACTCGGCCGCCTGCAGCCGGCCATCGGCATCGGCGCCAATGCGCATGGTGATCTGCGACGGGTGCCGCTTGGTCGACGAGGCGATGCTTTCGCCGCGGGTGTAGGCGATGCGCACGGGCCGCCCCAGCCGCCATGCCGCGAGCGCCACATAGGGCTGCGCGGTCAGGTCTAGCTTGGAGCCGAAACCGCCGCCGGTCGCGGTCGGCTGAATGCGCACGGCATCGGGCGAAATGCCCAGGATGCGCGCAAGGCCATCGCGGTTCATGTAAGGCGCCTGGGTGCAGCACTGCACCTCGATCCGGTCACCGACCCGGCGGGCGACCGCCGCTTCGGGTTCGATGTAGGCATGTTCGATAAAACCGGTGGAAAATTGCCCCTCCACCACATGTGCCGCATCCTCCAGCGCCGCCTTGGCGTTGCCCTTGCCGACGTAACCCCGGCACATGATGTTGCGCGCGCGTTCGTTGTGCAGGAGTGCCGCGTTCCCCGCCCCGTCGGGGGTCAGCACCGCGGCGCGTTCTTCCCATGTCACCGGAAAGGCGGGCATCCGCGCCAGCGCTTCTGCCGGGCCGACCACGGCGGCCACAGCCTCGCCCCGGAACCGTGTCTCGGCCTCGGCAAAGACCGGCTGATCCTCGAACCCCGGGATCACGCCAAAGCGGTTGTCGCCCGGCACGTCGGCGGCGGTCAAGATAAGGTCGAGGCCGTTTTCGGCGCGGAACGCCTCGAGATCGCCAAAGACAAAGCCCGCGCGGTGATACGGCGACCGGATCACCCGCAGATGCAGCGCATCCGCAGGGGCCACGTCGTCGCCAAAGCGTTCGGCGCCCGACACCTTGGGCCAGCCGTCGAGCCGCGCGATGGGCGCGCCCAGACCGCCCTCGGCCGGGGGCGCGTCGTTCGCGGTATCCATCACCGCCGCGATGATCTTGCGATAGCCGGTGCAGCGGCACAGCACCCCGCCCAGCGCATCGCTGACCACGTGTTCGTCAAGCGCCGCACCGGTCCGTAACAGCGCCACCGCCGACACCATCATGCCCGGCGTGCAGATGCCGCATTGCGCCGCCTGATGGCGCTGAAACGCACGCGCCAGCCGCTGGGCATCCGGGTCGCGCGCCACCAGCCCCGCCAACGTATCCACCTGCCGCCCCTGCGCCTGCCCCGCGGCGGTGATGCAGGCGCAGACCGGCACGCCGTCCAGCAGCACCGTGCAGGCGCCACAATCCCCGGCGTTGCAGCCGACCTTGACGTCGCGGGCACCCGCGGATTCGCGCAGCACCTCGGACAGGCGCGCGGTTGGCGCGGTTGGCACCGACACCTCTTCGCCGTTGAGCAGAAAGGCAATCCCGTCCTCGGGCAGATCAAGCGACATTCGAAACCTCCATCGCCTGCAGGAGCGCGCGGCGGACCAGGGTGCGCACCGCGTCGGTGCGGTAGGTGGCGGGTGCGCGCACATCGTCGATGGGCGTCAGCACCGACAGATCGGCCTGCGCGACGATGTCGGCCACGTCACGGGCGTCGGCCCCGGCCAGCGCCGCCTCGAGCGTATCGAGCCGCCGGGCGACCGGGGAACAGGCCCCGACGGCGATGCGGGCACGGCTGATCCGGCCCTGCTGGGCGGCGACCGTGACCCCGATCATCGCGATCGAGATCACCAGGTAGCGCCGCGCGCCCAGCTTGAGGAAGCCGCCAGTGTCCTCGGCAAAGGGCACCTCGAGCGCGGTCATTAGTTCGTCCGGGCGGCAAGCGGTCTGGCGCGGCCCTTGCAGGAAATCGCCCAGCGGCAGACGCCGTTCGCGGCCTTCGCGGGCCAGCACCACCTGCGTGTCCAGCGCCAGAAGCGGCGGCACCCCGTCGGCGGCGGGCGAGGCGTTGCAAAGGTTGCCCGCCAGTGTCCCGGTGTTCTGGATCTGCATCGCGCCCACCTCGGACGCGGCCAGCTTCAGCCCGTCGAACAGCGGCGGCAGATCGGCGCGCAGCACGTCCGTCCAGGTCGTGGCCGCCCCGATGCGCCAGCCGCTGTCGGTGCGCGCGATGCCACGCAGCCCGGCAATCCCGGTGACGTCGATCATCCGGTCGGGCGGGGCGGCATCGCGCAGCGCCGGATAGACGTCCGTCCCCCCTGCCAGCACCACCCCGCCGTCCGCCAGCAACGCCAGCGCCGCGTCAAGCGATGTGGGGCGATGCAGCGTCATGGGATAAGCCCTCCGGCGGCCAGGTTCATTTGTGTGCAAACGATATCGCCACGTTAGGAACTTGCACGAAGCGCTGTCAATTCCCTTTCCGACGGCGCTGCGGATTCGGCGAAAGATTCCCGCCGAGGCGCTTTTTGAATGGGCTTTGCCCGCTTGGCGCCAAAGCGCGGCGGATGCGCCAATTTTGGGCGCCTCTGCCCCGCAGCCGCCGAAACGTCGTCAAAACCTGTTGACTCCGAAAGGTCTGCCGTGCGTTCGTATACAAACGAATTTGCCGCCTCTGCCGCAACCGGAGTTCGCGCCCTTGACCGCACCGACCGCCAAACGCAGCGCCGCTGAAAAGCCCGACAAGATCCGCTGCGATGCCTGCCCCGTGATGTGCTACATCGCCGATGGCCGGTCGGGTGCCTGCGACCGCTACGCCAACGAAGGCGGTGAGCTGGTGCGGCTCGATCCGCTCACCATCCTCGAGAATCGCGCCGACGACGCGCCGCTGGTGCCGTTTCTGGACCGCGAGTGGGACGGCGAAATCGTATCGGGCGAAGAGGCGTTCCTGACCGCCGTCGGGTCGGGCACCACCTATCCCGACTACAAGCCCGCGCCCTTCATCGTCGCCTCGCGCATCCAGGGCGCGGACATGATCACGGTCGTGACCGAAGGCATCTTTTCCTACTGCGGCGCCAAGGTGAAGATCGACACCGACCGGCACCTGGGCAGCGAATGCGCCTGGGTCCGCGCCGAGGGCGAGGTGATCGGCCACGTCACCACATCGGAATACGGCTCTCAGATGCTGAGCCTGGGCGGCGTCAACCACCTGACCGGCGGATCGAAGAAGGAAGGCCGCGCCACCTGTTCGGCGCTGCTGGCGCTCTGCAACGGCGAAAGCGTGGAGCTGACCATCGACGGCGGGGCCGAGCTTGAGATCGCCGCCGGGGCCGCGCCGGTGGTCAACGGCCAGCGCGAGGAACGCATGCGCGTGGGCTGCGGATCGGCAACCGTCGGCATGTTCGCGGCGCAGTGGCAGGGGCTGGTGGACGAGGTCGTGGTGGTCGACGATCACATCACCGGCGTGATGTCCGAACATCAGGCGGGCAAGGTCATCGGCTGGCCACAGACCGGCATCCGCATCAAGGGCCGCCGGTCCACGCCCGGGCGCTATTTTCAGGTGGCCGAACCCGGCACCGGCTGGGGCGGTACGGACCTGTCCGATCCGCTGACGATCCTCGACAGCTGGAAACCGGCACAGGCCTGGCCGGGGCTATCGCTGCTGATGGTGTCGACCACGGGCGAAAACGCCGCCTATTACGAATTGAACGAGGATCTGGTGCCCGTGCAGCACGAAATGCCCGAACGGTTGCTGCCATCGGTCCGGCGGATCGAGGAGAATTGCGAACCGTCATTGACGTCGGTCCTGTTCATGGCCGGGGCGGGCGGATCGCTGCGCTCGGGCGTGACGGAAAACCCCGTGAGCCTGACCCGGTCGGTGCAGTCGCGACTGACGCGGGTGACCGCGGGGGGCGCGCCGGTGATGATGTGGCCGGGCGGCGGCATCACCTTCATGGCCGATGTGACGCAGATGCCCAAGAACGCCTTTGGCTACGTCCCCACGCCCGCGCTGGTGGCCCCCATCGAATTCACGCTCAGGGCCGACGACTACGCCGCACTTGGCGGACATATGGATTATGTCATGCCGCTTGAGGACGCGCTGCGCGGTGGCATCGGGCGGCAAAGCGACCATCGCCTGTCGGGTCAACGGTCCGAAAGCCGCAAGACCGGCGCGCCCTGGCCCATCAGCCGGGAGTCGCAGACATGAGCTGGGCCGAAACCCCAACCGCGCGTCTGTCGCGCGATGGCAAACTGCGGCTGACCCATGGTCCCATCGACGTGCTGATCACCGGCGAAGGCCCGGCGCAGGCGGTCCGCGCCGCCTATCAGCGCGCACATCGCGCCTTTGCCCCCGTGCTGACCGATCTGGTCGCCGAACTGCCGCGCCTGCGCAGCGCCACGGGCCCCGCGCCCGCCGGTCAGGTGGCGCAGCGGATGCAGTGCGCCGTGGCCTCCTTCGCGCAGCACTTTGTCACGCCGATGGCCGCCGTGGCGGGGGCGGTTGCGGATCATCTGCTGGCCGCGATGCTGACGCCGGGCCACGGGTTGTCCCGCGCCTTCGTCAACAACGGCGGCGACATCGCGCTTTGGACCGGGGCCGCGCCCTTTCGTATCGCGATCTGCGAGGATCCCGTGACCGCGCAGCCGGGCGCACGCGCCACCGTTGGTGCAGAGGTCGGCGGGGTCGCCACGTCGGGCTGGCGCGGGCGGTCGCATTCGCTGGGCATCGCCGATGCGGTGACGGTCCTGGCCCGCAACGCCGCAACCGCCGATGCCGCCGCCACGCTGATCGCCAACGCCGTGGACCTTCCCGGACATCCTGCCATCACCCGCCAGCCCGCCAATGATCTGAGCCCCGACAGCGATCTGGGGCAGCGTCTTGTCACCACCGATGTCGGGCGGCTCTCTGCCACCGAAGCCGAACGCGCGCTGGGTTCCGCAGCAGACCTGGCGGACGCCTGGCGTAAATCCGGCCTGATCACCGCCGCCTGCCTTGCATGTCAGGGCGCAAGGCGCATGATCGGCCCCCTCGCGCCCCCCTCTGCGATCCTCAAGGAACCCGCCCATGCCTGAACCGCAAATCCGCAAATCCGCGATCCTGGTCGAAACCGTGCATCACGAAGGCGGCCCTGCCCCCGAAGTCCCCCTGCGCCGCGCGGCGATCATGACGGTGATCGCGAACCCCTTTGCCGGGCGGTATGTCGAGGACATCCAAGGCTTTATGGAAGACCTCAAACCCCTGGGCGCGCAGATGGCGCAGGACCTGATCGACGCGCTTGGCGGTGATCCGTCGGTGGTCGAAGGATACGGCAAGGGTGCCATTGTCGGCACCGCGGGCGAGGTGGAGCATGGCGCGCTTTGGCACGCGCCCGGCGGCTATGCGATGCGCGCCAAGATCGCCGACAGCATGGCGATCGTGCCCTCAACGAAAAAGGTCGGCGCCCCGGGCGCGCGGCTCGACGTGCCGGTGACCCATACCAACGCGTCCTATGTGCGGTCGCATTTCGACGCGATGGAGGTGGGCCTCCCCGACGCACCCCGCGCCGACGAAATGCTGCTGGTGCTGGTGATGACCACCGGCGCGCGCATCCATGCGCGCAGCGGCGGGCTGGCAGCGGCGGATATCAAGGGCGAGGACGGACTGCGGTGAAACTGCGCCGGATCATAACGCTGGTCGAGGTGACCCGCCGCGAGATGGGGCAGGACATCGCCCCGCCGTCGCGCCGCGCATTGGCGGCGGCGGTGATCAGCAACCCCCTTGCCGGCCGCTACGCCGCCGACCTCGGCGAGTTGATCGACACCGGCGCGGAGTTGGGCGCGCTGCTGGGGCAAGAGGCGCTGGACGCGCTTGGCTGTGCGGCGCGCGACGTGCAGGGCTATGGCAAGGCCGCGCTGGTGGGCGAGGATGGCGAGCTTGAGCATGCCGCCGCGCTGCTGCATCCCGCCCTTGGCGCACCCCTGCGCGCCGTTCTGGGCGGCGGCAAGGCGCTGGTGCCCTCGTCCAAGGCGATGGGCGGCCCGGGCGACGTGATCGACGTGCCGCTGGGCCACAAGGACGCCGCCTATGTGCGCAGCCATTTCGACGGCATGCGCCTGCAACTGCCCGATGCGCCACGGGCGGACGAGATTCTGATCGCGGTGGCGCTGCAACTGACCGGGCGGCCCAATCCCCGCGTCGGCGGGCTGCGCCACGAAGAGGTCGTCGGCGCGGACGGCCTGCGTTGACCCCATGACAGACGGAGGAAGACCCATGACATCCTTTGTACGAAACGCCTGGTACGTCGCCGCCTGGTCGACCGAGGTGGATGACGAACTGCGCCGCTTCACCATCCTTGGCGATCACGTGGTGATGTTCCGCAAATCCGACGGCTCCGTTGCCGCGCTCGAGGATCGCTGCCCGCACCGGCTCTTGCCGCTGTCCAAGGGCAAGCGCATCGGCGACACGGTGCAATGCGGCTATCACGGGCTGACCTTCGACTGTTCGGGCCAGTGCGTGCGTGTGCCGGGCCAGACCAACCTGCCCAAGAGCGCCTATGTGGAGGCGTATCCGATTGAGGAGCGTCACGGCATCGTCTGGATCTGGATGGGCGACCCGGACCGCGCGGAGACGTCGAACGTGTTCGACATGCCCGAATTCACCGATCCCGGCTGGAAAGTGCACCACGGCGACGCGCTGCATTTGAAATCAAACTACCTCAACGTTGCGGAAAACCTTGTCGATCCCGCGCATGTGAGCTTTGTCCATCCCACGACCCTGGGCAACGCCGCGTCCGAAAACGTGCCCGTGCATGTGAAAACCGATGGCGAGGCGATCCTGGCCTGGCGCTGGATCCGCGATGCCGAACCCATCGGGTTTTTCAAGGGCTTCGGCGGGTTCGACGGCAATGTCGACCGCTGGCATTACTACTACCTCTACACCCCCTGCACCGCGGTGATCGACTTCGGCTCGGCCCCGGCCGAGGACGCGATTGCCGAGGATGACCGCAACAAGGGCGTGCGCATCTTTGCGCTGCACTTCATCACGCCGGTGACCGAAACCCACACGATCGACCGCTGGATGCACATCCGCAACACCGCGCTGGACGACCCCGAGGCCGAAGAGGTCATGGACAAGATGTTCCGCACCGCCTTTGCCGAAGACAAGGCGATCCTCGAGGCCGTGCAGGAAGAAGAACTGCGACCCGCCAAACGGCGGCCCATCCGCATCGCCATCGACAAGGGCCCGCTGGTCTACCGCAAGCGCATAAATGATTTGCTGGAACTGGAACGGACCGAGGATCTGGCAGCCGACCCGTCGCCGGCCTTTGTCTATCACGACTGACCGGCGTAAGACCGGACCATACCGGTTGCCGGTACGGCAACCAACAACAGGAGAGACTGAAGATGAGCCTGACCCGACGCACCCTGATGGCCACCGCCACGGCACTCGCGCTGACACCTCTGGCCGCGATGGCCCAGGACGGCCCGATCAAGATCGGCGAGATCAACCACTACAAGCGCATGGCCGCCTTCGCCGAACCCTACAAGCTGGGGATCGAGCTGGCGCTGGACGAGATCAACGCCGATGGCGGCGTGCTGGGCCGTGAACTCGAATTCGTGTTTCGCGACGACCAGGGCGACCCCGCCGAGGCGGTGAAGATCGCCGAGGAACTGATGACCCGCGACGGCACGGTGATGCTCACCGGCACGATCCTCAGCCACGTGGGCTTGGCGCTGTCGTCCTTTGCGGCCGAGAAGGGCTACCTCTACCTCGCCGCCGAACCTCTGGCCGACAGCCTGGTCTGGGCCTCGGGCAACCCCGAAACCTTCCGGCTGCGTGCCTCGACCTGGGTGCAGGCGGCGATGCTGGCGGAAGAGGCGGCGCAAACCGACGCGGTGAAATACGCCACCATCGCGCCCAATTACGCCTACGGGCAGGATGCCGTTGCGGCGTTCAAGGAAAACCTCAAGCGGCTGAAGCCCGAGGTCGAATTCGTCGCCGAACAGTGGCCCGCGCTTTTCAAGATCGACGCGGGTGCCGAGGTGCAGGCCATCGAACGCGCCAAGCCCGACGCAATCTACAACGTGACCTTCGGCACGGATCTGGCGAAATTCGTCCGCGACGGCACCGACCGGGGCCTCTTCGACGGGCGCGACGTCTACGGCCTGCTGACCGGAGAGCCGGAATACCTCGAACCGCTGGGCGACGAGGCGCCGGAAGGCTGGTACGTCACCGGCTACCCCTGGTACGGGTTCGAGGACGGCACACCCGAACAGGCCTTTGTCGACGCCTATACCGAAGCGACCGGCGAAACGCCGAAGATCGGATCGCTGGTCGGATACCTTGCGGTACAGTCCATCGCGGCAGCCATCGAAAAGGCCGGATCGACCGATACCGCGGCACTGATCGACGCCTTCGAGGGGCTGGAAATCCCCGACACGCCCATCGGCCCGCTCAGCTACCGCGAGATCGACAACCAGTCGACCATGGGCGCCTATGTGGGCACCATCGCGCTGGAAGACGGCAAGGGCGTCATGGTGGACTGGGAATACAAGGACCCCGCCCCCTACATGCCGTCGGACGCGGATGTGACCGCGATGCGCCCGGCGGAGTGACCGGCAGGGGGTGCGGCTGCCTTGGGCCGCGGCCCCCCTGCTTCTTCTTGGCAGATAACCTCCGGGGTGAATTGGCCATCGGCCAAGAGGGGCAGCGCCCCTCCCCACCCCTGCCGCCCCCACAACGCCAGAAGGGATGTCCCGGACCATGGCCTTTCTCTTTGCCCAGTTCCTGACCGGCCTTGCCAATGCGGCGGCGCTTTTCCTTGTCGCCTCGGGCCTGTCGCTGATCTTCGGCGTCACCCGGATCGTCAATTTCGCGCATGGGTCGTTCTACATGCTGGGTGCATTCATCGGCATCACGTTGATGGAGGTGCTGCCCGGCGCCGTCGGCTTCTGGGGGGCGATCCTGCTGACCGGCGTGGCGGTCGGGCTGATCGGCGCGCTGGTGGAGATGGTGGTGCTGCGCCCGATCTACCGCGCGCCGGAACTCTTCCAACTGGTCGCGACCTTCGGCGTGATCCTCGTCATTCAGGACCTCGCCCTGATGATCTGGGGCGCCGAGGACAGGCTGGGCCCGCGCGCGCCAGGGCTGCGCGGCGTCTGGCGCATCTTTGGCGAACCGGTGCCAAAATACGATCTGGTGCTGATCGCGATCACGCCCTTCATCCTCTTTGCGCTCTGGTATCTCATCACTCGCACCCGGCTGGGCGTCCTGGTCCGCGCCGCCACGCAGGACCGTGAGATGGTCGGCGCGCTTGGCGTCAACCAGGCCTGGCTTTTCACCGGCGTCTTCGCGCTTGGCTCGGCGCTTGCCGGCTGGGGCGGCGCGCTGCAACTGCCCAAGGGCGGGGCCGACCTGCTGATGGATTTCAACATCATCGGCGCGGTCTTCGTGGTGGTGGTGATCGGTGGCATGGGGTCCTTGCCGGGCGCGTTCATCGCCGCCGTGCTGATCTCGGTGCTCAACGTCTTTGGCGTGACCTACCTGCCGCAATCGACGCTGGTGCTGATGTTCGTGGTGATGGCCGTTGTCCTGATCATCCGCCCCTACGGCCTGCTTGGCCGCGAAGAAGTCGCGGGCGAACACGGGCAGGTCGGCGCGCCCGAAACCCCGATCCGTCCCTATGGCCGCACCGGTCGGGCGCTGGTCGCGGCGCTGCTGGCCGCCCTGGCGCTGCTGCCGTTCGTGGCCGAACCGTTCGTGATGATCCTGATGATCGACATGATCGTCTTTGCCCTTTTCGCGGCCTCCCTGCATTTCATCCTGGGCACCGGCGGGCTGGTCAGCTTTGGCCATGCGGCTTTCTTTGGCGGCGGGGCCTATGCCGCCGCGCTTTTGGTTTTTCACACGGACACCCCGATGGAGATTGCCTTTCTCTTTGCACCGCTGGCCGCCGGGCTGCTGGCGCTTGGCATCGGCTGGTTCTGTATCCGCCTCACGGGTGTCTATTTCGCCATGCTGACTCTGGCCTTTTCGCAGCTTGTCTGGTCGCTGGCCTATCAGTGGCGCAGCGTCACGCGCGGCGACGACGGGCTGGTCAACATCTGGCCCGCCGAATGGCTGAACGGCACCGTGCCCTACTATTACTTCACCCTGATCCTTGGCGTTGGCGGGATCCTGTTTCTGCGTCACGTCATCCACGCGCCCTTTGGCTATGCCCTGCGCGCAGGCCGCGACAGCCCCCGCCAGGCCGAGGCGACGGGAATCAACGTCAAGCGGATCCAGTACCTGGCCTTCGGCCTGGCGGGCGTCATGGCCGGGCTTGCGGGCGGCATCTTCGTCTTTTCCAAAGGCTCGGTCTTTCCGACCGAGCTTGAGATAGCCGCCAGCTTCGACGCGCTGATCGTGGTGTTTCTGGGCGGGGTAAAGACGCTCGCGGGCGGCGTCGTGGGCGCCGGGTTCATGACACTGGTCGAGGATTGGCTGACCCGGCTGGAATACTGGCGGCTGCTCTTGGGTCTGCTGATCATCGCGGTGGTGATCATCGCCCCCGAAGGCATCGTCGGGTCGCTGCGGACGCTTTGGGCCCGCCTGCGCGGATCTGGCGAAGCGGCGGCGGAACAGGAGGTCACGAAATGACCGAAATCCTGCGGGTCGAGAACCTCAAGAAAAGCTATGACGGCTTTCTGGCCGTCAACGGCGTGTCCTTCGCGGTCGAGGCGGGCGAGCTCAAGGCGCTGATCGGGCCCAACGGAGCGGGCAAATCCACCTGTTTCAACATGCTCA
Organism: Thalassococcus sp. BH17M4-6; assembly: GCF_049323015.1. Taxonomy (NCBI): domain Bacteria; kingdom Pseudomonadati; phylum Pseudomonadota; class Alphaproteobacteria; order Rhodobacterales; family Roseobacteraceae; genus Thalassococcus; species Thalassococcus sp. BH17M4-6. Next base: position 54,334 of record NZ_JBMPGU010000016.1, read on the forward strand.
TGGGCCAGCTGCGCCCGACCGAGGGCGAGGTTTACCTGCACGGGGAACGCATCACCGGGCAGAAACCGCGCGAGATCTGGCGCAAGGGTGTCGGGCGCACCTTTCAGATCACCGGCACCTACCAGTCCATGACGGTGATCGAGAACGTGCAGATGGCGCTGATGAGCCATCACCGGCGGCTCTTGTCCATCGCGCCGCGCGCCTGGAAGCTTTACCGCGACGAGGCGTTCGAGTTTCTGAGCACCGTGTCGATGCAGGATCAGGCCGACAGGCCCTGTTCGATCCTGGCTTACGGCGACCTCAAGCGGCTGGAACTGGCCATCGCGCTTTGCCACCGCCCGCGGCTGCTGCTGATGGACGAACCCACCGCCGGGATGGCCCCGTCGGCGCGCATCGACCTGATGCAGCTGGTCGCCGACATCGTGCGCGATCAGGGCGTCAGCGTGCTTTTCACCGAACACGACATGGACGTGGTCTTTGCCCATGCGCATCACATCATGGTGCTGAACCGGGGCGAGTTGATCGCGGACGGCAATGCCGACGCGGTGCGCAACAACCCGCAGGTGCAAGAGGTCTATCTGGGCGGCGGCACGCTTTTCAAGGAGGCGGCGGATGCTGACGGTTGAGGGGCTGCACAGCTACTACGGCAAGGCGCATATCCTGAACGGGCTGTCCTTCGGCATCGCCCGGGGCGAGGTCGTGGCACTGCTGGGCCGCAACGGCGCGGGCAAGTCCACCACGATGAAATCGGTGATGCAGCTGGTGCGCCCGCGTGAGGGAACGGTCCGGTTTCAGGACCACGATCTGGTCGGCCAGCCCGCGTTCCGGGTGGCCAAGTACGGCATCGGCTACGTGCCAGAGGATCGCCGCATCTTTACCGATCTCACGGTGATGGAAAACCTCGAGGTCGGGCGCCAGCCGCGCCGCGACGACGCGCCGGAATGGAAGATGGACCAGCTTTTCGAAATCTTCCCGAACCTGGCCGAACGGCGCACCAACCGCGGCAAGCACCTGTCGGGGGGCGAACAGCAGATGCTGACCATCGCGCGCACCCTGATGGGCAACCCGGTTCTGTTGCTGCTTGATGAGCCGTCCGAAGGCATCGCGCCGGTGATCGTCGAACAGATGGCCCGGACGATCATGACATTGAAGGCCCAAGGGCTGACGGTGATGATCTCGGAACAGAACCTGCATTTCGCCCGCGCCGTGGCCGACCGCGCGATCATCATCGAAAGCGGCGAAAAGAAATTCGACGGCAGCTTTGCCGAGCTGGAGGCGCATCCCGAAATCCGCGACGCGTATCTGTCGGTATGACGGAGGCGCCGGAAACCCACGCGAACACCGACGACGACTACGTTCTGGACGACCAAATCGGGTTCCTGCTGCGCCGCGCCTATCAGCGCAACTCCACCATTTTCGCCGAACGGGTGCCGGGGCCGCTCACGCCGACGCAGTTTTCGGTCATGCGCCGCCTGGCCGAAGGCGGACCGATGTCGCAGAACCGGCTGGGCCGGTCCGTGGCGATGGATGGGGCCACCACCAAGGGCGTGGTCGACCGGCTGATCGCGCGCGGCCTTCTCGACACCCGGCCCGATCCCGAAGACCGCCGCAGGCTGCTGATCTCGCTGACCTCCGACGGCACAAAGCTGATCGCCGCGGCCGTCGCCTCAGCCCATGCAGTGACCGAGGAAACCCTGTCGCCGCTGCGCGAGCGCGAGCGCGAAACCCTGCTGCGGCTCTTGCGCAAGATCGCCTGAGCGTGCGCAAATCGGCCCGATTTGCCATGGACAGCCCCCGCCCCCATCCATAACCTGCGCGCCAAAGCCCCCCCGGAGGAGGGCGGGCAGAGACAAAGGGGAGACGATCATGTTCGCCACGCGCAAAGGTTTTCTGAAACGGGCAAGCACCGCCGCCGCCGCGGCCCTGACGCTGGGGCTGCTGGCCGGCACCGCGATGGCCGCCGACGTGACGCTGCGGATGCACCAGTTCCTGCCCGCGCAGGCCAACGTGCCCAAGAACGTGCTGATGCCCTGGGCCGAAAAGGTCATGGCCGAGTCCGACGGCCGGATCGAAATCCAGCATTTCCCGTCTATGCAACTGGGCGGCACGCCACCCGAACTCGCCGATCAGGTGGTCGACGGCGTCGCCGACATCATCTGGACCGTCGCGGGCTACACCCCTGGCCGCTTCCCGCGCGCCGAGGTGTTCGAACTGCCGTTCACCATGACCAATGCCGAAGCGGTTTCACGCGCTTACTGGACGCTGGCCGAGGAAAGCATGATGGATGCAGATTTCCGCGACATGAAGGTGCTGGGCCTCTGGGTGCACGGCCCCGGCCTCATTCACTCCAAATCGCCGATCACCGGGCTGTCGGACCTCAACGGCGTGAAGCTGCGCGCCCCCACCCGCGCCACGACGACGCTGTTCAAGGAGCTGGGCGCCACGCCGGTCGGCATGCCCGTCCCCGCCATTCCCGAGGCGCTGTCCAAGGGTGTGGTCGACGCCGCCGTCATCCCGTGGGAAGTGACGGGCGCGCTCAAGGTCGCGGAACTGGTGGGCAACCACACCGAATTCGGCGAGGACACGCTTTATACCACCACCTTCATCTTCGCGATGAACAAGGACCGGTACAACGCTCTTCCCGATGACCTCAAGGCGGTGATCGACAACAACTCCGGCCTGGAATTCTCGGCCTTCGCGGGCAAGCAGATGCAGGCCGACGACGGCCCGGCGCGCGAGGCGGCCGTGGAGCGTGGCAACAACATCATCACCTTGACGCCCGAGCAGACGGCGGAATGGAAAGAGGCCGCCGCCGGTGTTGCCGATGCCTGGGTCGCCGAAATGGACGAAAAGGGCATGGACGGTCAGGGACTGCGCGCCCGCGCGGCAGAGCTGATCGAAGAAAACACCGGCGAATAACAACCAAAGACGGCGCGCCCCACAAGAGGGCGCGCATTCCTCACCCGGAGGCAGGGCGATGCAGCGGCTGATGGAGCGTCTGGCGCGGATCATGGCGATCGCGGGCGGGCTGGTGCTGACGGCGCTGGTGGTGCTGACCTGCCTGAGCGTGCTGGGCCGGGGCCTGAACACGCTGGGGCATTCCGACCTGCTGACCGGGCTGTCCGAAACCCTCGCCGCCGCGCTCATCGCGACAGGCGTCGGCCCGATCAACGGGGATTTCGAACTGGTCGAGGCGGGTGTCGCCTTTGCCATCTTCGCCTTCCTGCCCGCCTGCCAGATCTACGGCGCGCATGCCACCGTGGACATCTTTACCTCGGCCCTGCCGCGACGGCTCAACCTCTGGATCATCGCGTTCTGGGAGGGTGTCCTGACCGCGGTCATCGTGCTGATCACCCTGCGGCTTTACGCCGGGATGGAAGGCAAGATGCAGTACGGCGATACCACCTTCATCCTGCAGTTCCCGGTCTGGTGGGCCTACGCCGCCAGCTTTGCGGCGGCTGTCGTGGCATCGGTTGTCGCGGTCTACTGCGCCTATGCGCGGCTCGCCCATGCGCTGACAGGCCAGCCCCGCCTGCCCGCCCCCGAAGGAGCCCAGCAGTGAGCATGCTTGAGATGGGCATCGCGTCGTTCCCGGTGCTTCTGGCGATGATCTTTCTGCGCGCGCCCATCGGGCTGGCGATGATGCTGTGCGGGCTGGGCGGGCTTTACTTTGCCATGGGCGGCACGTCGATGTTCATGGCCAAGCTGAAAAGCGAGACCTACACGACCTTCTCCAGCTATTCGCTGACCATCATCCCGATGTTCCTGCTGATGGGCCAGTTCGCCACCCTGTCGGGCATGTCGGCGGCGCTTTTCAAGGCCGCTGAAAGCTTTCTGGGGCACCGACGCGGCGGCGTGGCGATGGCGGCCGTGGGCGCCTGCGCAGGCTTTGGTGCGATCTGCGGATCAAGCCTGGCCACCGCTGCCACGATGAGCCGGGTGGCCCTGCCGGAACTGCGCCGCTACGGCTATTCGGGCGGATTTTCCACCGCGACGCTGGCAGCGGGCGGCACGCTGGGCATCCTGATCCCGCCTTCGGTCATTCTGGTGATCTATGCGATCCTCACCGAACAGAACATCGCCAAGCTGTTTCTGGCGGCCTTCATCCCCGGCCTGCTGGCCGCGCTTGGCTATATCCTCACTATTTCGCTTTACGTGCGGCGGCATCCCGAGGCAGCGGGCACCCGCCCGCCGGTGCCGCAGGCAGAACGGCTGCGCGCGCTGATCAACGTCTGGCCGGTGCTGCTGGTCTTCTGCCTCGTGGTCGGCGGCATCTATCTGGGCTGGTTCACTCCCACCGAAGGCGCCGCCGTGGGGGCAGCAGGCACCGGGCTGATCGCGCTGGTGTCGGGCAACCTGAGCTGGGCGCTTTTCCGGCAAAGCATCATCGCAACAGCGACCAGCACTGCGATGATCTTTTTCATCGTGCTGGGGGCGAGCTTCTACAACAGCTTTCTCGCGCTCAGTCAGGTGCCGCAGGAACTGTCGTCCTGGGTTGTCGGCCTCGGGCTCAGCCCGTGGACGGTGCTTGCGATGATCCTGGTCTTCTACCTGATCTTCGGCTGCCTGATGGACAGCCTTTCGATGATCCTGCTGACCATCCCGATCTTCTTTCCTGTGATCAGCCTGCTTGATTTCGGGATGAGCGCCGAACACCTGGCGATCTGGTTCGGCATCCTGGTGCTGATCGTGGTCGAGGTGGGGCTGATCACCCCGCCGGTGGGGATGAACCTCTTCATCATCAACGCCATGGATCGCGACACGCCGATGACCCAGACCTACCGCGCGGTGATGTGGTTCGTGACCTCGGACATCCTGCGGGTGATCCTGCTGGTGCTGTTCCCGGCGATCACGCTGTTCCTGCTGCCGGAGTAGACTGACGTAGCAGGGCGCAAGTCCGTCCCCGCTGGCTTGGAATCAAGCCGCGCACGGCGCGGCGCCAAGCCAGAGCGGCGGGCCGTCCCGCGGCCTGCCGCTTCGGTGAAGCATGTCCATCGTTTCCGCGTTCTGCGGGACGGATGGATAAAACGAGAGGAACGTGCGTCAAAGCGGCAGTCCCCGGCCCGCCGATCCGGCTTGGCGCGAGGTCGGCCTCGCCTGCACGCGCCAGAGCGTGCACCGTCAGCGGTTCGCGCGGGCCAGCAAGCCGACCGCGCAAAGCCCCACCAGGATGATCAGCAGCGCCGCGGGCGTCGCCCCGGCGATGTTCTCAAGGCTCGCCTGCGCATGAACGCGCGTTGCCAGCGTGTCGAAGTTGAAGGGCCGCAGCAGCAGCGTCGCGGGCAGCTCCTTGACACAGTCCACGAAGACCAGAAGCAGCGCCGACGCGACCGACGCACGCATCAGCGGCACATAGACCGCCCCGAGCGTCTGCCCCTGGCTGCGCCCCAGCGACCGCGCCGCGAGCGCAAGGTTGGGCGACACGCGCCCCATCGCCGCATCCGCCGCCCCCTGCGCGATGGCAAAGAAGCGCACGCAATAGGCCAGCACCAGCGCAAAGGCCGATCCGGTCAGCAGCAGGCCGATGTCGTGGCCGGTCAGCGCCTCGACCGTGTCGGCCAGCGCGTGATCGGCCAAGGCCAGCGGGATGAGTATGCCCACCCCCAGCACCGCGCCGGGCGCGGCATAGCCGATGGTCGTCACCGGCAGCAGCAGCCGCGGCAGGCTGCGCCCCGAAAGCCGCACGCCATAGACCAGAAACACCCCGCCCAGCACGGTGATCACCGCAGCGATGCCGCCCACCATCAGCGTGTTGCGCATCGCGTCCAACAGGGCGCCGTCCCCCCAGCGCGCGCCGGTGTCGAAAGCATGGCTGAGCAGCACCGCCACCGGCAGCACGAACCCGACCGCGAAGGGCACCGCGCAGATCACCAGCGCCACAAGGCCCGACCCGCCGGTCAGCGGCCGCCGCGCCACCGGGCGATGGCGCGAGGAAAGATTGAAGAACCGCATGCGGCGGCGGCTCGATTTCTCGAGCGTGACCAGAACGATCACCAGCACCAGCACGACGCAGGCGATCTGTGCCGCCCCTCCCGCGTTGCCCGCCTGCAGCCAGACCGAAAAGATGCCGGTGGTCAGCGTCTGTACCGCAAAGTAATCGACCGTACCGAAATCGTTGACCGTTTCCATCATCACGATCGCCACCCCCGCCGCGATGGCCGGGCGCGCCAGCGGCAGACCGACGCGCCAGAACCGGCCCAAAGCCCCCGCGCCCAGCGACTGCGCCACCTCTTCGGCGCTGCCCGACTGTTCGCGGAAGGCCGCGCGCGCCAGCAGGTAGACGTAAGGATAAAGCGCCGCCGACAGCACCAGCACCGCCGCGCCCATCGACCTGATCTGGGGAAACCAGTAGTCGCGTGCCGAACTCCACCCGAAGGCGCTGCGCAGCGCGGTCTGCACCGGCCCCGCGTATTCCAGGAAATCCACCAGAGCATAGGCCCCCAGGTAGGCCGGGATGGCGAGCGGCAGCAACAGCAGCCACTCCAGCCAGCGCCGGCCCGGGAACTCGTAGCGCGCCACCATCCAGGCGCAGCCGGTGCCGATGATCGCTGACAGGAGCCCCACCGCCCCCATCAGTACCCCGGTAGTCACCAGATAGCGTGGCAGGGTCGTGGCAATGAGATGCGGCCAGATGTTGTCGGAGGGAAACAGCGCCAGCCACACCACCGACACGATCGGCCCCAGCACGATGGCCGCGATCAGGGCCGCACCGACCGACCACGGGCTGGGCCAGCGCAGACGCCGCCGCGCGGCGTGGCCTTGGCTTTCTGTCGCGGACATGTCGGGCCTTTCGGAAAGCGGTTTCGCTGGTCGCAAAAGCGCTTATAGTGCGACGTTGAGGCAACCAAAAGACCCCCGATGCAGGTCATTCTTCACACTGGGGTGCATTGCACCGACGACGACAAGCTCTTGAAGGGGCTGCTGCGCAACGCCGACGCCTTTCGCGCCGACGGCGTCGCCATTCCGGGTCCGTCGCGCTATCGCAAGCTGCTGTCGCAGCTGATCAACACCCTGGGCGACAATGCCCCGGCGCCGGATGCGCGCGAAATACTGCTGGATGCGCTCCTGTCGGTGGATGCCGACCAGGTGGACCGCCTGATCCTGAGCCACGAGAACCTTTTTACCGTGCCCAAGCAGGCGCTGGCGGGCGGGCGGCTGTACCGCAAGGCCGAACAGCGGATCTGGAACATGAAGGACCTGTTCGTGGGCGACGGGATCGAACTGCACATGGGCCTGCGCAACCCCGCGACGTTCCTGCCCGCCGTTTATGCCCGCACCCCGCATGCCAGCTTTGACGCATTCATGTGTGGCGTCGATCCGATGCACCTGCGCTGGTCCGACCTGATCACCCGCATCCGCACCGAACATCCCGACGTGGCGCTGACGATCTGGTGCAACGAGGATACGCCGCTCATCTGGGGCCAGATCATGCGCGAAATGGCCGGGATCGAGCTTAACCGCAAGATCATCGGCTCTTTCGATCTGCTGCAGGAGATCATGGACCCCGAGGGCATGAAACGCTTTCGCGCCTACCTCAAGGACCATCCGCATATCAACGAGATGCAGAAGCGCCGGGTGATGGTGGCGTTTCTCGACAAATACGCGATGGACGAGGAGATCGAGGAAGAGCTTGATCTGCCCGGCTGGGACGAGGCGTATGTCGACATGCTGACCGAGCTTTACGAAGAGGATGTCTATGACATCTCGCGCATGTCCGGCGTCACGGTGATCGCCCCCTGATCCAAAAGGGGCGCGGCCGTCCCGACGAAAGTCGGATATTTGCGGGCCGTGGGCCGTGGTTAACATCGCCGAATGAACATTCGGCTGGGCATTGCGGCGATTCTTCTCTGGACGGTTTCGGTGCTGGCCGCCGGGGCCGAGGTGCTGGACCGCGCAGCACTGGCCGCGCGCATCGCCCCGCCCATGAGCCTGGGCGAAGAGATCACCGAAGATGGCGTCTACCAGCTTCTGAACTCTGGCGGGGCCGAGGCGGGGTATGTCTTTCAGACCGAACCGATGGCGGCCCTGCCCGGCTTTTCCGGCGCGCCGATCAACGTGCTGGTGGTGCTCGACCTCGACGGCCGGTTTCTGGATGTGCAACTGCTGACGCATAACGAGCCGATCTTTGTGTCGGGTCTGGGTCAGGCCCCGTTTCATGCGTTCTTCGAGCAATACCGGGGGCACTCCATCTCGGAAACGCTGGTGGTGGGCACGCCTTACGGGTCGGGCGATGGCGGCGGGCACCTGGTCTATCTGGACGGGGTGACCAAGGCCACCGCCAGCGTCCGGATCGCGCATGAAAGCATCCTTGCCGCGACGCTGCAGGTGGCGCGCAGCCGGATGCGCGGGGTGAGCGCGGGGCGTCCCCCCTCCCCGGCGCTGGACTATGACGAGGATCTGAGTTGGCAGGATCTGGTCGATCAGGGCATCGCCGCGCGCCTGCGGCTCACAAATGCCGAAGTGCAGGCGCTTTTTGACGGGACGCTTTGGGAATACGACGATCCCGAAGCGCAGGACGACCCCGATGCGCCCTACCTCGACCTCTGGGCCGTCGACGTGGGCCCGCCCGCCATCGCCCGCGCGGTCTTCGACACGGACACGGTCGATACCCTGAATGACTTTCGCGAGATATCGGGCGACGATGAACCGATTCTGCTGATCGAGGCGGGACGACACGGTTTGGTGTCCGAGGATTTCGTTCGCAACACCTCGCCCGACTGGATCGGTATGGCGCAGGACGGGTTTCCGGTGGCGCTGCGCGATGCCGACCTGCTGATCGACCTCAATCCCGACCTGCCCGAGGCGCTGCTGGACGCCCGCGCGATGGTGCTGCGCACCGACCGTCGGCTGGGCTTCGATCCGACCCGACCCTGGACGCTCGAGGTGCAGGCGGTACGCCAGCACGGCATGTTCCAGCCCGAAACCGGATCCGTGACGTTGAGCGTCGAGCACACCACGCCCGACCGCTTCTTCACCGAGCCGCAGGCCGCCGCGCGCAGCCGGTCACCGTTCGAGATCGCGGTCTGGAACCGCCGCGCCGACCTGATCGCGGCGGCGGTGCTGCTGGCCATGCTGCTGCCCGCGCTCCTTTTCTTCCAGTCCCGACTGGCCGGACTGCGCGCCTACACGCCCTTCCGCCTGAGTGTGCTGGCCGTGGTGCTGGGCTTTGTCGGCTGGTGGGGTCAGGGTCAGTTGTCGATCGTGACGCCGCTTGCGACCCTGCAGGCGACGCTGTCGCAGGGCAGCCTCGCGTTCCTGCTTTACGATCCCTTCTCGCTCCTGATCTGGGGGGCCGCGATCTTGGGGTTTTTCCTTTGGGGGCGCGGGCTCTTTTGTGGCTGGCTCTGCCCCTTCGGCGCGCTGCAGGAATTCGCGCATCATCTGGGCCGCCTGTTGCGGCTGCGTCAGATCCGCGTGCCCGCGCGTTGGGACGACCGGCTGAAATGGCTCAAGTACCTGGTGCTGGCGGCTCTTGCTTGGGTCACCGTCGCGATCCCCGCGCAGATGGACAAGGCCGCCGAGGTCGAGCCGTTCAAGACCGCGATCACGACCTTCTTTCTGCGCGAATGGTACTATGCCGCCTATGCGCTTTTCTGGGTTTTCCTTGGCATGGTGCTTTTCAAGGGATTTTGCCGCTATGTCTGCCCCTTGGGCGCGCTCATGGCCATCGGCGGCGCGCTGCGGCTGCGGCGCTGGATTCCGCGGCGGCTCGAATGCGGCTCCCCGTGCCAGCTGTGCCGGGTGGAATGCCAGTACGATGCGATCAGAAAGACCGGAGAGATCGTCTATTCCGAATGTTTCCAGTGTCTTGACTGCGTAACCATCCATGACGACGCGGCCCAGTGCGTGCCGTTGCGGCTGGAAGCGCGCAAGGACAAGCGGATGCCTCGGATCACCGGGCATCCCAACACGCTTGGCCCGGCGGTGGTGGAATGAAACGGCGGCGGTTCCTGACCATCGCCGCGTGTTTCGGCGCGGCTCCGGCGCTGGCGGGGGCGGGCCCCCACTGGTCCGGGCGGGCCTTCGGCGCCGACGTGTCGCTGCGGATCGACGGGGCGGATGCACGGGCAGAGCGGTTGCTGGACGAGGTGCCCGGCCTTCTGGCCCGGATCGAGCGCACGTTCAGCCTGTACGATCCCGCGTCGGAGCTGTCGCAGCTCAACCGCACGGGCACCCTGCCCCGCCCGTCGCCCTGGATGCGGCAAGTGCTGCGGGCGGCGGACCGGGCGCATCACCTGACCGACGGCATTTTCGACCCCACGGTCCAGCCGCTTTGGGCGGCGCTGGCCGGGGGTGGCGACGTAGCGCATGCGAAGGCTCGCATGGGCTGGCAACGGGTGTCTGTGGACGCGGGCGTGACGCTCGCCCCCGGGCAGGCACTGACGCTGAACGGGATCGCGCAGGGCTTTGCCACCGATCTTGTGCTGGCGCATCTCAGGGGGCGGGGCGCAACGCAGGTGCTGGCCGATATCGGCGAAACGGGCGCGCTTGGCGGGCCCTTCCGTCTGGGTCTGTCCGACCCCGAGGCGGGTCTTGTGGGCTGGCGCACACTGCGCGACGGGGCCATCGCCACATCCAGCCCCGGGGCGCTGCGGCTGGGGGCAAATGCGACCCATATCCTCAATCCGCGCGGTCAGGCTCCGGTATGGTCCACCGTCAGCATCGCCGCCCCGACGGCCACGCTGGCCGATGCGCTGTCAACGGCGGCGGTGTTCATGTCGCGAAAGGAGCTTGGCCGCCTGAAGCGGAACGCAGGCCTTGGCCGGATCGTCTGCGTCTCGGCAGAGGGCGATGTCATCAGCGTCTGACCGCTACCAGGACGCTTCCTGAAAGGTCAGGCCGTAGTCCTGAAACACCTGCGCCAGGCGCCCGTCCTCGATCACCTTGCGGATCGCGTCATCGACCGCGTAGCCCAGCGGTTTGTAGGCGAAATGCAGTGCGACCCCGACGTTCCAGCTTGACTTGGCAAGCCCCGGCAGCGGCGGTTCATGCACCGCGATGCCCTCGGTCAACCCATGTTCCAGCTGCACGCGCGGGGCCATGACGGCGTTGATCTCTCCGGCGGCGAGGCTCTCCATCGCGGCGCCGACATCCGCAAACCGTCGCACCCCGGCGCGGGTCTGTCCGCCCGCAAAGCTCGACAGGTAGAAATCCGACAGCGAATCGTTTTCCACCCCGACGGTATCGAAACGGAAATAGGCGGGGACGGGTTTCGCGCCCTCGTAATATCCTTCGTCATAGGCGATGGCGATCCTGTCCTGCATGTAAAGCCCGGTAAAGGTCACCTGCTCGACCCGGCAGGCAAAGCTGGGATCGAAGGGCACGTGCATCATCACGTTGGACACGCTGCCACCCACCACCGGGCCCTGCCAGATATAGCTGCGCAGATCCGTTTGAAGCGTCTCAGCGGCGGCGACGAAATCGAACCGCGCCTCGACGCCCAGATCCTGCGCCACCAGCCGGGCCAGTTCCACGTCGACGCCGCGCGGCTCGGCCCCGTCCTGCCAGGAATAGGGCGCGAAATCCTCGTAGACCGCAAAGCGCAGATAGCCGCGCTCCAGGATCGTGTCGATGTCCTGCCCGACGATGTCGCGGCTTGCGTTCTGCGGCTTGGGTTGTGGCACGTAATCAGCGCAGGGATCCGCCGCGAAAACGGCGCCGGCCCAAAGGACCGACGCCAAAACCGCACAACCGGGGAGAGACGGCATCATGCGGATATGCCTGTTACAGGGGGCATCATCGCAGCACTCAATGCGCCGCAGACAGGCCGATGGTCAGAGTCTCGGCGGCCTTGTCCTGATCGTTGCCTGCGGCCAGCTGGTTCGCGGCGCGGTAGGCTACGCTGTCGGCCACCGGTGCGCCGGAAAGGGTTTCGATCTCACCCGCGATTTCCGCCAGACGCGCCTGCGCCGCATCCCGGTCGGCGCTGCCGTCCTTGAGCGTGTCGCGCAGTTCGGCCAGTTCGGCCTCGTATTCGGCAATGCTGTCACCATCGGGCCGGGTTTCGATGTAGGTCCGGATCGCCCAGGCGGCCTTCTGGCCCAGAAGCTCGCCAAAGGCCGGCATCTTGGTCGTGCCGTTCTGGGTATAGCCGGTGCGGAAACGTTCGACGTACCATTCATCCCCGTATTCCTCCGCCTCCAGGAACCGCAGATCGGGGGCCAGCCCGCCCGACACGACCTCGAGCCCGTGGCAGCGCGCGCAGTTCTGGTTGTAGCCCGAAGCGCCGATCTCGACCGCGGCGGCCCAGACCTCTTCGCCGGCCGCGTCGGCACGGTAGGGATTTTCGGTCAGCCACTCTTCGCCGACATCGGGCAGCGCATCGGTATCGACCGGCTGCGGCGCGACATCGCCATGGGCAAGGACCAGCGTGGCGGCCAGCACGAACGCCCCGGCGGCGGCAGCGGTCCGGGCGATCCGGGTCGGAAGGGGGGGCAGATGGTCCATGATAACTCCTCTCTCGGCGCGAACGGACAGCGTCGTGCCTCTCGCCCCAAGTGATACGGACCCGCCCCGCCCCCCGGAATAGGACTTTGGTGCGAAACACCCCCCGCACGGCGGATTTGGCGCAGGACATTGGTCGTATTTGCGCGATCCGCCCGCCAACGTACCGTCCGCGAGGCGTGGAGGAGCCGTAGCCAATGTTCAGCCTGAAATCGATCATCGCGGGTGTTCTAGGCCTGTGCCTGACCACCGGCGCCGCGCAGGCGGTCGAGGTCAGGATCGCCTATCTCAAACTGAGCGTTGGGCCGCCGCCCAACCTGTCGGAGCTGGAGGTGCCGCCCGTGGATCTGGGCCTGGCGGGCGCGGCCCTGGCCATTGACGAAAACGCGACGACGGGGCGATTCCTGGGCCAGAGCTACGCGATGGAGGCCGTCACCGTGCCCGAGGGCGGAGACTGGACCGCCGCGGTGGACGCGGCTATTGCCACGACCGACCTGCTGCTGGTCGATGCACCGAAAAATGCCGTGCTGGCCGCCGCCGACCGGGCCGACGCAAAGGGCGCGCTGCTTTTCAACGTGGCAGCGCCTGACGTGGCGCTGCGGGACGGGGACTGTCGCGCCAACCTGCTGCATACCATTCCGTCCCGCGCCATGCTGGCGGATGCGCTGGTGCAGCTTCTGGTGCAGCGGCGCTGGCGCGATCTGGCGCTGGTCACCGGCCCCTACGCCGACGATCTGGCCTTTGCCGAGGCGATCGAGGCATCGGTGCACAAATTCGGGCTCGAGATCGGCAGCCGCGCGGACTGGACCCTGCAGGCCGATCTGCGCCGCAGCGCGTCGACCGAGGTCGCGAGCCTTACCCAGGGGCTGGGTGCCTTCGACGTGCTGATCGTCGCGGACGAGGCGCGCGATTTCGGGCGCTACATGCTTTACAACACCTGGCTGCCGCGCCCGGTCGTCGGGTCCGAGGGGCTGGTGCCGTCCGCCTGGGCGCCGGTCATCGAACAATGGGGCGCGCTGCAACTTCAGACCCGGTTCCGCGATCAGGCAGGCCGCGACATGCGGGATGAGGACTATGCCGCCTGGGCCGCCGTTCGCGCGATCGGAGAGGCGGTGACACGCACCAGCAAAGGCGACGCCGCCAGCGTGCGCGGCTACCTGCTGGGCGACGATTTCGAACTCGCGGGCTTCAAGGGCGCGCCGCTGACCTTTCGCGGCTGGAACGGCCAGCTGCGCCAGCCCATTGCGCTGGCCCATCCGCGCGGTCTGGCCGCGCAGGCGCCGCTTGACGGGTTCCTGCACCAGACCAATCCACTCGACACCCTGGGCCTTGATATCACGGAGTCCGAATGCACCGCCTTTCGCTGAACCGCCTGTCTGGCCTGACGCTCCTGATGGCCCTGGCCGCCGTCCCCGTTGCGGCGGATGAAATCTGGGTGACCAACGAAAAGGACGACACGATCAGCGTGATCGACATCGACACGCTTGCGGTAACGCGCACCATCCCCACCGGCGACCGCCCACGCGGCATCACCTTTTCGCATGACCATTCCGTGGTCTATATCTGCGCCTCGGATTCAGATGCGGTGCAGGTGATGGATCCTGACACGGGCGAGATCCTGCATGATCTGCCCTCGGGCGAGGATCCCGAACAGTTCGCCCTGCATCCCGACAACCGACACCTTTACATCGCCAACGAGGATGACGCGATCACCACCGTCGTCGACACCGAAACCCGCCATGTCGTGCGCCAGATCAACGTCGGGATCGAACCCGAAGGCATGGCGGTTTCGCCGGACGGCACCATCGCGATCACCACGTCGGAAACCACCAACATGGCGCATTGGATCGACACCGCGACGGGCGATCTGATCGCCAACACGCTGGTCGATTCCCGCCCCCGCCACGCCGAATTCGTCAAGGACGGGGCCGAGCTTTGGGTCAGTTCCGAGATTGGCGGCTCGATCACCGTCTTCGACGTGGCGACCAAGGCCGAGAAGGCCAAGATCACCTTTGAACTGCCGCGCATCCTGCCCTCGCTGATCCAGCCTGTGGGCTTTGAATTCAGCGAGGGCGACAGCCACGCCTTCGTCGCACTTGGCCCGTCGAACCACGTTGCCGTGGTCGATGCCGACACCTACGAGGTCGAGGATTACATCCTGGTCGGTCGCCGCGTCTGGCACATGGCGTTCAATGCCGATCGCAGCCTGCTTTTCACGACCAACGGCGTTTCGGGCGATGTCACCGTGATCGACGTGGCCGACCGCGAGGCGATCAAGAGTATCCCGGTCGGACGCTTCCCCTGGGGCGCTGCCTTCCGCCCCACGGACTGAGCCTGCCGGTCGAGGCTTCGACAATGCCGCGCCCCGTGATAGTTTATCCGCAAAGAAGGAGTGTTGCCGATGTCCTGCCGCCTTGTCATGGCACTTTGCCTCGCCCTGCCCGCCCTTGGTCCCGCCCGGGCGCAGGAAACCCAAAGCGACGCGCTGGGAACGCTGAACCCCGACGAGATGACCTGGCAGCGGGTGATCGAGAATTCCGACAATGGCGCGACCGACATGGTCACCTGCGCGTCGGGCTACATGCTCACGAAATCCGGCAATCATGCCGCCGCGCGCGCACTGTTCCGCCGCTGTGCCGAGGCGGGCTATACCGGCGCGATGACCTGGATGAGCCAGCTGGACAACAACGGGCTGGGCGCCGAGTACAACCCCGACGCTGCTGCCCGGTGGGACAGGCAGGCGGCGCTGGCGGGCGATCCGGTCGGGCAGTTCAACCACGGCCTCAACCTCATCCGCGGTCACGGCATCGCCCGCGACGCGGACGCCGGTCGCGCGTTCGTCGATCAGGCGGCAGAGGCGGGCCTCGACATCGCGCAACGGCTTCGGGCCTCGGGGTACGACCCCGACGAGGTCACGCCGGACGCTGACAACTGGCGCTACGCCCCCTCATTCTGAGCCCTGCGGCGCATCTGCGACCAAAGCACAATGTGGCGGTTTTCGCGGCCGGATCCCGCATTTGAGCTCTGAAATCCTTCTGAAACCCGCGTTTCGCGCCGTTTCTGGCGACTTTTGCGACGATTCCACCCTGACGAATCCGGGCCTTGTCAAGGGTCGAAGGGTCGTACGACCAAAGCGCCGTATCCGCCAAGCGCCCCGGCTTTGTACCTTCCCCGCCAGAGGCCCCCCGCATGCGACGGGCGGTCGGGAACGACAGACCTTAGGGAGGATACCATGAACCGTTTCATCGCCGCCGTCACAGCGGGGATCCTGGTTGCGGGCGCAGCCGGGGCCAATGTGACAGAAGAGATGATCGCCAATGACCGCGAGATGACCGGCCAGGTCGTCACCAACGGCATGGGCCGCGATCTGCAGCGATATTCGCCGCTCGACATGATCAACCGCGACAACGTCGACAAGATGGTTCCGGCCTGGGCGTTTTCACTGGGCGGTGAAAAGCAGCGCGGGCAGGAAACCCAGCCGCTGATCTACGACGGCGTGATGTACATCACCGGGTCCTATTCGCGGCTTTATGCCATCGACGTGATGACCGGCAAGGAATTGTGGCAGTACGACGCCCGCCTGCCCGAAGGCATCCTGCCCTGCTGTGACGTGGTCAACCGGGGTGCCGCGATCTATGGCGACAAGATCTTTTTCGGCACGCTGGACGCGCGCATCGTGGCGCTGGACCTCAAGACCGGCGACGTGGTGTGGCGTGACAAGATCGCCGATTACAAGGCGGGCTATTCCTACACCGCTGCCCCGCTGATCGTCGACGGGCTGATCATCACCGGCAATTCGGGGGGTGAATTCGGCATCGTCGGCGAAGTGCAGGCACGCGACGCCGACACCGGCGATCTGGTCTGGACCCGCCCGGTGATCGAAGGCCACATGGGCACGCTCAACGGCGAAGAATCCACCATGACCGGCACGCTCAACGCCACCTGGCCGGGCGACATGTGGAAAACCGGCGGCGGCGCCACGTGGCTGGGCGGCTCCTACGATGCCGACACCGACACGCTGGTCTTCGGCACCGGCAACCCCGCGCCCTGGAACAGCCACCTGCGCAACGCGGGCCAGCCCACCGACGACAATTCCGGCGACAACCTCTATGCCGCCAGCCGCCTGGGCATCGATCCGGCCACCGGCGAGATCAAGTGGCATTTCCAGACTACCCCGCGCGAAGGCTGGGACTATGACGGCGTGAACGAGGTCGTGGCCTATACCGACCGCGACGGCAACATGCGCTACGCCACCGCCGACCGGAACGGTTTCTTCTACGTGCTCAACCGCGAAGACGGCGCCTTTGTCTCGGCCCATCCCTTCGTCAAGGACATCACCTGGGCCGAGGGCATCGACGACACCGGCCGCCCGATGTTCGTCGAGGATAACCGCCCCGGCGATCCCTCCGAAGCGGTCGAGGGCAACAAGGGTGAGGTGGTGTTCTCCTCTCCGTCCTTCCTGGGAGGCAAGAACTGGATGCCGATGGCGTTCTCGCAGCGCACCGGCAATTTCTACGTGCCCTCTAACGAATGGGGCATGGACATCTGGAACGAGCCCATCACCTACAAGAAAGGCGCCGCCTACCTTGGCTCGGGCTTTACTATCAAGCCCAACTACGAGGATCACATCGGCTCGCTCAAGGCGATCGACCCCGATACCGGCGAATGGAAGTGGGAATACAAGAACGATGCCCCGCTTTGGGGCGGCGTGATGACCACCGCGGGTGGCCTGGTGTTCTTTGGCACGCCCGAAGGCGAGTTCATCGCGCTGGATGACGAAACCGGCGAGAAGCTGTGGTCCTTCCAGACCGGCTCAGGCATCGTCGGCCAGCCCGTGACCTGGGAAATGGACGGCGAACAGTACGTTTCGGTGATCTCGGGCTGGGGCGGCGCCGTGCCGCTCTGGGGTGGTGAGGTCGCCAAGAAGGTAAACTTCCTGAACCAGGGCGGCCTGCTCTGGACCTTCAAGATGCCGAAGGAACTGGCGTCCTCGCAATAAGCGCAGACTGCTTGAGGACATGAGACCGGCCCGGGGCTTGCCCCGGGCCGTTTTGTTTGGGATGGGGTCGTCCCTTCTGGCCACCCTACCCTTGAGCGTGTCTACATTTGTTGCCGCTCTTTTGATCGCATTTACCGCAACAAAGGGCCTGACCATGGGACAGAAACGGACGGAGGAATTCCGGCAAGACGCGGTTCCGGACGGGCTGACCACGGACCGAAACAGGGTCCCGACGGATTTCATGAAAGAGCTTTGGCATGGCAAACAGACCGACTGCGCCAGACCAGCCCGCCAGAGCAATCATATCGGCTGACCGAGATCTCTTGACGAGCGGCGACCTGCTACCGACGCCCCGACCCAGGGGCGCAACCGAACTGATGCGACAGCAACGTTCAGAGTCATCTCCGACTTGTTCGATGCCGCCGCATAACCAATATCGCCGACCGGACAACCTCTCGTGACCACCGGACCAACGCAGCAGTCCCGCTCTTTTTCAAATCTGAACGCCAGGTTTCGACTGATGATAGACGGACGCGAAATACTGGTCGAAATAGTCGTCAAGAACGGGCATCGCTGCCACGATCCGTTTGAAATCCTCTGCCCCGACAACGAGAATCTCGGTGGCCTCAAGTGCGCGCACCGTACCTGTCCGCAGTCCTTCGCCCAACAGAACCCGGTCGCCGAAATGCCCTTTGGCGCCAATCTCCTGTACACTGTCCTCATGGCCGTCCCTGCCCGGAATGGTGAGTTCGACGGCCCCTTTCACCACGATGTAAAACCCATCCGCGCGATTGCCGGTTTCAAAGATCCGGTCACCTTTGCGGTAGTGGACGTACCGCGTGCCGATTGGGCTTCCAGAGCCGGTCTGCACGATGCTGCGGCCCAGCACGGCATCCAGTATCCAGTTCGCCGCAATCCGGATCTTGGTCGCGAAACCCGGCACGAAGGACAGATAGTACATCCGCCAAAGCAGCCATGCCTTCCGCCCCGAAAGCCGTATCCCGTAAACTTCGGCCACACCGCGCCCGGCGCCGAGCGATGCCATCGCCCCCTTGGACTGGTAGACAAAATCCTCGGGTTCGCGGCCATCGAAAACCGCCTCGATGTTCTGCGCCAGTGTGCGTGCCTCGCGAACCGCGAATTGCGCCGTTGGCGGGGCCCAGTGATGGCGTTCGGTCGGATCGTCCCGCAGCGGGATCAGGGCGGCATCCCCAAGCGCCCAGACATTGGCCGAGTTTTCGACCCGCATCTTGCGATCCGTCTTGATGCGACCGTGCGCCTGAGGAAGATCCATTTTCTGAACCAGGGCGGAGGGGGCATTGCCGATCGTGGCGACGATGGTCCGGGTTCCGATCACGTCGCCTTTGGTGGTTTCGATCTGGGTTCCGGTGGCCTCTTTCACGCCGGTTTCAAGCATCACCTCTATTCCCTGCCGCTCAAAAAACGTTCTGGCGTATTCGCCCAGGGACGGTGCCAGTTCGGCCAGAATCCGATCTGCGAACTCGATCACCAGGATGCGGACCTCGCTGGCATCGATATTCGAATAATACTTGAGCGATTTGGTGATCAGATCGCGCATTTCGCCGGCGGTTTCGACACCGGAAAAGCCGCCGCCGACAATGGTGAATGTCAAAAGCTCTTTCTTCACCTCGGGCAATGCGGTGATGTCCGCGTGCTCCAGCCTGTCGATGACATGGTTGCGCAATTTGTGCGCGTCGCTCAGCGTCTTGATCGTCAGCGCGTGGTCGGCCAGGCCGGGAAAGCCGGACAGATCCACCGACTGGCCCAAGGCGATGACAAGGTGATCATAGGCCACTTCCGTGTAGCGGCGCTGCACGCCCTGAAAAATCGTGACGATGCGCCGGTCCAGATCCACATCGAAGATCTGCGCCTGCCGGACCTTGACGCCCGGCAGCAATTGCCGCAACGGCGCCACCGCATCCCGCGTGGAAATCGCGGCCGCTGCAACCTCGGGCAGAAGCGGCTGAAAAACAAAGTAATTGACCTCGTTTATCAACTCGATGTCGGCGCTCGTGCCAAGCCGTCGTTGCAGTTCCCCTGCGGCGAACATGCCGGCAAAGCCGCCGCCAAGGACGAGGATCCGCTGTCTACCTGTCTGAGCCATTCGCTTGGTCCTAACCCGTTTCGCTGGTATGCGTGCCGCACCGGACGAAACCCCGCTTCCGACCCTTCGTGTCAGATGGAAGCGAGGCCTTCGTACGACTGGTCGCCTAGGATTTGAGTTCCTTGATCGCCTTATCGACCTCGGCCCGGATCGCCTCGTAGGCTTGCTCATTGGCCTTGCGCACGTTTTCCGACAACTCGGTCATGACGTCGAGTGCCCGCTTCACGGCCTGATGATAGACCTCTTCTGCGTCCTGCGCCGTACCGGTCTTGATATGCGCCATGGCTTCGGCGGTGACATCATGGAAAATCTGCATCTGCTTCTCCATGAGGTCGCGATAGGACGCGGCGGCGGCTTCGTTCGCCTTTGCCATCGCGTCAAACTTGTCCTGTGCCTTCCGCACGGTTTCCTGGGCATCGAATTCGGATGTCTTGACGCCCCAATGCTCCATCATCGCCTGCGGATTGAACATGTTCGAAATATTCTCGGGATCGAACATTTTCATGAATTCTGCATAGCTGTCCGGTGTCTTCTTGGTCATCTGTGTCTTCCTTCTCTCTTACGGTTTGCGGTGTCGCGTGCCTGGCTTGCAGGCCAGTTCTGTCCTCTATTTTTTCTTTTTTGGCGGCATGAGGTCGGTGATTGTGCCTTCGAACATTTCTGCGGCGAAGTTGACGGTTTCCGAGAGGGTCGGGTGTGGGTGGATTGTGTGTCCGAGGTCGACGGCGTCGGCGCCCATTTCGATGGCCAGCGCGGCCTCCGAGATCAGGTCGCCCGCGTTGGTGCCGACGATGCAGCAGCCGATGACGCGGTCATCTTCGGGGTCGAAGAGGAGCTTTGTCATGCCTTCGCTGCGCCCGTTGGACAGGGACCGCCCCGATGCGGCCCAGGGGAAGACGCCTTTTTCGTATTTGACGCCCTGGGCCTTGGCCTCGGTTTCGGTGAGCCCGCACCAGGCGACCTCGGGGTCGGTATAGGCGACCGACGGGATGAGCTTCGCGTCGAAGAACCGCTTTTCACCGGCACAGACCTCGGCCGCGACCTTGCCTTCGTGCACCGCCTTGTGCGCCAGCATCGGCTGGCCCACGACGTCGCCGATGGCGAAGATATGGCTGACACCGGTGCGCTGCTGGTTGTCCACGGCGATAAAGCCGCGGTCGTCCACAGCGACCCCCGCCGCCTCGGCGTCGATCAGCTTGCCGTTGGGCTTGCGGCCCACGGCCACCAGCACCTTGTCGAACGTGTCGGTGGATTCTTCGCCCTTGTCGTCCTCGAACGTCACCTTGAGCCCGCCTTTCTGGGCCTCGACGTTCTTGACCTTGGTCTTGAGCAGGATGTTCTCGTACCGGCCCTTGATCCGGGTCATCAGCGGCTTGACCACGTCCTTGTCGGCGCCGGGAATGATCTGGTCCATCAGTTCGACGACCGTGACCTTGGACCCCAGCGCGTCGTAGACGCAGGCCATTTCCAGACCGATGATGCCGCCGCCCAGAACCAGCATCCGTTTCGGGATGTCCTTGAGTTCGAGCGCGCCGGTGCTGTCGATCACCCGCTCGTCGTCATGCGGGATGAAGGGCAGCTCCACCGGCTCGGACCCGGCGGCGATGATGCACTGGTCGAAGCTGACGGTCTTGGTGCCGTCATCGCCCTCGACCTCGATCATGTTGGGGCCGGTGAACTTGCCATAGCCCTGCACGACCTGCACCTTGCGCGCCTTGGCGAGCCCGGAAAGCCCCCCGGTCAGCTGGTTGACGACGCCGTCCTTGAAGTCGCGCAGATCGTCGAGCTTGATCTTGGGCTTGCCGAAGCTGATGCCGTGGCTGCCCATCTCCTCGGCCTCGGTGATGACCTTGGCCACGTGCAAGAGCGCCTTGGACGGGATACAGCCGACGTTGAGGCAGACACCGCCCAGGGAGGGGTACTTTTCAATGAGCACGACGCTCTTGCCCAGATCCGCCGCACGGAAGGCCGCGGTGTAGCCGCCGGGGCCGGAGCCCAGAACGACAACCTCGCCATGCACATCGCCCTTGCCCGACGCGGTGCCCGAGGCGGCCACGGATTTCGGGGCTTCCCTGGGCGCCTCATCGGCCCCTTTCGGCGCCTCCTCGGCCTTGCCGTCATCGGCGTCGGCGCCTTCGAACACCATGATGACCGATCCCTCGGACACGGTGTCGCCTTCGCTGACCTTGATCTCCTTGACCGTCCCGGCGGCGGGCGAC